>CANJXH010000077.1 GCA_947478755.1 Betaproteobacteria bacterium | reverse complement strand
TGATGGTGGCTTCGATTGCGGTCGGGTGATGGGCGAAATCATCGAACACGGTAATGCCGCGCACGGTGCCGCGGATCTCAAGGCGACGCTTGACACCCTTGAAGCGGGCAAGCCCCTGCAGTGCCACCTCGACCGGCACGCCGACATGGCGCGCAGCAGCCACGGCGGCCACGGCGTTGGCGCGATTGTGCGCGCCGGGTAGCGACAGGCTGGTTTGCCCGACACGGGCGCCTTTCAGGTTGACGCTGAATTCTTCACCAGCCTCGCTGCCGGCCTGCCAGCCTTCGCCACTGTTGAACCATTCCGTTGGCGTCCAGCAACCACGTTCCAATACGCGCTTGAGACTTTCCTCTCCACCATTGGCGACGATCAGGCCATTTCTCGGCAGGGTCCGCACCAGGTGGTGGAACTGGGTTTCGATCGCGGCAAGGTCGGCAAAAATGTCGGCATGGTCGAATTCGAGATTGTTGAGGATTGCGGTACGCGGGCGATAGTGGATGAATTTGGAGCGCTTGTCGCAAAACGCCGTGTCGTATTCGTCGGCTTCGATGACGAAAAAGGGCGAGTCGGTCAGTCGGGCGGAAACGCCAAAATCCTGCGGCACCCCACCGATCAGAAAGCCGGGGTTGAGCTTGGCATCTTCCAGAATCCAGGCCAGCAACGATGTCGTCGTGGTCTTGCCGTGAGTACCTGCTACGGCGAGAACCCACTTGTCCTTGAGGATGTTCTCTGCCAGCCATTGCGGGCCGGAGACATAGGGCAGGTTGCGATCGAGAATTTCTTCGAGCAGCGGATTGCCGCGCGAGATGGCGTTGCCGACCACGAACAGGTCGGGCTGGAGCGTGATCTGGTCGGCACCGTAACCCTCGGTCAAGGCGATGCCCTGCTGTTCCAGTTGCGTGCTCATCGGCGGATAAACGTTGGCATCGCAACCGGTAACCTGATGCCCTGCCTCACGTGCAAGCAGCGCGATGCCGCCCATGAAAGTGCCGCAAATGCCGAGGATGTGGATATGCATGGTGAAGGAGGGTCTGTTGGAAATATCACCGCAAATGCGGTGTGTAGAATGGACAAAGATTCTAACCCGTCACCGAATCAGCTCTCCTGGTTCCCGAGCCCATCGACTGCCATCATGCCCCGTCACAAGTCTTCAGCGCGCTCAGGTCATTTCGGCAACTCCGGCATCCACGGCAAAAACCAGGTGCGTCGGTCGATCGCCGGCCTCGCTGCCCGAATGATGGCGGAGGATGGAATCGCCGATTACGGCTTTGCCAAGCGCAAGGCGGCCAAGGCGCTTGGGGTCGGAGATGGCGAGACCCTGCCCACCAATGATGAAATCGAAACCGAGCTGCGTGCCTACCAATCGCTGTTTCAGGAAGACGAACAACCCGAACGCCTGCGGTCGCTGCGCGAAGCCGCCCTTGACGTGATGGGCCTGCTGACCGACTTTCACCCCTACCTCACCGGCGCCGTTCTGGACGGAACGGCCGGACGTTACACCGGCATCGAGATCGACCTGTATGCAGACAGCACCAAAGATGTCGAGATCTCGCTACTATCTCGCAGCATCTCCTACGAAAGCTCGGAACCGCGTCGCCCACGCGCAGGCGCAGCCGAAACCCAGCTGCATCTGGTCTGGGATGACACGCCAGTCACTCTTTCGGTCTATCCCAGCACCAGCGAACGCCAGCAAAAACGCGATTCCCCGACACGCCCGACCCGTGCCAGCACCACGGCAGTTGCAGCATTGATCGCCCAGGTACCGGGATGACGCCTGTTAAAAAAGGGGCGTTGATCATGGTGCTTGCGCTTGCCGCCGGCTGGGGCGGGCTCGAATTCGGGCGCTGGACGCGGTCCCAATCAGCCCCGCAAACGGGTACATCCAATGCAAACGCGGTTCAGCAATTGCTGGTAACTTCGTTCAAAACCCCTGAAGGTGATGCCAAAACGCTGAATGCATGGCAGGGCAAGATTCTGGTCATCAACTTCTGGGCGACATGGTGCCCACCATGCCGGGAAGAGATGCCGGAATTTTCGCAGGCGCAGGATGAATACGGTCCAAACGGAGTGCAATTTGTTGGCATTGCCGTCGATCAGGCATCCAACGTCGTCGATTTCACCAAAAAAACTCCGGTCAGCTACCCTTTGCTTGTTGCCAACCCCGATATCACCGGTCTGATGGCTCAATTGGGCAACCCGCAGCAAGGGCTCCCATTTACCATCATCCTGGGTCGCGATGGCAAGCCGCTATCCGCACACTTGGGGCGACTAAGCAAGGAAGACCTCTCAAAGCAACTGAAGCCACTGCTTTGATTGACGGCTTGTACCAAGGGGTTTACTGGACAAAGTGCTGTCATTTGCGGCAAACTGACACCCATGACGAAGCCAACGGATAGTAAAAAGGCAAAAGCAACGAGTGCCGGCCAAGCCCGCATTCTCGTTTTGCATGGCCCGAATCTGAACCTGCTGGGTACCCGTGAGCCGGGTATCTACGGCAAGACCACACTCGCCAGCATCCACACCCGAATGGCAGCCAAGGCCAAGGCGGCCGGCGCGATGCTGGAAACCTACCAGAGCAACCATGAGGGCGAACTGGTTGACCGGGTGCAAAGCGCCCGGGACGAGGGCATCAGCTACATCATCATCAACCCCGGCGCCTACAGCCACACCAGCATCGCCATACCGGATGCGCTGAAGGCGGTCGCCATCCCGTTCATCGAGGTACATATCTCGAACATTCACGCCCGCGAGGAATTCCGCCATCACTCGCATTTTTCGGCATCTGCCCAAGGCGTGATCTGCGGGCTGGGCGTACAAGGCTACGACCTGGCGCTCGACGCCGCGTTGCAAAACCTTTCCTGAATCTGATCGCTCCGACGCGCCCTGGCGCCTGTCGGCTTTTCTGCACTGCACGGAGGCCCTATGGACCTGAGAAAACTTAAAACCCTGATTGATCTTGTACAAAATTCCGGAATCTCGGAGCTGGAAATCAGCGAAGGCGAAGAGAAAATCCGCATTTCGAAGCAAATGACCGCTGCCGCACCGACCACCGTCATGCTCGGTGCGCCGCAGGCCGCGGCCGCACAGGCAGCAGCGCCGGTCGCAGCGCCCGTTGCACCAGTGGCTGCCGAGCCGGAAGGGCATGTCGTCCCGGCACCAATGGTGGGTACCTTTTATCGCTCCGGCAGCCCGGGTGCTCCGTCGTTTGTCGAGGTCGGCAGCGCCGTCAAGGTCGGGGACACGCTTTGCATCCTCGAAGCCATGAAGCTGATGAACGAAATCGAATCCGATGTCGCCGGCACCGTAAAAGCCATCCTGGTCGAAAACGGGCAGCCAGTCGAATTCGGCCAGCCCATGTTCGTGATCGGCTGATCCCGGCATTTATGATTGACAAGATCCTCATAGCCAATCGCGGTGACCAGCCGGCAAAAGCCGGCGCAGCAGCGAAGCTAAATCGCGCGGTGGGCGAAGCCCACAAGGGCGACTTCGACGCGGAGTCAAAATGATTGACAAGATCCTCATAGCCAATCGCGGCGAAATCGCCCTCCGCGTCCTGCGCGCCTGCCGCGAAATGGGCATCAAGACCGTTGCAGTACATTCGACGGCAGATACCGAAGCCAAATACGTGAAGCTGGCAGACGAATCAGTCTGCATCGGCCCCCCGCCTTCGGCGCTGAGCTATCTCAATATTCCCGCCATCATTTCGGCGGCCGAAGTCACCGACGCGCAGGCAATCCATCCCGGTTACGGCTTTCTTTCCGAGAACGCCGACTTCGCCGAACGCGTAGAAAAATCCGGCTTCATCTTCATCGGACCGCGCGCAGAAACCATCCGCTTGATGGGCGACAAGGTCAGCGCCAAGAACGCGATGAAGGCCGCGGGAGTTCCGTGCGTTCCCGGTTCGGAGGGCGCTCTGCCCGAGGATCCAAAGGAAATCATCAAGATTGCCCGCGCCATCGGTTACCCGGTCATCATCAAGGCGGCGGGCGGCGGGGGCGGACGCGGCATGCGTGTGGTGCATACCGAGGCCGCGCTGATCAACGCCGTCAACATGACACGTACCGAAGCTGGTGCCGCTTTCGGCAACCCGACCGTGTACATGGAGAAGTTCCTCGAGAACCCGCGTCACATCGAAATCCAGGTACTGGCTGACCAGTTTGGCAACGCCGTCTATCTGGGCGAGCGCGACTGCTCGATGCAACGACGCCACCAGAAGGTGATCGAAGAAGCGCCGGCGCCGGGCATCAACCGCCGGCTGATCGCCAAGGTCGGCGAGCGCTGTGCCGATGCCTGCCGCAAGATCAAGTATCGCGGCGCAGGCACGTTCGAGTTTCTCTATGAGAACGGCGAGTTCTACTTCATCGAAATGAACACCCGCGTGCAGGTTGAACATCCGGTCACCGAGCTGGTTACCGGCATCGATATCGTGCAGACGCAGATCCGTGTCGCCGCCAACGAGAAGCTCCGCTTCCGCCAGCGTGACATCGAACTCAAGGGCCACGCCATCGAGTGCCGGATCAATGCCGAAGACCCCTTCAAGTTCACGCCGTCGCCGGGCAAGATCACCAACTGGCATGCGCCGGGCGGGCCCGGCGTGCGCGTCGACTCGCATGCATACACCGGCTACACGGTGCCACCGAATTACGACTCGATGATCGGCAAGGTCATTGTCTATGGCGATACGCGCGAGCAGGCAATCCGTCGCATGCGCATAGCACTGTCCGAGATGATGGTCGATGGCATCAAGACCAATATTCCGCTGCACCAGCACCTGATGCTGGACGAACGCTTTGTGCTGGGCGGTACCAATATCCACTATCTGGAAGAGCGACTCGCCGAGCATCAAGCGGCGAAAAGCAAGTGAGGCGGCACAGACGTGTGGGTCAACGTATTGATACGAACCCGCGCGGTACATGCGGAGGCACTTTCTGAAGCGTTGATGGAGCGCGGTGCGCTCTCGGTCAGCGTGGAAGATGCCGACGCCGGCACCGATTCGGAAACACCGCAGTTCGGCGAACCGGGCAGCCCGGCCACACCGCTGTGGGACAACAGCAAGGTGATTGCATTGTTCGATCCGGCGCACGACCTCGCCGGCATCGTCGCTGCGGCCGCCCAGGACATCGGCCTGGGCGAGACACCGCCCATCGAATTCCAGGATGTTGCCGAAGAGAACTGGGTACAGCTCACCCAGTCGCAATTTGAACCGATCAGGATTGACGAGCGCTTGTGGATTGTGCCGACCTGGCACGATGCGCCAGACAGCAATGCGATCAATTTGAAGCTCGATCCCGGCATGGCCTTTGGTACGGGTTCGCACCCGACCACCCGGCTATGTCTCGAATGGCTGCTGGGCAACGTGCAGGATGGCAACACCCTGCTCGACTACGGCTGCGGTTCCGGCATCCTGGCGATTACCGCCGCCAAACTCGGCGGGCGCAATGTGGTCGGCGTTGAAATTGATCTGCAGGCCATCGAAGCAGCCCGGCGCAATGCCGACCAGAACAATGTGGTGATCGACCTGCGCCATTCGAGCCAGCCCCTGCCCGAAACCTTTGACCTCGTCGCCGCGAACATTTTGACCAACCCGCTGTGCGTGCTGGCACCCCTGCTCTCCAGCCGGGTTGCACCAAACGGGCGACTCGCACTTTCCGGGGTGCTCGATACCCAGTCGCAGCAGGTGATTGACGCCTATGCCCCGTGGATCGATCTGCATGTCGGCGCAGTGCGCGAAGGCTGGTGTCGCCTTGAAGGAGTTCGCGACCGATGCTGACCAAGTGCCCGGATTGCAGCACCACGTTCCGCGTGACGCCGGCTCAGCTGAAGGTACGTGCCGGCAAGGTGAGGTGCGGAAAATGCAAGCTCGTCTTCAACGCGCTCGAAACGCTGGATGACGATATTGTCGAAGCAACACCAATCCAGGCGATTCACGAAGATGCAGCGCTGCCGATTGCTCCCGTTGCCGAGGTACTGACGACCGATGAAGCAGCCGATGAGGGCGACGTTGATGTCATCGACATTGGCGATGCCGAAGTAATTGCAGAAGAACCCGCGCATGAATCCTTGCCCGAGGCGGCAGACGACGTGCCGGCCACCGAAATCGAAACTGCGGCCGACAGTGTCGAGGAAGCAATCACGCAATCGCAAGCCGGTGAAGAAACTGCCGATCAACCTGCCGACCTCACCGACTATCTCGCCGATTCGCCACTGCTTGACGGCGCACCACCCTCCCGACGCTGGCCGTGGATTCTGGCCAGCGTCGTTGCCGCCATTGCCCTGGCTGCACAAGCCATCTATTTTTATCGCGTCGAGATTGCGGTGCTGCGTCCTGATTTGCGGCCCCTGCTGCAACGGGCATGCAAACCGTTGCGCTGTGAAGTGCCCCGCCCGCGCACAATCGAATCGTTGAGCATTGACGCCTCGGATCTGCACCCCGATGTTGCACAAACGGGCAGGCTGACGCTCAGCGCCACACTGCGCAACAAGGCAGTGTATGCACAGGAATGGCCAACGCTGGAACTGACGCTGACGGACGTCGCCGACCACAAGCTCGCGGTCAAACACTTTGCTGCAGTTGACTACGTTCCGAAAGGTACCAATCTCGCCGCCGGCTTCCCCGCCAATGGGGAAACCGTAGTGACCCTGCCGCTTGATGTCGGCGATCTGCCGGCAGTCGGCTATCGACTTTATATTTTCTACCCCTGAGGATTTTTGTGAAAACACTGATTTGCGGCTCCATCGCCTACGACACGATCATGGTGTTCCCTGATCGATTCAAGAACCACATCCTCGCCGAGCAGATTCACATTCTCAATGTCGCTTTCCTGGTGCCTGAAATGCGGCGCGAATTTGGTGGCTGCGCCGGTAACATCGCCTACAACCTCAAGCTGCTCGGCAGCGAACCCTTGATCATGGCCACGGTAGGTGACGATTCGGCGCCCTACATGCACCGACTCAAGCAGCTGGCCCTTGATGCCAGCCACGTGCGGCAGGTTGAAGGTAGCTTTACTGCGCAGGCCTTCATCACCACCGACATCGATGACAACCAGATCACGGCCTTCCACCCCGGCGCGATGAGCTTTTCGCACCAGAACCGTGTCGCCGATGCCAAAGACGCAAGGCTTGGCATCATCTCGCCGGACGGTCGCGATGGCATGACGGAGCACGCAGCGCAATTCAAGGCGGCCGGCGTGCCTTTCATTTTCGATCCCGGGCAGGGCTTGCCGATGTTCAATGGCGAAGAGCTGATGAAGTTTCTTGAACTTGCCACCTATTGCACGGTCAACGACTATGAAGCCAAGCTGATCTGCGACCGCACCGGCAAGACCCTTGAAGAACTGGCACAGCATGTCGAAGCACTCATCGTCACCTTGGGTGGCGAGGGTTCACATATCTACACGCAGGGCAAGCGCATCGAAATTCCCTGTGCCAAACCGGACGCGCTGGTCGACCCCACGGGTTGCGGCGACGCCTATCGCGCCGGCCTGCTGTATGGAATTGCCCAGCAATGGGGTTGGGAGAAAACGGGGCGCCTGGCTTCATTGATGGGCTCGATCAAGATTGCGCATCGTGGCGGGCAGAATCACAAGCCCACGCGAGAAAAAATTGCGCAGCGATATGCTGCAGCATTTGGCAGTACGCTCTGGTAGACACGTCCACTTTGCGAAGGAAACCAAAATGAACAAACACCCTCTTGTTTCAGTTGCCGCTGCCACGATTACTGCATTGCTGCTGGGTGCCTGTGCCAGCCAGTCCGCCAGCACCTACAGCCGTGAACAGACCATGCGCGAGATGACCGTGCGCATGGGCGTGGTGGACAGCGTGCGCCCCGTCACCATCGACGGCACCAAGTCACCCGTCGGTGCCGGTGCGGGGGCTGCCATCGGTGGCATTGCCGGTTCCGGCATGGGACAGGGGCGCGGCTCCAATGTCGGCGCCATCATTGGCGCCGTGGCTGGCGGCGTCGCCGGTGCCGCGATTGAAAACTCGACGACCAAGCAGAACGGTATCGAGATTACCGTCAAGCTGGAGAACGGAACCTACACCGCCATTACGCAGGCGGCCGACGAAGAGTTCAAGCCCGGTGACCGGGTACGCCTGCTATCCGGCAGTGGTGCCACGCGCGTAACCCACTAACCAACGAAAAATGAATTCACGCACGCATTGGCGTGCATGGTTGCGCGCGTCGCTGCGCCTGACCCGCGTAGTCATGCATTTCGTCGGCGGCTTGCTGACGGTAGCGCTGCGCTATCCCTTTTGCGACGATCCGGAAAAGCTGACGCTGAAGCGGCGCTGGTCTGCACGCCTGTTGCACGTGCTGGGCATCAGCTTGAAAGTCGTCGGCGAGCTGCCCCGGAACGGCCTTGTCGTATCGAACCATATTTCTTTCACTGACGTTTTTGCCATCAATGCCTGCCTGCCCTGCAGCTTCGTGGCCAAGGACGACGTGCGCCGCTGGCCGCTGATCGGCTGGCTGGCAAAAAACACCGATACGCTGTTTCTCGATCGCGGCAGTCGCCGAGCCGCGCAACGCGCGCAGCTTGAGATGGTCGAGCATCTGCGTGCGGGCAAACATATCGCAGTCTTTCCTGAAGGCACGACCAGCAATGGCGACTGCATGCTGCCCTTTCACAGCGCCCTGTTTCAGTCAGCCATTGATGCAGCGGTTGATGTCAGGCCAATCGCGATCTGTTACACCGATGGTGCTGGCGCTCGGTCGCATGCAGCTGCCTACATCGACGAGATGACCCTGCTTGACTGCTTCTGGTCCATCGCCTGCGCTGATGGCATTGCCGTCACAGTCACGCTGCTGCCATCACTTCACGCCGGTGATGGTGATCGACGGCACCTCTCTGCCCGAGCGCACCACGCGATCAGCCACCACCTCAATCAGTTGCATTGACCGGCAACCCGCCCGGGCAAGGCAGCTGGAAGACCTTGCGATCTTCCAACCGCACTGCTGTCAAGGAACCACCCCACAGGCAGCCCGAATCCAGTGCCAGCAGCTTGGGTTCTTCGTAGAAACCCAGCGCCGACCAGTGGCCGAAGATCATGGTGTGCTTTCTGCTCTTGCGCTCCGGTACGGCGAACCAGGGCATGAAACCCGACGGCGGGTTTTGCGGCGAACCCTTGGAACGAAATTCCATCACGCCTTGCGGCGTGCAGAAGCGCATGCGTGTCATCGCATTGACGATTACCCGCAGCCGTTCCCACCCCTGCAAATCGTCGTCCCACGCATCCGGTTTGCTGCCCCACATGTGGGCGAGGAATTTGGTGTAGTTGTCCGCCATCAAGGCCGCCTGCACTTCGGCACCGAGTTCGGCCGCGCGCCGTACCGACCACTGTGGCAACAGGCCGGCATGGACCATCGCATGGTCGTCTTCACGATGGAACAAGGGGCATTGGCGCAGCCACTGCATCAGCTCCGCGCAGTCCGGCGCGGCGAGCACCTCATCCAGCGTATCCTCGCTGCTGGTGCGGCTGTGGCCGTAGGCCCGCATGATAAGATGCAGGTCGTGATTGCCCAACACAACCGTCGCCGCATCACCCAGACTCCTGACGTATCGCAGCACTTCAAGGGATTGCGGGCCGCGATTGACGAGATCCCCCACCAGCCACAACCGGTCGCGAGTCGCGTTGAAACCCGTCATGTCGAGCAGTTCGATCAAGGCGTCATGACAGCCCTGAATATCGCCGATTGCATACGTTGCCATGTGTTCCAGTTACCTCGTACGCTGCTGTTCTCACTCTCCCCTTGTGGGAGAGGGCTGGGGAGAGGGGTAGATTAAATGCCGAACCATGATTTTGCCAAACAACTGCGCAGAAACATGACGGATGCTGAACAAAGATTATGGTATTTCCTGAGAGGGCAGAGATTGCAAGGGTTCAAATTAAGGCGTCAACAGCCGATAGGCACTTACATTGTCGACTTCGTCTGTCATGATGCCGCCCTGATTGTGGAGGTTGACGGCGGGCAACATGCGGGCTCTGTACATGACCAGACAAGAGATGCCTGGCTTCGTCGCCAGGGATTCAGGGTGATGCGCTTCTGGAACGACGATGTCTTGAAGGTAACAGACGTGGTTTTGCAGGCAATACTGGATGAACTTACCCCCTCTTCCACCGAGCGAGAGAAGATTTGACCATACAGGCTACCCCTCTCCCCCTGCCCCTCTCCCACAAGGGGAGAGGGGTGTTGTGGCGCGGCCCCTCCTCCTCTGTCGCTGCGGTATGGGTAACGTGGCGGTGTTTTTCTCCCTCTCCCCTTGGGGGAGAGGGCCGGGGAGAGGGGTAAGCGTGGCTCTCACCAAGTCTCCGCGCATCCTGATCATTCGTCGCGACAATATCGGCGACCTGGTATGCACCACGCCATTGATCCGCGCCTTGCGCGAGCGCTTCCCCGATGCCTGGATCGGCGCCATGGTCAACAGCTACAACGCGCCAGTGCTGGATGGCAACCCGGATCTCGATGGCGTCTACGTCTACACCAAGGCCAAGCACCGCAGCGCAGGCGAAAGCCTGATCGGCATTTTCTGGCGGCGCTGGAAAATGATGCGTCGTTTGCGCGCAATGAAGATCGACGACGTCATCGTCGCCACCACCACACCGCAGCCACGCGTCGTGAAAATGGCGCGATGGCTGAAGCCGGGGCGCATCATCGGCTACGGCAAGGCCGGCGCAGATGTCGAATTGCCAATCGCGAATGCGCCGCTCCACGAAGTGGAAGACGTGTTTCGCGCTGCCAGTGTGTTTGGCATTCAGGGTGTGCCGCCGGCAGCGGTCGTACAGCGTACCGCCGCTCGTGATCCATCACGCGTCGCCATCCATATCAGTGCACGCAAGCCGTCGCAGCGCTGGCCAGCGGAGCGCTTTGTCGCCTTGCTGCGGGAACTGCATGCACAAGATGCAACGTTGCGCTTTGTCCTGCTCTGGTCGCCGGGGAACTGCGACGACCCGATGCATCCCGGCGATGACGCCAAGGCTGCACAGATCAGCGACGCATTGGGAAGTGGCTTCCCGCTGGCCGCAACGCCAACACATGAACTGCCCGAACTGATCGCCGCCTTGTCCACCTGCTCGGCGATGATCTGTGCCGATGGCGGCGCCATGCACCTTGGCGCCGGGCTGGGCCTGCCGACGGTGGCGATGTTTGGTGATTCGAGCGTCGCACGCTGGCGCCCGTGGGCGGTGGCGCAGCAGGTGCTTCAGGCACCTTCGAAAAATGTCGACGATATTCCGGTAAAGGAAGTGGTCGCGGCGTTCAATGCGTTGCCGGCGCGTATTCCGGCACCCAGCGCCTGAGCCCTTCTTTCACCTCGACTGTCGGGCGATAGCCCGCAACCAGCCAGCGATCCAGTTCCGCCAGCCATGCGTCGTCATGCACCCCGTTGCCACTCGAAATACGCAGCTTGGGGTGAGGGGTCGGCAGCGTGGTCTCGCTATCCGCCAGAAGCTCTTCGTACAGCTTTTCTCCCGGCCGCAGCCCGGTCACTTCGATCCGGATGTCGTCTTCGCTGAAGCCGGACAGCCTGATCATGTCGCGCGCAAGATCAATGATCCTGACCGGTTCGCCCATGTCGAGGACGAATATCTCGCCGCCCTTGCCCATCAGCGCCGCCTGCAGCACCAGCTGCGTTGCCTCCGGGATCAGCATGAAGTAGCGCACGATATCTGCATGCGTCACAGTCACCGGGCCACCGCGCTCGATCTGTTCACGAAACAGGGGTATCACGCTGCCGCTTGATCCCAGCACATTGCCGAAACGAACCGCAACAAAACTGGTTTTCTCACTGCCCTTCTGCAGAACCTGGCAGACCAACTCGGCCAGCCGCTTGCTGGCACCCATCACATTGGTTGGATTCACTGCCTTGTCGGTAGACACCATCACGAATTTCTCTGCGCCATGCGCGATGGCAGCACGCGCCACGCTGGCGGTACCCACCACGTTGTTGCGCACCGCTGCCCAGGCGTTTTCGTTCTCCATCAAGGGCACATGCTTGTAGGCGGCGGCATGAAATACCACCTGTGGCTGCCATGCCTGAAAAACCTGTTCAAGCAACACCGAATCCTTGACGTCGCCCACCACCGTAGTCAGTGGCAGATTGGGAAAGCGCTTGGAAAATTCCTGCACCACCGTGTACAGCGCAAACTCGGAAAGCTCATAGAACACCAGACGCGCCGGGCGGAACCCCGCAATCTGCCTGCACAGCTCGGAACCAATCGAACCGCCGGCACCCGTCACCAGCACCGTCTTGCCGGCCAGCAAGACACTGAGCCCGGCATCATCCAGCTGCACCGGCTCCCGGCCCAGCAGGTCCTCAAGCTCGACCCGGCGTACCTGCGATACCGATATCTTGCCAGACAGCACGTCCGCCAAAGACGGCACCGTCAGCACCTCCAGCTTGGCCGCAACGGCAAACTCCGCCGCACGGCGACGCTGGCTGAGCGTGGCACCCGGCATGGCAACAATCGCATGCTTCACGTCCAGCCGGTTTGCATGTGCTGCCAGACTGTCCAGAGGCCCCAACACCGTGACGCCATGCAGGCGCAGGCCCCACTTGCCGGGATCATCATCGAGAACCCCGGCCACCCGCCAGCGTGAATCCGACACCAGGTCGCGCAGCAGCATGGCGGCGGCCGAGCCGGCCCCCATGACAATAACCGGGGAAGCGCCCATTTGCCTCAGCGTCAGCAGGTGGCCGTCTTTCCAGGCGCGATACAAAAAACGACTGCCACCCATCATCAGGAACAACAGGATCGGGTCAAGCACCAGCACTGAACGCGGCACGTCCTGCATCCGATCCAGCATGAACAGCAGGGTGGGAACCGCCACCATCGAGGTGGCAACGGCCAGCCAGATACGCCGCAGGTCGGGAATGCTGGCAAAACGCCAGATGCCGCGATAAAGGCCAAACGCGAGGAAAATCGCCGCCTGAAGCGAAACTACCCAGATCAAATTGTGCTTTACAGCCAACGCATATTGCGGCGGGACTTCAAAATTGAAACGTAGCCAGTACGCAAACATCCACGCCAATGCAGCGGCAGTGATGTCATGCAGCGTGGCAACAATCGTTCGCCAGTTCATGTCTTGTTCTCTTTGGCCTGGTGTCGTTGCCAGCGTGAGTCAATCGTTATCATCGCCACAGCATAT
>CANJXH010000076.1 GCA_947478755.1 Betaproteobacteria bacterium | reverse complement strand
TGTCATGGAACACATTCTTGGTTTCGTTGCTCTGGCTGCTGGCCTGATCATCGGTTTGGGCGCGGTTGGTGCCTGTATCGGTATCGGCATCATGGGCTCGAAGTATCTCGAAGCATCCGCCCGTCAGCCTGAGTTGATGAACGCCCTGCAGACCAAGATGTTCCTGCTGGCCGGTCTGATCGACGCTGCATTCCTGATCGGCGTTGGTATCGCGATGATGTTCGCCTTCGCCAATCCGTTCGTTCTTCACTAATCGTCTCCAGCATCCTTAAAGGAGCGATACCGTGAATCTGAACGCAACCCTGTTTGCGCAGCTCGTTGTGTTCCTCGTCCTGGCATGGGTCACGATGAAATTCGTGTGGCCGCCATTGATGAAGGCAATCGACGAACGCGCGCAAAAGATCGCCGACGGGCTTGCGGCAGCGGACAAAGCGAAGACGGACCTCGCGCTTGCAGAAAAGCGCGCGACGGAAGAGCTGCGTACAGCACGCGAAACCGCCGCCGAATTCCGCACCGGTGCCGAGAAACAGGCCAGCCAGTTAGTTGACGAAGCCCGTGCCGAAGCGGCCCGCATTGTTGCTGCCGCTCGCGTGGCAGCCGAGGCCGAAGCCGGTGCCGCCGCACAGCGCGCAAAAGAAGCGCTGCGCGAACACGTTGCCAAGCTTGCCGTTGCCGGCGCCGAAAAGATTCTCCGCAAGGAAATCAACGCGCAGGCACACGCCGAACTGCTGACGCAACTGAAGACGGAGCTGTAATCCGCCATGGCCGAAAACGTCACCCTGGCTCGTCCCTACGCTGAAGCAGCCTTTCAGTTGGCAAAGGCATCTTCGCTTGCTGCCTGGTCGCAGTCGCTTGATCGCATGGCCGTTGTCACTGCCGCCGTAGAGATGCAGGAATGCATCGCCAACCCGCAACTATCTGCCGATCAGTTGAGCAGCCTGTTCGCGGGTGTGGTCGGTGGTGATTTGCCTGCCGAACAGCAGAACTTTGTTCGCGTGCTGATCGACAATGACCGGCTTGGCGTGCTGCCCGAGATTGCACAGCTGTTCAACGAGTTGAAGAACGGACATGAGGGCGTCAAGGACGCTGAAGTCGAGTCTGCTTTTCCGCTTGACGATACTGCAGTGAAGGCGCTTGTCGCCGATCTTGAGCGCAAGTTCCAGTGCAAGATCAACGTGACTGTCCGCCTTGTGCCCGAACTGATCGGTGGTGTCCGCATTGCCGTCGGCGACGAAGTGATCGATGCATCCGTACGCGGCAAGCTGGCCGCTATGGCTACCGCACTAAAGAATTAGGAGCAATTCCATGAGCAACCTCAATCCCTCCGAAATCAGCGACCTGATCAAGAGCCGGATCCAGAATCTGCAACTCGCCGCCACCGCCCGTAATGAAGGCACCGTGGTCTCGGTGACGGACGGTATCGTCCGCGTGCACGGTCTGGCCGACGTGATGCAGGGCGAAATGCTGGAGTTTCCCGGCAATACCTTCGGTCTCGCCCTGAATCTGGAGCGCGACTCTGTTGGCGCCGTTATTCTCGGTGAATACGAGCACATCACCGAGGGCGACACCGTCAAGTGCACCGGCCGCATTCTCGAAGTGCCGGTCGGCAATGAGCTCCTTGGTCGCGTCGTTAACGCGCTGGGCGAGCCCATCGATGGCAAGGGCCCGATCAACGCCAAGCTTACCGACAAGATCGAAAAGGTCGCGCCGGGCGTCATCTGGCGCAAGTCGGTTACCCAGCCGGTTCAATCCGGCCTCAAGGCGATCGATTCAATGGTTCCCGTCGGCCGTGGGCAGCGCGAGCTGATCATTGGCGACCGTCAGACCGGCAAGACCGCCGTCGCTGTCGACACCATCATCAACCAGAAGGGCCAGGGCGTTTTCTGTATCTACGTTGCTATCGGCCAGAAGGCATCCACCATCGCCAACGTCGTGCGCAAGCTCGAAGAGCATGGCGCGATGGAATACACCATTATCGTTGCCGCCTCGGCTTCCGAATCCGCCGCGATGCAGTACATCGCGCCGTACGCCGGTTGCACCATGGGTGAATACTTCCGCGATCGCGGCATGGACGCGCTGATCATTTACGACGACTTGACCAAGCAAGCCTGGGCATACCGTCAGATCTCGCTGCTGCTTCGCCGCCCGCCGGGCCGCGAAGCCTACCCGGGTGACGTGTTCTACATCCACTCGCGTCTGCTCGAGCGTGCCGCTCGCGTTTCGGAAGAGTGGGTCGAGAAGTTCACCAACGGCGAAGTCAAGGGCAAGACCGGTTCATTGACCGCGCTGCCCGTGATCGAAACGCAAGCGGGCGACGTATCCGCCTTCGTGCCGACCAATGTGATTTCGATTACCGACGGCCAGATCTTCCTTGAAACCGACTTGTTCAACGCTGGTATCCGTCCCGCCATGAACGCCGGTATCTCGGTGTCCCGCGTCGGTGGTGCTGCCCAGACCAAGGTCATCAAGAAGCTTGGCGGCGGCGTGCGTCTCGCGCTCGCCCAGTATCGCGAGCTGGCTGCATTTGCGCAGTTCGCTTCCGACCTCGACGAAACCACGCGCAAACAGCTCGAGCGCGGCCGTCGTGTGACCGAACTGATGAAGCAGGCGCAGTATGCACCGCTTTCGGTTGCGGATATGGCGATCTCGCTCTACGCATCCAACGAAGGCTTCATGGATGACATCGACGTTTCCAAGATTCTCACCTTTGAAGCCGCTCTGCATCAGTACGTGAAGCAGAAGAACGCCGATCTGGTGAAGAAGATCGAGACCAGCAAGGATCTCGACAAGGACGCCGAAGCCGCCCTCAAGGCAGCTGTCGTCGAATTCAAGAAGTCCTGGGCGTAATCCCTTAAAGGAGATAGATCATGGCCGTCGGAAAAGAAATCCGCACCAAGATCAAGAGCGTTCAGAACACTCGGAAGATCACCAAGGCGATGGAGATGGTCGCCGCATCCAAAATGCGCAAGGCGCAGGAGCGGATGCGTCATGCCCGTCCCTACAGCGAAAAAATTCGCCAGCTGGCGGCAAATCTTTCGCAGGCCAATGTCACTGACTATCGTCATCCCTTCCTTGGCGGGGTTGAAAGCAAGGGCGCCAAGCGCGTCGGTGTGATTCTGGTGTCGACTGACAAGGGTTTGTGCGGTGGCCTTAACACCAACGTGTTGCGCCTGCTTGTGAACAACATGAAAAAGTGGGAAGCGGCAGGCTCGACCAACACCAAAGTCACTGCCATCGGTAACAAGGGGCTTGGTTTCGTGCAACGCCTCGGCGGCAATGTTGCGACCATCGTGTCGAGCATCACGCAAATCGGCGACACGCCGCACATGGACAAGTTGGTTGGGCCGATGAAGGTCATGATCGATGCGTTCGAGGCCGGCGAGATTGACACGGTCTACATTGCCTATACCCGCTTCATCAACACCATGAAGCAGGAACCGGTGGTCGAGCAGTTACTGCCCCTGTCGGGTGAGCGTCTTGGAACGCCGGCCGGCAATTGGGATTATCTGTACGAGCCGGATGCGCAGGTAGTAATCGACGAGTTGCTGTTGCGTTATGTTGAAGCGCTGGTCTACCAGGCGGTTGCCGAGAACATGGCTTCTGAACAAAGCGCGCGGATGGTGGCAATGAAGGCTGCAACCGACAATGCCGGTAGCGTCATCAAGGAACTGCAACTGGTCTACAACAAGGCCCGTCAGGCAGCGATCACCAAAGAAATTTCAGAAATTGTTGGTGGCGCAGCCGCCATCGCCGGATAACGAATTTTTGTATTGAGGAAATGACCATGAGTAACGGAAACATTGTCCAATGCATCGGCGCCGTGGTGGATATCAAATTCCCCCGCGAAGCCATGCCCAAGGTCTATGACGCGCTCGTTCTCGACGAGACCACCGAGTTCAGCGAAGCAGGCCTGACGTTCGAAGTGCAACAGCAGCTGGGCGACGGTGTGGTTCGTACCATCGCCATGGGTTCCAGTGACGGTCTGCGTCGTGGCCTGAAAGTGAAAAACACCGGTGCTGGCATTCAAGTGCCCGTCGGCGGCGGCACCCTCGGTCGCGTGATGGACGTGCTCGGTCGTCCGATTGACGAACGTGGCCCCGTTGCGTGCGAAGAGCGTCGCGAGATTCACCAGGCAGCGCCAAAGTTCGACGAACTGTCGGCTTCGGTTGACCTGCTCGAAACCGGCATCAAGGTTATCGATCTGATCTGCCCGTTTGCCAAGGGCGGCAAGGTCGGCCTGTTCGGCGGCGCCGGCGTGGGCAAGACGGTTAACATGCTTGAGCTGATCAACAACATCGCCAAGGCCCACTCCGGTCTGTCGGTGTTTGCTGGTGTCGGCGAGCGTACCCGCGAGGGCAACGACTTCTATCATGAAATGTCCGACGCGGGTGTTATCGACCAAGAGAACCTCGCCAACTCCAAGGTGGCGATGGTGTTCGGTCAGATGAACGAACCCCCGGGCAACCGCCTGCGCGTGGCACTCTCCGGCCTGACCATGGCCGAGAAGTTCCGCGACGAAGGCCGTGACATCCTCTTCTTCGTCGACAACATCTATCGTTACACGCTGGCCGGTACCGAAGTATCTGCGCTGCTCGGCCGTATGCCGTCCGCCGTGGGCTATCAGCCGACGCTGGCAGAAGAAATGGGTCGCCTGCAAGAGCGCATCACTTCCACCAAGGTCGGCTCGATCACCTCGATACAGGCCGTGTATGTGCCGGCGGATGACTTGACTGACCCGTCGCCTGCTACCACCTTCTTGCACCTTGACTCCACCGTCGTGCTTTCGCGTGACATCGCCGCGCTGGGTATTTACCCCGCCGTTGATCCGCTCGACTCCACTTCCCGCCAGCTTGACCCCTTGGTCGTCGGCGAAGAGCACTACAACGTTGCGCGCCGTGTGCAGCAAACGCTGCAACGTTACAAAGAGTTGCGCGACATCATCGCCATTCTCGGCATGGACGAACTGGCACCGGAAGACAAGCTTGCCGTAGGCCGCGCTCGCAAAATCCAGCGCTTCCTGTCGCAGCCATTCCACGTTGCCGAAGTATTCACCGGTTCGCCCGGCAAATACGTCACGCTCAAGGACACGATCAAGGGTTTCAAGATGATTGTCGACGGCGAGTGCGACGCGTTGCCTGAGCAGGCGTTCTACATGGTTGGCGGCATCGAAGAAGCTTTCGAAAAAGCCAAAACCATGCAGTAAGCGTGCAATAAGCACATAACGGAAAAACTAAATGGCCATGACAATTCATGTAGACGTCGTCAGTGCAGAAGAGTCGATCTTCTCCGGCTTGGCAGAGTTCGTTGCCTTGCCCGGCGAAGCCGGCGAGCTTGGCATCCTGCCCGGTCACGTGCCGTTGATGACGCGCATCCGCCCCGGTGAAGTACGTCTCAAGTTGCCCAACCAGGAAGTAGAAGAACTCATCTTCGTCGCTGGCGGGTTGCTTGAAGTGCAACCGGGTCTGGTGACCGTACTCGCCGACACCGCGATTCGCGGCAAGGACCTTGACGAAGCCAAGGCGCTTGAAGCCAAGGCCAAGGCTGAAGAAGCAATGAAAAACGCCACCAGCGATCTTGATTTGGCCAAGGCCACGGGCGAATTTGCTGCCATGGCGGCGCAGCTCGCTGCCATTCAGAAACTGCGCAAGCGCGGTCACTGAGCGACGATTTCAAGACAATAAAAAAAGCAGCTCCGGCTGCTTTTTTTATTGTCTGTTGCATCGAAGGCTTCCAGTGCATTGAAGCTGCCAGCTTGAAGCCTTACACTGCAGCTACAACAAGAAAGCACAACAACAATCGGAGGAGATGCGATGCGCGACGTCGATCAATTCAGCATGGCTGATCCTGCAACTGCCAGTTGCCCTTTTGCCTATTACGACGCCATGCGCCGCGAGGAACCTGTACATCGCGACCCAGGCACCGGTTTCTGGTGGGTTACCTCGCACGAGCTCAATATTCAGTGCCTGATGGATACGGAGCGTTTTTCTTCCAAAGGCGACCTGCTGATCAAAAAACATTTCCGTCCGCGCGCGCAGGCGTTGTGGGATGCGGCGGGCATGAAGGCAATCGATACCCTGGTCACCACCGATCCGCCCGAGCATGACGACTACCGCTCGGTTGGCATCAAGCTGTTCAGTTACCGCACCGTTGAGGATATGGTGCCGCAGATCGAAAAACTGGCGCACGAACTAATCGACAATTTTGCGGCAAAAGGAACCGTCGATTTCTTGCGCGATTTCGCCCGTCCACTGCCAGCCACCATCGTCTGCGACGAATTTGGTTTGCCGCGTGCTGACCAGCCGAGCTTCAAGGCCTGGACCGACGCCCTGTTCGGCATGATGACGCCGGGCATTTCAGAGGACACCGAGGTCGAACTGATCCAGAAGGTGATCGAGATGTTTCGCTATCTTGATGCCCATATCAAGCAGGCTGCACAAGGCCCGGCGGGGCGCGTCATCCATTCGCTGGCAACGCTCAATAGAAAGGACGGCACACCATTTTCTGCGCTGGAGCGAAGCTGGATGGCGATTACCACCTTCGCAGGTGGCAACGACACTACGCGTAACATGCTTTCTTCCTGCATGCACAAGCTGGTGCTTTGTCCCGAATTGCAGGAGACTTTACGTGGCAACGACGACAGGATTGAACGTTTCGTTGAAGAGATGCTGAGACTGGAAAGCTCTGTGCAGGGGCTACCCCGTGTCGCGACCTGCGACATTGACATCGCCGGTGTCACCATTCCAAAAGGCGCAAACATCGTGCTATGCCCGCCCGCCGCCAATCGCGACCCGGCGCGCTGGCCACACCCAGCCGAATTTGATCTTGACCGTCCCGATGGCAATCGCCATATTGCTTTCGGCCATGGTCGCCATGCCTGTTTCGGCATGCCGCTTGCGCGGCGTGAACTCCAGATCGCCATCCGTATCCTGCTTGAACGGCTGCGCGACATCCGTCTGGCCAGACCGGAAGAGGAAGTGAAGCACCTGCCCGTGCCTTTCTTCCGCGAGATCATCAATCTCCCTTTGGTCTTCAGTCCCGCAATGGGATAGCCGCGGTGGCAATTCGACGCAGTGCAACACACAACAATCCGGAGACACCATGAGCAATAGCGCAAACAGCATCGCAGACGAACGGGGGCCGTCCTTCCCAGCCACCGCTGAGCAGATCAGCCCGGCGTGGATGAGCTGGGCATTGCAACGCAACTATCCCGGTGTCGAAGTGACGTCGGTCAGCGTCGTCGACATCATGGCGGCGACCGCAACCAAGATCCGTATCAGGCTCGGCTACAACGCCGCCGGCATCGAGGCCGGCCTGCCCCCGACCATGATCGTCAAGGGTGCCTTCGGCAAGAACGTGGACGACATGGAGCACACCTTTACCAGCGAGATGCAGGGGTATCGTGACATCGTCTCCGGCATCGGCCTCAACACGCCCACTTGCTATTTCGCCGGCAAGCAGAAAAAGAATCCGATCATGGTGCTCGAAGACCTGTCCGGCGACGATTGCATCTTCGGCAGCGTTCACGTGCCGCTTACTTTCGACCAGGCCGCCAGCGTGCTCGACGTGCTGGCGCGCCTGCATGCGCGCTATTGGCAGCATCCCGCCCTAGCCGACGACGGCGACTTCGGCTGGATCCTGCGCACGGTCACCGGCTGGCATCTCGCCTATATGAAGATGGTGCTGCAGCCGGAAAAATGGCGCTTCTATCTGAGCCTGCCGCGCGGCGCAGCTGTGCCCATTGGCACCGCCAAAGATCCGGCGCGGCTGGAACGCGCCCTGGACAAGCAGTGGGCCTTCCACCGCACCCAACCACTCACCATGGGTCACGGCGATTCGCATGTGGCCAACATCTACTTAAACCGCAAGGGTGGCGGGTTGATCGACTGGGAGATGCGTCGCTGTCCCTGGTTCCACGACTTCACCTATTTCGTCATTTCCGCGCTTGACATGGTAGACCGCCGCAAGTGGGAATTGCCACTGCTGCAGTTCTATCTCGGCCGCTTGAAGGAATACGGCGTCACGCCGCCAAGCTTCGATGACGCCTTCTACTGCTACAGCCGCGAGGCGCTCTATGGCTACGTGCTGTTCATATCAAATGGTGATGGCACGCAGTTTTGGACCGAGGCAGCGAATTGCACGACCGCCGTCAGGTTTGCGATGGCCGTCGAAGATCTCGATACCTTAAAGGCCATAGAAGGGTAAAACAAGCCCCTTGAAGGGCCGCTTGTGGTGGGGGAAAACCGATGAAGATTGGGGGAAATGACCAAAGTAGACCAGGGTCTCGTCGCCAAGTCATTGAAAGATAGTCGGTGTAAAAGCTGGCGTGAAAACTGCGTTAGGGGGTCAGGCTGACGTTGTTAAAACAAACTGCCTCTGTCTTTCAATCCATTTTCCCGTTAGGAGTTTCACCATGACCAAAATCATCGCTTCGATCTGCGCCTCCGCAATGCTGCTGGCTGCTTCCAATGTCGTTATCGCCCAAGAGGGTGCACGCAGCGTTGGCAAAGGCCTTAAATGCAGCCAGCGCCTCGTGCCACAAACCGATGGCACGCTGAAGCTTCAGCAGGTCTGCTACAAGTCGATCTAAGTTCGTAATCGCTGCCGCCCGGCAATCGCCGGCGGCAGGTTTCATCGGTCCATTGATCTCTGCCGGAATCACTGAGCTCAAAGTTTCCCCGCATCCGGCGTCGGCAGAGCGTCGATCAGCGGTCGAGCAAGCGCCAAACACGGCTAGCCGACAACCAGCAATCCCTGATTTGGCTGAAAGCAATGTTGAAGCACTCGTTACGGCACATTTGCCAATTGATCATCGCTGCATTGCTGATCCTGACGCTGGCCCCCATCTCGCAGGCGGAAGAGCTGTCGGTTGCAAAGTCCGAACCTGGCATGTACTCGGTCGAGCTTTCGCGCGGCCATGAAAGCTACCAGTCACCCTTGGTGCAAATATCCGACAACGGCGCATTGGTGCGGCTTGACGGAATAAGTCAGCTTTCGGGCGACATTTCCCGTCTGTCTGTTTCGGGTGGACATAACTACCGTTTGTCATCCAGCACAATGCTGCTGCTGTCATCCAATATGCAGGACAGTCGTTCCGCCAATGCACCTGATCTTGACTTCAGAACCCTGAGTTTTGATTCCGTGATATCCATGCAAGCGATGGGTGGCAGCCTGGGGTTTGGTCCCGGCATGCAATGGATATCGGTCTCCGGCCAACTGTTTCGCCAGCGCAACGCCTTGCATGTGGATTGGACAGTGGCAGAAATAGACCAGGGATTCTCAAGCTATATGCTTGAATACGGTGTCAACAAACACGCCGAACAATTTCGCGACTTCAACGGCATCTCTACACTCGGCGTTTACCACCGGCAATTCGCCAAACCGATACAGGGCATCACCGAGGCGTCGATCGAGATCGGGGCAAGCCGCGAACACAATACGCAGCAGGCGCCGAGTATGTCCAACACTTTGTACTACTCCCGCCTGACCATGGATTGGGAAGCGCTGTTCCTCAACTGGTCTGTCAGCTGGACACATCAACGATCGCGGTTTGACGCCCCGCTACTCGTTGGAATGCGGGCTCGGCGAGACTTGTTCAACAGTCTGGATTTTTCCGCAATTCATGCGCTTCGGCCCCAGACATCGCTACGCCTTGATCTTTCGTACTTCCACAACAAAGCCAACAGTGCTTTGTACGAGAGCCGATACCGAGGCACAATGATCAACCTGGTTCAGCAGTTTTGATCTGCAACAATTCCTGTCATCAATCTGTTCGAGCCTGCCGAAGCTGCCACTATTGATGCCCAATTGGATTTTTGAGTCAGCGAAGAATCGATCATGAAAAAAAATATCCAGTCTGCCCCGTTCAGGTTGTTGCGCTGGTTTGGGTGGCTCAGTTTTCTGGCTATCGTCGCCATTGCCGTGGCGCAGGCAACGTTGATGCAGAAATTTCTGAGCGCCCATCTTTTTCAGCGTGAAGGCGAGTTGAGCAGGGATTTCATTCAAAACATCCTGGTGGCGGACGGTTCACTGGGCCACCTGTCCAATCCGGAGGATGAATATCTGGCCTCCCGATTCAACGGTACCGTTGCGCATTTCAAGAACATGAACGATGTGTTGCGGGCAACCGTGTACGACACGCACGGCACCGTTATCTGGTCAAGCCAGGACATGCTCATTGGCCGCAAGTCCGACGAAGACAATGACGAGCTGGAGGAGGCACTTCAAGGCGTGTTGGTGATCAATCCCGCACACATATCCGAATGGGTGATGGAGAAAAAGGAACACATCGGTCTCGATCCGGCCATTCAGTATTTCGTTGAATGCTACATACCCGTATTTGATCCGGCGACCAAGAAGGTGATTGGCGTCGTGGAGTTCTATAAAGCGACAGCGGCAATGACTGAAGCGATCGAAGAAGGCAAAAAACAGGTCTGGTTGCTTGCGCTGGCCAGCGCCTTTCTGCTTTATGGTTCGCTCTACTGGGTTGTACGCCGGGCCGACCGAACCATCAAGAAGCAGTACGAGCGGCTTGTGGAAACCGAGACGCTGGCTGTAGTCGGAGAGCTGACGTCATCAATAGCACACAACATCCGCAATCCCTTGTCGTCCATTCGCTCGTCCGCCGAGTTGGCCCTGGAATCGCCAGGTGAAAACTGTTCTGAACAGGCAAAAGACATTGTTCGAGAAGTTGATCGCATAGGGAAACAGATTACCGAGTTGCTCAACTTCTCGGCGGAGTACTCGGGAGAGACGGTTTGCGTCGATGTGGGCAAGCTGCTCGATCAATCCGTGACAGAGCATCTCGCGACCTTCAACGGTCGCGGCCAGGAACTCTTGCTTTCCATCGATGTCACGGATCCGCACCTGACGGCGGACG
This sequence comes from Betaproteobacteria bacterium, assembly GCA_947478755.1. Taxonomy (GTDB): domain Bacteria; phylum Pseudomonadota; class Gammaproteobacteria; order Burkholderiales; family Rhodocyclaceae; genus Georgfuchsia. The sequence goes on along the minus strand of CANJXH010000076.1, from coordinate 2,456 downwards.
AAGTAATGCTCAAACAAGCAGTGCACAGCCTGTTGTCGAATGCGTCGGAAGCCATGGAAAACCGTGGCCGCTGCAAGATCAGCCTGAAGGAAGGTGCGGACAGTGGCCTGATTCTGGAAATTGAGGATGAAGGCCGCGGTATTCCCGCAGCAGTAAAAAAGCAGATATTCCGTCCCTTCTTCACTACCAAACCAAAGGGAATGGGGCTGGGGCTTCCCCAGGCCCGCAAGATCATCCAGCGTTTTGGTGGCGAGCTCCAGATTGAAGATGCTGATGTTCAAGGTACGATCGTGAAAATCAAGTTCCCCAGATCCTGAGACCATGGCCAGCATCCTGATAATCGATGACGAGCAGACCTTTGCCAAGAACGCGGCCAAGTTTCTTGAGTTGGGTCGGCACGACGTAGTCACTGCGGCTACCGCCGCCGCCGGCATCAAGGCCTGTGGCGAAAGCCCCCCGACATTGTCGTGCTTGACTATCGCCTGCCCGACATGGATGGCCTGCAGGTCATATCCAAAATTCGCGAGCTCGATGCCAACGTACCCATCATCATGATCACCGGCCACGGCAGCATCCAGCTTGCGGTCGAAGCGATGAAGGCCGGTGCAAACGATCTCATGACCAAACCAGTGGCGCTAGGCGAGCTGCGACAACGGGTTACCCTGCTCTCGCAACATCAGCGCGAGAGCAGAAATCTCGAGTATTACGAGGCCCGAGAAAAAGAAATGGGCAGTCTTGACGAGATACGAGGCAGCAGCAGCGCCATCATCGAATTGAAAGAACGCGTGTCGCGTTTTGCCAGCGTCGAGGGTGTTGAATCCCTTCCACCCATTCTGATCATTGGCGAAACCGGAACCGGGAAGGAGTTGATCGCCCGCGCCTGCCATTTCAACGGGAGCCGCAAGGATGCGCCTTTCATTGAGGTCAATTGCGCCGCGATTCCGCCCAATCTGCTCGAATCGGAATTAATGGGCTATGAAAAAGGTGCATTCACCGACGCCAAGGAGCGAAAACTCGGCCTTATCGAAGCTGCCGATGGCGGCACCCTGTTTCTCGATGAAATCGGTGAAATGGATGCCGTCATGCAGGCCAAGTTGCTGCGGGTTATCGAAGACGGCCGCCTGAGGAGGCTGGGCGGCATACAGGAAAAGCGGGTGAGTGTCCGTATCGTCGCGGCAACCAACCAGAATCTTGAGCAACGTATCAAGGATGGCGCGTTCCGTTCGGATCTTTATTTCCGCCTTCGCGTACTGCAGATTTTTGTGCCGCCATTGCGGGATCGTGACGGCGATGCCTTGCTGCTGGCGCGACATTTTCTTGCTGATATGGCGCGTCGATATCGCAAGAGTGCCCTTTCATTTTCCACCAATGCCGAGCGCGCTATCGCCACACACGCCTGGCCAGGCAATGTACGCGAAATGCGTAATGTCGTTGAACAAGCCGTATTGCTGGCGGATCAAAGCACAATTGACGCCGGGGACTTGATGTTTCACTCTCCCTTTGCGACCGACAAGGAGCCCTCGGCATTGCAAACACAGGGCAATGCGAGTGATAACCCATCCGATTCCTCGCTGGACAGGGTCGAACGGGAAATGTTGATCAAGGCACTCGAAGATGCACAAGGAAATGTTTCAAAAGCCGCCCGTGCACTTGGCATCAGCCGTGACACGTTGCGTTACCGCCGCGAAAAACACGGTATTGCCGGCCCGTCGGAGTGATCATTCATGTCGGTGCACCACTTGCCGGCATCCCGGCTTTTAGTTCGCACGTGAGTCACTGAATATTTTGCCGCCCTTCAGAGAAACGCCAACATCCCATCCGCGTCGCTGGTGAAGTCCTTTACCTCATGGCAGGGCAGGGCCTCATGTGTTCGCACTGGTTGCATGGCGTAGCAGCCACCCATCAGATTCGGCGGCGCCAGCACGATGCCGGGGAACTTCGCCTTCATCGCCTTGAAGTCGAGATTGCCGGCCCATGAGACGAAAGTTCCCATCTGCAGCACGTGTGCTGCTTCAAGACTGTCGCCCTCGTACATCTCTGCTGCCCAGCGGCTGAAACCGCTCACCAGCGTGCGGCCCTTCAAGGGTTCCGGTCCGACAATGCCATTGCGGTCGATCTGCCAGTGATGCATCAGCTTTCCGTCAAGATAAACCTCTGCCGAAGTCGATGACCTCACCATGTCCGGGATCGCAATGTCGTACTGGCGCACGGCCTCACGGCGCAGAGCGTGATTGAGGGTAAGGCCGAGCAGGTCGTGGAAGTGCGTGCATTGCTGGCGCGGGTCGGCATAGTTGCGAAAGGTCTGGCGGCTGGCAGTGACCTTTTGGCCGATGAAGGGTGCAAATTGTGCCGTGGCACCGCGGCATGAAAGGTTGGGGTGGCGATACCACGTGCCCTGAATGTCGCGGATGGTGTCGCCGTCGAATTCGACCACCAGTTTCAGCGCATGCATGATG
>CANJXH010000075.1 GCA_947478755.1 Betaproteobacteria bacterium | reverse complement strand
TTCCTGCGCTGGCGCAAAAAGTTTCTCGCGCTGTGCGATCGGCAAGGCCTGATCGATGCCGCCCAGCTGCATGAGGCCGTGCTCAATCTGGTCGCCGGCGGCGCCGTGCAACTGCCGGCCAGCGTGTTCTTTGCCGGCTTCGACAACATCACCCCGCAGGAGCGCCGGTTGAAACAAATCCTCGCTGCGCAGGGCGTCACCGTTACCGACTGGCAGTTCGACGAAACCGATGCCCCTTCGATCGAGGTCTGCATGCTGCCCGAGGCCGATGCCGAGCGCCGCGCCGTGGCCGCGTGGGCGGCGGCGCAGCTGGCGCAGAACCCGGCGGTGCAGCTTGGCATCGTCGTGCCCAATCTCGGCAAGGCACGCGATGCCATCGAGTCCGCGCTGGACGATGCGCTGCACCCGTCCCTGCTGCGCCCCGCGCATGTCGAGGTCCCGCGCGTCTACAACTTCAGCCTCGGCAAGCCGCTGACGCAATACCCGCTCGTCACCGTCGCGCTCGACCTGATCGAGCTCTGCTGCGGCGCAGGCAATGTCGAACAGGCCCGCCTCGGCGAGCTGCTGCGCCAGCCCTTCTGGTCCGCCAGCGTCAGCGAGACAGACGCCCGCGCCCGGCTCGAAGCCCTGATGCGCGAACAGCTGCCCGCCACCACCAGCGTGCTGCGGCTGCTGTCATTGGCGCAGTGGTTCGATCAGGACAACGAGACGAAGCAGATACCGCAGCTCATTACCCACTTGCAGGCCATCGAAGCCCGGCGCGGCGAGTGGAAGAAAAAGGCGTCGCCCTCAATGTGGGCCGCGCGCTTCCGCCAGATGCTGCGTGCGGCTGGCTGGCTCGGCCTTGGCGGCAGTGAACGAAAACTGTCCAGCCACGAGTTCCAGGCGCGCGGTGCCTTTGAAGAAGAGCTCGACAAGCTAGCAGCGCTGGACGGCATCGTCGGCGACGCCGCCGGCAACATCTCGGCGCGTGATGCCCACCACCGCCTCACCCAGCTCGCCAGCGAACACGTGTTCCAGGCCGAGACCACCAACGAGCCGCAGGTCCAGGTGGTCGGCATGCTCGAAGCCGGCGGCATGCACTTCGACGCACTGTGGGTCATGGGCATGACCGACGACGTCTGGCCGCCCGCGCCTCGCCCTAATCCGCTGCTGCCGGCCGAACTGCAACGCAAGGCCCGTTCGCCCAATGCCTCGGCCCAGGCGCAGCGCGAATTTGCCGATTCGATTCAACAGCGCCTGCTGCAATGCGCGCCCGACATCACGTTCTCTTTTGCGCGCATGGAAGGCGCGACCGAACTGCGGCCGACGCCATTGCTTCCGACTCCCTCTCCCCTTGTGGGAGAGGGAGGGGGAGAGGGGGCGACCATGGAAAGTTTCGCGCCAGCAATAACCCCTCTCCCTAACCCTCTCCCACAGGGGGAGAGGGAACTGAACGCAGTTTGGGCCGATCCTGTCGACGACAGCACCGCGCCGGCGGTGGGTGAGGGCGAGCATGTCCGCGGCGGCACCGGCCTGCTCAAGGCGCAAGCCATCTGCCCGGCCTGGGCCTACTTCCGCTATCGCCTCGGCGCAAAAGAACTGCAAACCCCGGTCGAAGGGCTGGACGCCGCAGCCCGCGGCAGCATCGTGCATGACGCCCTGCGTGCCTTCTGGCAAAGCACCGGCTCTTCTGCCGCATTGCGCGCGATGGCCGACGCCGAGCGCAACGCCGCCATCGACAAGGCCGCCGATGCCGGGCTGGATGAATATGATCTCCAGCACCCGCAGTCGCGCCTGCCGCCCGTGTTCCGCACGCTGGAGCGCGAACGCCTGCAGCGCCTGCTCGGCAACTGGCTGCAGGTCGAGCTCGGTCGCGAGCAGCCATTCAGCATCGTCTCCTGCGAAGAAACGCTGCTGGTCAACATTGAAGGCATCGAATGCCGGCTGCAGATCGACCGCATCGACCAGCTTGAAGATGGCCGTCGCATCGTCATCGACTACAAGACCGGTGCCGTGCCCGGTATCAAGTCGTGGGCCGAGGCGCGCATCACCGATCCGCAGCTGCCCATCTATGCCGCCATCGCCCAGTCGGAGCAGGCCACGGCAGCAGTCGCCTTTGGCAAGGTTCAGCTCGACGATTCCGTTTTCGTCGGCATCGCTGCGGACGAGGGGCTGCTGCCCCGCGTTGCCGGCGTCGACAGTCGCGACGGCCGCAAGGTATTCAGCGCCGACCAGTTCGCCGACTGGCAGGCCGTGCTCAGGCACTGGCGCAGCAGCATCGAAGAGCTCGCCCACGACGTCAAGGCAGGCGACGCCCGCGTCATGGTGACCGACGAAGCCAGCCTGCGCTATTGCGACGTGCGGCCCATCCTGCGCCTCGCCGAACGCCGCTCGCAGTGGGAAGCTGCACTGCAGCAAGGTGCCGAAAAATGATGTGCCCCCAAACCACCAACATGGCTACAATGCCGCCTAGCACGGAGTTGCTAATTGCAATTGGTGGCAGGCAGCAGCTCGGTTCTGTAAATCCCCAAAGCGAAATACCAAATCAGACAGGAGGAAGCAATGAACAACGGATTCCAGAAATTCGGCGCATGGTGCGGCATGATTTCCGCAAACATCTTTTTTGCAGGGCTGCTCGTCGGAAACATCTTTCCGCCCATGCCGCCCAGCATGACCGGGCCGGAAGTCCAGGCCTTCGTGATGGAAAACGCCTTCGGGCTCAAGGTCTGTTCCTTGCTGATCATGATCAGCGGTGCCTTTGCCGGCATATTCGACGCCGTGATCTGCCTGCAGTTGCGGCGCATGGAGGGCAATCGTCCGATGGGCGCCTATTCGCAGCTGGCACTCGGCGTTGCCAACATTACCTACTTCGTCCTGCCCGGCGTGCTGCTCGGTGTCATGGCATTCCGTCCGGATCGCAACGTCGATTCGCTCTATGCCCTGTTCGACCTGGCCTGGCTGGTCACGACCTTCCCGTGGAGCGTAGGTGCCTTCCAGTGCCTTTGCTGCGGCATTGCGATTCTGAGCCATCCCAACGTGACCAATGTGTATCCGCGCTGGGTCGGCTTTTTCAACATCTGGATCGCGATCGGCATGACCACCTCTTCGGTCGTCATGTTCTTCACCACCGGCCCCTTCGCCTGGAACGGCATCGTCGGCTTCTGGATTCCGGCCACCGTGTTCGGCCTGTGGATGGTCGTGATGTGGTGGACCACGCTCGGCGCGATCAAGACCGACGACGGCAAGTAAGCAGCAAACGCCCCGCTGCGGCGGGGTGGCTGGCAAAAGTCAAAACACTTAGCCACAGAGGGCACAGAGGACACAGAGGAAAACCAAACCCGAAGCCGGGGTTGATTTTGAATTTCTCTGTGTGCTCTGTGCCCTCTATGGCTAAAAGCATTCGGGTTCATGGTTCATGACGGAACCCGATCTCCTCGCCATCGACGAATCCTCGCGCCAGCGTGCGCTTGAGGTTGCCTCTTTCATCGTCGAAGCGCCGGCAGGGGCTGGCAAGACCGAGCTGCTGACGCAGCGCTACCTGCGCCTGCTTGCAACGGTGAAGGAACCCGAAGAAATCATCGCCATCACCTTCACCAACAAGGCCGCGGCCGAGATGCGCGCGCGCATCCTCAACAGTCTCACCGCAGCGACGCAACCCGTAGCCGCAGGGCTGGCGCCTCACAAAAAAATCACGCGCGACCTCTCGCTCGCCGCGCTGGCACGTGATGCCGATCTCGGCTGGCAACTTTTGCAAAACCCGGCTCGGCTTCGTATTACGACCATCGACGCCTTGAGCGCCAGCCTTGCGCGGCAGATGCCCTTCCTCTCCCGCTTCGGCGCGCAGCCGGCGGTGAGCGACGACAGCGCCAGCCACTACGATGCCGCTGCACTGCGCACGCTGGCATTGCTCGAAGCCACGGGCGATGACAATCGCGAAGCCGCCAAGACCGTCGAAGAAGCCCTGCGCTACTTCCACAACGACACCGCGCGCCTGCAAAAGCTGCTGGTCTCCATGCTCGAACGCCGCGACCAGTGGCTGGGCCACATCGCTGCAGCGGAGCAGAACGAAGGCAGCGCGATCGCGATGCTGGTGGCCAGCGACCTTGCCCGTGCTGGCAGCGCCGTCGATGCAAGCCTGCAAGCCCAGCTCATGCCCATCGCGCAATACGCCGCGGGCAAGCTCAGCGCCGCCGGCAGTGATTCACCGATCAAGCTGCTGGGGGAGTGGGACCACGTGCTCGAAGGCGAGTTGTCCGAGCTTGAGCTCTGGCGCAGCGTCGCCTCGCTGCTGCTCACCAACACCGGCACCTTCCGCAAGCGCTTCGACAAGAACATGGGCCTGCCTGCCGAGAAGGATGCAAAGGACTCCAAGCCCTTCAAGGATTCACTCGCCGCCTGCATCGAGCAATTGCAACAAACCCCGGGCGCCGAAGAAGCGCTGGCCCGCATCCAGCAACTGCCCGAGCCGAAGCTCGACGCCGAAGAAGCGCGCATCGTCGGCATCTTTGCGCGCCTATTGCGCATCGCTGCTGCGCAGCTGTGGGCTGTGTTCCAGCAGCAGCGCGAAGTCGACTTCATCGAGATCGCACAACGTGCGCTCTCTGCACTCGGCGCAGGTGAAGAGGGCGATGAACCATCAAACCTGCAACTGCGCCTCGATTACCGCATCAGTCATCTGCTGGTCGACGAGTTCCAGGACACCAGCCCCGCGCAGATCGAGCTGCTCACCCGCTTGACGGCGGGCTGGCAAGCAGGCGACGGGCGCACGCTGTTCATCGTCGGCGACCCCATGCAGTCCATCTACCGCTTCCGCAAGGCCGACGTCGGCCTCTTCCTGCAGGCGCGCGAGAGCGGCATCGGCGGCATCACGCTCGAATCGCTGCGCCTCAACCGCAACAACCGCTCGCACCCCGAAGTGGTGGACTGGATCAACGCCACCTTCCCCGAGGTCTTCCCGCCCGCCGACAACCCGCAAACCGGCGCAGTGAAATTCGCGTCCTCGGTCGCCACCAAGCCCCCCCTCATCCCCGCCCCCGCAGTTTCCAAACTCGCCGCCAGGGGGGAAGGGAGCCTAAACACTCCCCTCTCCCTTGATGGGAGAGGGGCAGGGGGGCGAGGGCGGGGTTTCGCGGAGCAAAGCTCCGTGCCGCCTGAGCGGGCGAGCCATGCAGGAGCGAGCCCTGGAGAGGGGGCTGCATATAGCCTGGGTGGCGTCATCGTCCATCCCGTCCTCGTCGCCGACGATGCCGAAGACGGCAACATCGACGAAGCCCGCGAAGTCATTGCCATCCTGCGCAATGAGCGCGCCACACATCCAAGCGCCAGCATCGCCATCCTCGTCCGCGCCCGCAGCCATCTCGATGCACTCGTCACCGAGCTGCAGCGCAGCGCGCCGGAGCTTCGCTATCAGGCTGTCGAGATCGAGCGGCTCGAAGATCGCCAGGTCATCCAGGATCTGCTGGCCCTCACGCGTGCCCTGCATCATCGTGGCGACCGCGTTAACTGGCTGGCCGCCTTGCGCGCGCCTTGGTGCGGCCTTACCTTGCCCGACCTGCATATGCTGGCGGCAGACGATCACCACAGCACCCTCTGGCAATTGATGAATGACGAGACACGCATTCAGCAAATGTCCGCCGACGGCCAGCAGCGCTTGCAACACCTGCGTGCCGTGTTCGCTGAAGCGCTGGCCCAGCAGGGCCGGCTGCGCACGCGGCGCTGGGTCGAGGCCGTGTGGCGCATGCTCGGTGGCGAAGCCTGCCTGCAGGATGCCGCCGAGCGCGCCGATGCTGAAGCCTACTTCCGCCTCATCGACCAGCTCGACGCGAGCGGCGGCTTTACCTTGGACCGGCTGGGCAAGGAGATCGCCTCGCTCTACGCCGAGCCCGACCCCGGTGCGGACAATGCGGCCGGGAATGCAGGCAGCCCGCCCATCCAGATCATGACCGTGCACAAATCCAAGGGCCTGGAGTTCGATTGCGTCATCCTGCCCGGCCTGCATCGCGCGCCGCGCAATGGCGACAACAGCCTGCTGCTGTGGGAAGAGTTCGTCGACGGCCACGGCCAGGAACATCTGGTCATCGCCCCGGTTAAGCCGCGCCGCAATAAGGACGACAAGAAGCCCACCGCCTACGACTACCTGCGCACGCTGGATGCCGAGCGCGAAGCCAACGAAAGCAGCCGCGTACTCTACGTCGCCGCCACCCGCGCCATCCGCAGCCTGCACCTCGTCGCCGCCACCACAGTGAAGGTGAACGAAGACTCCTCACCCCTCTCCCCCAGTGGGAGAGGGGCAGGGGGAGAGGGGGAAATTACTCTCAAGCCGTCTGTCAAGGGCGCGCCGCTCACCGCCCTCTGGCCAGCGGTCGAGGCTGATTTCAACGCCGCGCTGGCGCAATGGCAAGGCAGCACGCAAGACGCACAGGACGACAACCCCTACGCCGAGTTCGTGCCCACGCTCACCCGGTTGGCATCACCCGCCATCCCCGCCTACCTTCAAGGCGATGAGCCGAGCGCTACCGCTCCCCTCTCCCCTGGTGGGAGAGGGGCAGGGGGGCGAGGGCGGGGTTTCGCGGAGCAAAGCTCCGTGCCGTCGGAGCGGGCGAGCCATGCAGGAGCGAGCCCTGCCGAGGGGGCCGCATTCACCGATGTTGACGGTGACGTCGATACCGAAGACATCAACCATTCCCTCCTCGCCGACATCGGCACACTCGCACACCGCACACTTGAGCTCATCGCGCAGGACGGCCTCGACCAATGGAGTGTCGATCGCGTAAAGGCATCGCAAGCGGCATTCAAGCGCTGGCTGCAGGGCAAGGGGCATGCCGCATCAGCGCTGGACGATGCAGCGACTCAGGTGCAAGCGGCCGTCAGCAACGCCATCGGCAGCGAAGCCGGGCGCTGGGTGCTGGCGCAGCGCGAGTCGGCAGGCAACGAACTCGCGCTCACCAGCAGCCAGGACGGCAAGGCCCAGCCCAACATCATCGACCGCACCTTCGTCGAGAACGGCGAGCGCTGGATCATCGACTACAAGACCGCCCGCTTTGCACCAGACACGCCAGAGTCGGAGCTAAAAGCCCGCGCCGAAATCTACCGTCCGCAATTGGAGCGCTACGCAGCACTGTTCGCCTTGGAAGGTTTGCCGATCCGGAAGGCCATTTTCTATATCGCAGCCGCGCGGCTGGTGGAGTTGGATCGCGCTTGATGGGGTGGTGACAAAGGTGCAGGTGCAAGCGGTAAAGCGCAACCTCGATCGCTTCCCAAAAGACTTCATGTTTCAACTGGGAAAACAAGAGCTTGTGGTTTTGAGGTCACAAATTGTGACCTCAAACAAAGGCCGCGGAGGTAGGCGCACCGCCCCTAAGCCTTTACCGAGCAAGGCGTCGCCATTTTGTCTTCGGTGCTCAACAGCCCACGTGAACTGGCAAGCCCTACACCCCCGGCAACGTCGCCATATCAATCACAAACCGGTACTTCACATCGCTCGCCACGATGCGGTCGTAGGCGGTATCCACTTTCTGCACCGGGATCATCTCGATATCCGAGGTGATGCCGCGCTCGGCGCAGAAGTCGAGCATCTCCTGCGTCTCGGCGATGCCGCCGATGCCCGAGCCGGCCACCGAGCGGCGGGCGCCCAGCAGCGCAAAGGCGTCCGGCGCAATGTGCTTCTCGGTGCCCGCACCTACCAGCACCAGGGTCGCATCGCGCTTGAGCAATACCACGAAGGTCTGCAGGTCCTGCGAGGCCGACACGGTGTTGATGATCAGGTCGAAGCTGCCGGCGTGCTTGGCCATCTCGTCGGCGTTGTCGGAGATGATCACCTCGTCTGCGCCCAGCCGCTTGCACTCTTCCACCTTGCCCGGCGAACGTGTGAAGGCCACCACGTGCGCGCCCAGCGCATGCGCCAGCTTGATGCCCATGTGGCCCAGCCCGCCAATGCCGACGATGCCCACCTTCTTGCCCGGTCCCGCCTTCCAGTGGCGCAGCGGCGACCACAGCGTAATGCCGGCACACAGCAGCGGTGCCACGGCGGGCAGATCACTTTGCTTGTGCTTCACATGCAGCACAAAACTCTCGCGCACCACGATGAAGTTCGAATAGCCGCCATAGGTGGGCAGGCCGGTCTGCTTTTCCACGCTCATGTAGGTGCCGGTCATGCCGCCTTCGCAATACTGTTCCAGCCCTTCGTGGCACGAACCGCACTTACCGCAGCTGTCCACCATGCAGCCCACGCCGGCCAGATCGCCCACCTTGTACTGGGTGACCGCACTGCCAACCTCGCTGACGCGACCGACGATCTCGTGGCCCGGCACGGCCGGATATTTGGGATCACCCCATTCGCCGCGCGCAAAATGGATGTCGGAATGGCAGATGCCGCAATACAGGATGTCGATGCGCACATCCTGCGGCTCCAGCGCACGGCGCTGGAAGGTGAAGGGAGCGAAGGGCTTGTGGGCGGCATGGGCGGCCCAGGCATGAGCGGTGGTCATTGGGTATCTCCTCGGGTTTGTGTTGGGGTTGGCGGGCAACCCGCCGTCGCAGCCAGTGTAGGGGGCGAGGAGGTGAGTTGCAAGGATGAACAAATCAAAGGGGTCAGTGTCATTTAAAAATCCAAATGACACTGACCCCTTTGATTTTGTAGAGCCGGACCATCGAGTGCCGGCGTGATCAGAAGGAAATTGGCTCCGATCCCCTGGAGATTCTATTGTGCAAATCAATTGGCAAGCGACTGACTTCCCAAGCGCTGATCGCATAAAATCACGCAAATTATTCTTGACATTCAGAAAGCACATCAATAATGACTGAAAGCCGCAAGCCGCAAGCCGCAAGCCGCAAGCCGCAAGCCGCAAGCCGATGAGCCACTAAACCGAACCCTGCATGCCGCGAAAAAGGCCAAGCAAGACGAGTTCTACACGCAATACATCGACATCCAGAAGGAGGTCGAAGCCTACCTGGAATTCAACCCCGACACCTTCCGCGACAAAATCGTTTACTGCAACTGCGATGATCCATTCGAGAGCAATTTTTTCAAGTATTTCGCTGCCAATTTCAACAAGCTTGGCCTGAAAAAGCTCATCACTACAAGCTACGATGGGTCACCCATCGCCAGCGCCCAACTTCCGCTCATTGAATATACCGAGGGCAAAGGCAAGCGCAAAAAGCCCAAGGCTATCGCCGTCATTCTCGATCATGTGAAAGACGAGGATGGCGATGGCGCGGCCAACATTGACGATGTCAAGCTCTTCCTCAAGCGCAACAAGGCAGCGCGAAAAGCCTTGAAAGATGACGGCGAGTATTCAGGCGGCGACTTCCGCAGCGCCGAGTGCGTCGCACTTCTGAAAGAGGCTGATATTGTTGTCACCAACCCGCCGTTCTCCCTCTTCCGCGATTATGTTGCCCAACTCGTCGCGCATGGGAAGAAGTTCCTGATTATTGCGAACAAAAACGCAATCACCTACAAAGAAGTCTTCCCGCTTATCAAGGACAATAAACTTTGGATGGGAATAACGGCGTTTTCGGGCGGCATGTGGTTCGTCGCTGACTATATGGGGAAGTATGAGAAGGTAGTAGACGGCGTGAAGCTCATCAACGTGCCGGCGATCTGGTTCACGAATCTGGATCATGGCCGACGCCACCAGAAGTTGCCGTTGATGACGATGGCGGAGAATTTGAAGTTCAGTAAGCACAAGGAGGTCAAGGGCAAGGCGGCCTACGACATGTACGACAACTACGATGCGATTGAAGTGCCGTTCACCGATGCCATCCCTAGCGACTACGACGGTGCGATGGGTGTACCGATTACCTTCCTCGACAAGTACAACCCTGAGCAGTTCGAGATTTTGGGAATAACTGATCGAGACAACAACTCCGGGTTGAAAACAAAAGAATACACGCTGATCGATACGCCAAACGCTGGCGACCTGAATCGCCGGGGTGCGATTCTATTTGGTGGTGATTTGAAATCAACATTTGCCAGGATATTGATCCGCCACCGTCGCGCCAAACCTGCGATGAGAAAGAAAAAATGAAAACCACGCTGAAAACCGACATTACCGTTGCCGACATCTGCAACGGTTTCGTTTACAACCAGCTAGAAGGTAAGGGGCTGTTCGGGCTGGGCGGGAAGCTCATCATTCAGCCGGAATATCAACGGAACTATCTTTACGCCGACGGCGGTGGAAATAAAGAACAGGCCGTCATCCATTCGCTACTCAAGGAGTACCCGTTGGGGCTGATCTACTTCAACAAGGTCGGCGCGGACAGTTTCGAGGTACTCGACGGCCAGCAACGTATCACCAGCATCGGGCGGTTCGTCACCAACAAGTTCGCAATCATGGATGGCGGCAATCCGAAGAACTTCGACAGCCTGCCCGCCGACCAGCAAGACAGGATTCGCAATTCGAAGCTGCTGATCTACGAGTGTGAAGGGACGGAGACCGAGATCAAACAGTGGTTCGAGACGATTAACATTGCCGGTGTGCCGCTCAATGAGCAGGAACTCTTGAACGCGATCTACTCCGGGCCGTTCGTAACCAAGGCCAAGGAGGCGTTCAGCAACAGCCAGAACGCAAACATTCAAAAGTGGAGCGCATACGTCAAAGGCAGCGCGAACCGGCAGGACTTTCTTGAGCGGGCGCTGGACTGGGTGAGCAAAGGCGATATTGGTGCTTACATGAGCGCGCATCGCAACGACACCAATATCAATGAGTTGAAAAATTATTTCAACAGCGTGATCGACTGGGTTTCGACGGTGTTTACGGATGTTCTGGTGGAAATGAAGGGCTTGGAGTGGGGCAGGTTGTATGAGCACCACCACGGTAAAAGCTACGATCCGAAGAAAATGTCCGACGCGGTGAAAAAGCTCGCCGCCGATGACGAGGTGACGAATCACAAGGGAATCTTCGAGTATCTTCTAGGCGGTTCGACGGAAACGAAGCTGCTGGCGGTTCGGGTGTTCGATGAGAAGGTAAAAAAGGCAGCCTACGCGAAGCAGACGCAGGCTGCGGAGGCGAAAGGCGAGTCCAACTGCCCGCTGTGCTCGATTGGGCACGATGCGAACAAAAGCAGAATTTATAAGCTCTCGGAAATGGATGCCGATCACGTTTCCGCGTGGAGTAAGGGTGGCGATAGTACGGCGAAAAATTGCCAAATGCTCTGCACTACGCACAACCGGGCCAAGGGGAACCGCTAGTCACAATTGTGTAGATACGTAGTCACGCCTAAGCGTGAGGATCAACAGAATAACCAAAGGGGGCAGTGACAATTGCGATTCCAAATGTCACTGACCTGACGCCTGCAAGCACAATGACCCAATCCCAAGGATTTGCATTTTCTGCCCGCTATACTTGGCCAATCCTCATCACGAGAATCGCTCATGGACATACAGGCATTCAACAAAGCCACCATCGCAGAGTTCCGCGCCAATAACGGCAAAGTAGGCGGGGCGTTTGCAGGGGCGTCGCTGCTGCTGTTGACCACCGTGGGCGCAAAGTCAGGTCTGGCGCGCACCAATCCGCTGGCTTACTTCATCGACCATGATCGTTACATCATCATGGCGTCTTACGCCGGGGCGCCGGACAACCCGCCCTGGTATTTCAATCTGCTCGCCAGCCCGGAGGTCAGTGTTGAAGTCGGCACCGAGCAGTTCAAGGCGCGTGCCGCCGTGGTGCCCGAGCCGGAAAGGACGGCGCTGTATGCCAAGGCGGAAGCGATGTCGTCCGCCTTTGCGGACTACCAACGCAAGACCACCCGCGTCATCCCGGTGGTGGCGCTCACCCCCTGCTAAGTGAAATTCGCCAAGCCCTGTTTCGACTTCGGCCTCACCACCAATGCCATTGAGTCGGTGGCGGCCTTCTGGCGCGACGAGATCGGGCTGCCGCTCAATCACCTGTTGCCGCTCGGCCCTGGCCATGTGCAGCACCGCTACGATCTGCGCGGCTCGGTGCTCAAGCTCAACGCGCGCGAGTTGCAGGCCGGCGCGCCCGGTGGCTACCGCGAGCTGATGATCGCGCGCGACGGGATCGCCGCGCCGCGCGAACTGGCCGACCCCGATGGCAACCGCGTCACCCTGGTGCCGCGTGGCACGCACGGCATCACGCAGATCGGGGTGCGGGTTGGCGTGCGCGATCTCGATGCACAGCGCCGCTTCTACCGCGATGCGCTCAAGCTGCCGCAGATCGACGAGAACAGCTTCAAGGCAGGCGAAGGTGTGCTGCTGCTGGCGCATGACGCCACGGTTGCCACCAACACGCCGCTATGGGGCCGCGGCTGGCGCTACCTCACCTTCCAGATTTTCGATGCCCGCACCGAACACGCCCACGTGCTGGCCAACGGTGGCCGCGAAGGCATGCCGATCACGCGCATGGGCGACATCGCCATCGGTTCGATGGTGTTGGACCCGGATGGCAACTGGATCGAGTTGTCGCAGCGGGCCGATCTCACCGGGCCGCTGGATTAACACGGGCTCAATTACGCATGTCCATCGACAACCAGATCGACATCCCGCCGTCGTTCATCGCGCTGTACCTCAAGCCCGGCCGCGAACGCCCCACCGCGCCGCATGAGGAGATATTGGCCCGCTATGAGTTGTGCGAAGACATGGCCAGCATGCTGGTCGAACATGCGCGAGAGCTGGCCTTCGACGAAGACATGGAGCAAAAGGTGCTGCGCCAGTGCCATGAGGGGCTGTTGGCAAACTCGTTGTCTGATCCGTCAAATCTGAGCGTTCTAACAATTCAAGAATCGGTGTGGGTGATACACCGGCTGGCGGAGCTGCTCGAGTGGAAGCCGCTGGCGTTTGAGGGCTGATTTGTTGTCGGATTAAGGGCTGTCCACCGCGTTCTTTACGCCAGCCGGACTCACCAACGGGCCTCCCCTGATTGCAAGCCGCAGCCCTTGGGAGTAGTCTCATCGCGTTCCTGGCACAGCACGGCCCTAGCACTTTTTTCATGGGCGACGAACACAACAACCACAAAAAACATCGAGGAGGAGTTCATGAGTCAATCCATGCAAGGCATTCGTCCCGCCCCGGCCCGGACGGCAAGCTTCCTTGGCATCCCTGCTGGCTTCCTCGTGGTGTATGTCGCTGCAGGTGACATATCTGATCGGTTTCAAGTTGTGCCGGCCGGTGCATTAATCTAGGCCCGAGCACACAGGGAGCGAACATGTCCGAGATCATCCTGCATCACTATCCGGTGTCGCATTTTTCCGAAAAGATTCGTCGGGTTCTTGCTTACAAGCGCATCCCGTGGCGCTCGGTGCAGCAGCCGATGATGATGCCAAAGCCCGACCTGGTGCCGTTGACCGGCGGCTACCGGCGCATCCCCGTGCTGCAGATCGGTGCCGACGTGTATTGCGATA
>CANJXH010000074.1 GCA_947478755.1 Betaproteobacteria bacterium | reverse complement strand
GGCATTGCCAATTTCTCCACGTCATGAAAATTGCGACACGCCGGCAACAAAAGGTTCAAAGCAGGATGCATCACCATTTGCGGTGTTGCGACAATTGAAAATCGATTGATGTCCGATCGGTGAAACAAGGAGCATTAACATGGCCGTACAGCAGAACAAAAAATCCCCGTCAAAGCGTGGCATGCATCGTTCGCACGACTTTTTGACCAATCCATCAATCGCGGTTGAAGCCACGACTGGCGAGGTGCATTTGCGCCATCATATCTCTCCCTCCGGTGTTTATCGGGGTAAGAAAGTCATCAAGGCCAAAGGCGAATAAGCATGGCTATTGACGACGGCCGGATGCGTAACCCGCCTCCGGCCGTTTTGTCAATTTCGCGCTAATTTTGATGGCAATTACCATTGCAGTGGATTGCATGGGTGGCGACCACGGGTTGCCGGTCACAATCCCAGCTACTATCGAATTCCTTCGTCGCGACCCGGATTGCTCGGTGCTGTTGGTCGGACAGGGGGAACTGATCAATCCTGTCGTTGCGAAATTGGCAGGTGAGTTCGGCAGTCGAATCAAGGTTCACCATGCATCCGAAGTCGTCGAGATGCATGACCCCCTTGCTATTGCATTACGTAGCAAGAAGGATTCTTCAATGCGGGTTGCGATCGATCTGGTCAAGGATGGCGCCGCGCATGCGGCGGTTTCGGCGGGCAATACCGGCGCTTTGATGGCCATTTCTCGCTTTGTCCTCAAGACATTGCCAGGGATTGAGCGGCCCGCGATAGCCACGATTCTCCCGACACAGAAAGGCCATTGCTACGTTCTTGACCTCGGAGCCAACGTCGACTGCACTCCAGAGCATCTGTTGCAGTTCGGAATAATGGGCTCGCTTCTGGCATCTGCGCTTGAGCACATGGACAAGCCAAGCGTCGGGCTGCTGAATATCGGTGAGGAAGAAATCAAGGGCAATGAAACCGTAAAGCGTGCAGGTGAATTGCTTAAAGAGAGTGGGCTCAATTTTTACGGTAACGTCGAGGGCAATGACATATTCAAGGGCACCACTGACGTTGTCGTTTGTGATGGTTTTGTCGGGAATGCCGTATTGAAAGCCGCTGAAGGCATGGTGACCATGATCAGTGCAAGCCTGCGTGAAGAGTTTTCAAGCAGCCCGTTACGCAAGTTGATGGGGTTGGTGGCAATGCCTGTACTGAAGGCATTCAAATCGCGTTTCGACCATCGCCACTACAACGGTGCCAGCCTGCTGGGTTTGAAAGGAATTGTGATCAAGAGTCACGGTTCAGCAGACATCTATTCTTTTGGTTTTGCGCTGGAAAAGGCGGCGGAGGAAGCTCGAAATAACCTCCCCGAAAAAATAGCTGCAAGAATGGGACAATTCCAATGACTAGTCCGATCTACTCTCGGATCACGGGTACGGGCAGCTATCTTCCAGGTTCTCCAGTAAGCAATGCCGATCTGATCAAAAGGCATTGCCTCGATTCATCTGACGAGTGGATCGTCGAGCGTACCGGCATCAGAATGCGTTACCTTGCGCCCGACAACGTTGGTGCCAGTGATCTAGCTCTTGAAGCCTGTCGCCGTGCGCTTGATGCTGCTGGCAAAACGCCAATGGAAGTCGATCTGATAATTGTCGCGACATCGACGCCGGATTTTGTATTTCCCAGTACTGCAGCGATATTGCAACGCAAATTGGGCGTCTCAAACTCCAGCCCGGCATTTGACTTGCAAGCGGTATGTACCGGATTTGCCTATGCCATAAGCGTGGCCGAAAAATTTGTGCGTTCGGGTTCGACCAAGTGCGCTTTGGTGGTAGGCACGGAAGTGTTTTCCCGAATCCTTGACTGGAAAGATCGCGGGACCTGCGTGCTTTTCGGTGATGGCTCAGGTGCCGTGGTGCTCGAGGCCGGGAATGCACCAGGTATCCTTTCGACCGCCCTGCATGCGGACGGGAGCTACAGCGACATTCTGTGTGTTCCGGGGCAGGTTAGTGGCGGACTGGCAATAGGGGATCCGTTTCTGAGAATGGATGGTCAGGCAGTATTCAAATTTGCGGTCAAGGCACTGGCCGAAGTTGGTGAGGAGGTGCTGGCAAATGCATCCATGACAATTGACCAGGTGGACTGGATGATCCCGCATCAGGCCAATATCAGAATCATCAATTCGACTGCCAAAAAACTTGGACTCTCGCCAGATAAGGCCATTATTACCGTAGATAGACACGGCAATACGTCGGCAGCGTCAATTCCGCTTGCTTTGGATGAGGCAGTCCGAAGCGGAAAAATTAGGCGCGGCGACAAGCTGTTGCTGGAAGGCGTGGGCGGTGGGTTTACCTGGGGTGCCGTTCTGCTCGAGTTTTAATTCGGGGTAAATCAAATGAAATTTGCGCTCGTTTTTCCTGGCCAAGGTTCGCAATCCCTTGGGATGATGGCAGCCTATGGTGACAATCCCGTAATTCGGGAGACGTTTTCGGAGGCATCCACTGCTCTGGGACGGGACTTGTGGCAATTGGTTGCAGAAGGCCCCGCAGAGGCACTGAACCAAACCGTCAACACCCAGCCTCTCATGCTCACCGCCGGCGTCGCGGTGTATCGACTGTGGCAGCAGATGGGCGGAAGAACACCATCCGTCGTAGCGGGGCACAGCCTGGGAGAGTACTCGGCTCTGGTTGCGGCGAACGTTCTGCCGCTTGCCGATGCCGTACCCTTGGTAGAACTGAGAGCCAAAGCAATGCAGCAGGCCGTTCCCAATGGTGTTGGTGCGATGGCGGCTATTCTCGGGCTGGACGTTCCCTCGATAGAAGCAGCATGCGCGGAATCGGCACAAGGACAGGTCGTGCAGGCAGTCAACTTTAATTCGCCGGAGCAAACGGTCATTGCAGGACATGCTGAAGCGGTACAACGTGCAGCTGACGCCTGCAAGGCGAAAGGGGCAAAGCGTGCAATATTGCTTCCAGTTTCTGCGCCTTTTCATTGTTCACTGATGCAGCCGGCAGCCGAAAAATTGCAGATCCGGCTGGCGGATATCAAGCTGTCCGTTCCGACTGTTCCAGTAGTGAACAATGTCGATGTCGCTGAAGAGAATAGCGCAGTGAAAATTTCCGATGCGCTGGTACGTCAAGCTGCTGCCCCGGTTCGCTGGGTTGAGATCATGAGACACATGCAGGTTGGTGGTGTTACTCACGTCATCGAATGTGGGCCGGGCAAGGTGCTGTCGGGTGTGGCCAAGCGTTGTGCTGAGGGTCTGATGGGTATTTCAATGTCCGATCTCAGTGGCGTTGAAGCCGCGTTGGCCGTGGTCAAAGAATAAGGAGTTCGCAATGGTATTGAATGGGCAAATCGCTTTGGTCACGGGGGCCACTCGTGGCATTGGCAAAGCCATTGCAATTGAACTTGGCCAAATGGGTGCAACCATCGTTGGTACCGCTACCAGCGAGGCTGGGGCGACTGAAATTCAGAGTACGCTTGATACGAAGGGAATATCCGGCTTTGGTGCCGTACTGGATGTGACCGATGCGGCTGCCTGCGAAGTAGTGCTTGAAGACATCACAAAGAGATACGCGGCGATCAACATCCTCGTAAATAACGCCGGCATTACACGAGACAATCTCGCTCTGCGAATGAAGGACGAGGAGTGGGATGATGTCATCGATACCAACCTTAAAGCAGTGTTTCGGCTGAGCCGTCTTGTAATGCGAGGAATGATGAAGGCAAGGAGTGGACGAATCATCAATATCACCTCAGTCGTCGGCGCAGCAGGCAATCCGGGCCAGGCGAATTACGCCGCTGCCAAGGCCGGCGTTTCCGGAATGACTCGTGCACTGGCACAAGAACTTGGCAGCCGTAACATCACGGTCAACTGCGTTTCGCCGGGATTTATCGATACCGACATGACCAGTGCCCTGCCAGAAGAACAGAAGCTAGCCTTGCTAAACAAAATTCCATTGAATCGGCTAGGGCAGGCCGACGAAGTTGCTGCTGCTGTTGCGTTTCTTGCAAGCCCCAAAGCAGCTTACGTGACAGGGTCAACGCTGCATGTAAACGGCGGCATGTACATGATCTGAGCTCCGCTTTTGGTAGAATGTCGGACTGAAAAGTAATGCGCCTGAATCGACAAGGTTCGGGATGTGAAAGATGGGCTCGTAACAAAGTAAATATCGTTTTTAATAATCCTGCATCTCAGGGAAGGGCAAATAAAATGGAAAATGTCGAACAACGCGTCAAAAAAATCGTCGCTGAGCAATTGGGCGTCAACGAAGCGGACGTAAAGAATGAATCATCATTCGTTGATGATCTGGGCGCAGACTCCCTTGACACCGTTGAGCTTGTAATGGCTCTTGAAGAAGAGTTTGAGTGCGAAATTCCGGATGAAGCTGCAGAAAAAATCACCAGCGTTCAGCAAGCGATTGACTACGTGAACGCCAACGTCAAGTAAATTTCCGCCATGTTTTTGATCGCCGGGGGCCGAATTGACGCTTCGTAGAGTAGTCATAACCGGGCTGGGGATGGTTTCTCCGGTCGGAAACACCGTCGCTGACGCTTGGCAGAACATTGTCGCCGGCAAGAGTGGTATTGCGCGAATTACCCGTTTTGATGCTACCGGCTTTGCCAGCCAGATAGCAGGGGAAGTCAAAAACTTTGATGTCACTGCATACATCTCGCCGAAAGAGGCGAGGCGTATGGATATATTTATCCATTATGGAATGGCTGCCGGCATTCAGGCCTTTCGTGATTCAGGATTGGAAGTCACCGAACAAAATAGCGATCGTATAGGCGTGAATATTGGTGCAGGTATTGGCGGCTTGCCCATGATTGAAGAAACGCATGATGACTATCTGGGCGGGGGGCCACGCAAGGTTTCGCCCTTTTTCATTCCAAGTTCCATCATTAACATGGTGTCTGGCAACCTTTCGATCACCTTGGGTGTCAAAGGGCCGAATTTGGCTGTCGTGACGGCTTGTACCACGGGGTTGCATGCGATCGGTCTCAGCGCACGTCTCATTGCGCATGGTGATGCCGAGGTCATGATCAGCGGAGGTACAGAATCATGTGTAACCCCGCTGGCTATTGGCGGCTTTGGCTCCGCCAAAGCGTTGTCAACGCGAAATGATGACCCTGCTACAGCCAGCCGCCCTTGGGATAAAGACCGTGATGGTTTTGTTCTGGGCGAGGGTGCAGGTGTAATGGTTTTGGAAGAGTACGAACACGCGAAGCGTCGTGGCGCCAGAATTTATGCTGAACTTATCGGATTTGGCATGAGTGGGGATGCCTACCACATGACGGCACCCGATACCGATGGACCGCGCCGAAGCATGGTCAACGCGCTGAAGGATGCCAAGGTGACGCCTGAGCAGGTGCAATACCTGAACGCTCATGGAACTTCGACTCCTCTCGGAGACAAGAACGAGACTGAAGCCATCAAGCAGGCGTTGGGTGATGCATCAAGGAATGTTGTTGTCAATTCGACAAAGTCGATGACCGGCCATTTGCTTGGTGGAGCAGGGGGTGTGGAGTCCGTCATCACGGCATTGGCGATTTACCATCAGGTGTCACCGCCGACCACCAATATCTTTGCACAGGATCCGGAGTGTGATCTGGATTACTGCCCGAACAATGCGCGCGACATGAAAATAGATGTGGCATTGAAAAACAACTTTGGCTTTGGTGGTACCAACGGTTCTCTGGTGTTTCGCAGGGTCTGACTCTCATGGCAGTGTTGCTGCCATATTCGATATCGCCAAGCTCGTCAAAAGTCCTTGGGATATTGCTGGCACTAGTTCACGGACTGGCTGCTTCTTCCCTGTGGGCCTGTGATTTTTCGGGTTACGTAAACGTCGTCGGCTGTATTGCCCTGTCGCTTTCGTTTGTGACAGTGTTTTCGTCGCAGGTTGTTCGCTCTGACCGATGTTCAATTCTCACGCTAACCTTGCACAGCTTGCCTGATATTGAACTTGCATTCCGAGACGGTAGTCAATCGACTGCGAAAATTGATGGATCCAGCACGGTTGTCCCCCTAATCATCGTATTACGACTGAGAGAAGAGCGACGAACACGGTCGGTATTGCTTTTGCCGGACATGGTTTCGGCTGAATCATGGCGACATCTGTCCATCCTGCTTCGTACTTTGAATAGCAATAGCTAATCATTGGCGACAAAACGCCGCAACTTCCTTCTGCGTCAGCATGAAAATTTTCTCCTCGCTGCTGTCGGTGTCAATCCACGTAAAGGGAACATCTGGATATGCTGCTTCCACAATGTCTGCGTTGTGTCCCACCTCAACCATCAGCAATCCGTCGGGGGTCAGCTGGTCTGCGGACGATTGCAGTATCCGACGCACGATATCCAATCCTTCACGACCGGCAGCCAAGGCCAATGCCGGTTCGTGACGATACTCGTCAGGTAGTGAATTCATTGCATCTGCGGTGACGTAAGGCGGATTCGAAATTATCAAATCATATTTTCGAGTTCGCACTTCTGCAAACAGATCGGAAGCGATCAATTCGATGCGATTTTCCAACTCGTACCGTTCCACATTCATACGAGCGACCTCAAGCGCATCCTTGGAAAGATCAATGGCGTCAATTTTGGCGTCGGGGAAACTCTGAGCCATCAAGATCGCAAGGCATCCCGAGCCCGTACAAAGATCGAGTGCGTGATGAATGGAGGCGTTCTGGGAAAGCCAAGGTGACAGGTCGTGCTCCAGTAGCTCCGAGAAGTAGGAGCGCGGAACGATGACGCGCTCATCGACATAAAACTCGTATGCGCCGAGCCACGCCTGATGCGTGAGATAGGCACTCGGGATTCTTCGTGTGATCCGACGATTGAGTATGTCCAGAATCGAATGTCGTTCCGTCAGCAAAAGCGGAACGTCCTGGATTTCATCGAAGCTATCGTGGTGTCGTTTAAGGGCGTAAAGAATCAACCACGCCGCTTCATCGTAAGCGTTGTCACAGCCATGCCCAAAAAAAAGTTGCTCTTTGGAAAACCGGACCTCAGCCCAGTGAAGCCAGTCGCGAACCGTCAGGCATTCGTCAATCGGTGACCCCATGTCAGACAAGCAACCGTTTCAGCACACCTTGATAGCAGTTCGCGAGAGGTTCGAGATCAGCGACGCTTACATGTTCATTGATTTTGTGCAAGGTGGCATTCAAAGGACCAAACTCGATGACTTCTGGACAGATTGTCGCAATGAAGCGGCCGTCCGAGGTGCCGCCGGTCGTCGATAGCTCGGGCTTGACTCCGGTCGCATCGAAAATTGCGTGGGTAATGGTTTCCACCAATTTACCGCGGGGGGTTAGAAAAGGCATTCCACCTACCGTCCATTGAACGTCATATTCAAGGTCGTGGCTGTCGAGAATGGCATGCGTGCGTGATTGCAGCGATTGCACGGTGCTCGCAGTGGAAAAGCGAAAATTGAACAGCAATTCCAACTCCCCGGGAACCACATTGGTTGCGCCTGTTCCGGCATGTATATTCGAGACTTGGAAACTGGTTGGCGGGAAATACTCATTGCCCGCGTCCCAGTGCTCCCCCGCCAATTCGGAGAGCGCTGGGGCGATCAGATGAATGGGGTTTCGCACCTTTTCAGGGTAGGCAATATGTCCCTGGATGCCACGGACCAACAGTTTCCCGGAAAGAGACCCTCTGCGACCATTCTTGATGACATCACCCAGCGTTTCGTTGGAAGTTGGTTCGCCCACAATGCAGTAGTCGATCTGTTCGTGGCGTTCTTTGAGTTTTTGGATCACCTTCGTTGTGCCATCGGTTGCATCACCCTCTTCGTCGGAAGTGAGCAACAATGCGATAGCACCTTTGTGCGATGGGTTGCTTGAGATAAAACGCTCAATGGCAACTACAAAGGCAGCCAGAGAGCTTTTCATGTCGGCAGCCCCGCGACCGTATAACTTTCCATCTCGAATGGTCGGCGAAAAGGGCGCACTCTGCCACTGATCAAGTGGGCCGGTTGGAACGACATCCGTATGTCCGGCAAAACAAACTAGTGGCGCTCCATTGCCAAGCTTGGCCCAAAGGTTGCTGACGCCGTTGGAGTCAAGTCGTTCGAGGGTGAAGCCAATAGCGTTCAGCCTCTCACCGATAAGCTCAAGGCACCCCGCGTCCGCAGGGGTGACGGAGGTTTTGCTTATCAGAGCCTGTGCGAGAACAAGGACGTCGTTCATTCGTCGATCTTGAGTGTGAAATCCTTGAAGTCTCCACCGGGGGATACGGACTTAACAGGATCAAATCCGGGAGTTTCTGCTGACTTGCCATTGTCAATGGGCTTTACCGCACCCGCCTGGTCGTTGTTGATGAGGTAAATGAGATTGTTGGCGGAGTCCGCGTTTGCGGTGGCTTCTTCCAGCGTAATGATGCTGGACTTGTACAGTTTGAACAATGCTTGCTCAAAAGTCTGCGAACCAGCCGTCATGCTCTGATCCATCGATTCCTTGATGCCCACCATGTCGCCCTTTTCTATCAGTTCGGCAATATGGCGGGAGTTGAGCATGACCTCGACAGCGGGAGTTCGGCCACCATCCGGCTTTTTAACCAGGCGCTGCGAAATGATTGACTTCAGCGTCACGGCGAGGTCTGAAAGGAGAGATGGCCGATTCTCCAGCGGATAAAAGCTGATGATTCTCGATAGCGCGTGGTAACTGTTATTGGCATGCAATGTCGCCATGCACAAATGGCCTGACTGGGCGTAGGCGATTGCCTGCGACATGGTTTCCTTGTCACGGATTTCACCAATGAAAATAACATCGGGAGCCTGTCGAAGGGCATTCTTCAGCGCAGTCTGGAAGGCCTTTGTATCAGTGCCTACCTCGCGTTGATTGACGATTGACTTCTTGTTCTTGAACATGAACTTGATCGGATCCTCCAGTGTCAGGATATGACCGGTCTTGTTCTCGTTGCGGAAATCGAGCATTGAGGTCAATGTCGTTGATTTACCGGATCCGGTGGCACCTACCATCAATATCAAACCACGTTTTTCCATGATGACGTCTTTCAAGACGTCCGGCAGGTTGAGCGTGTCGAACTTTGGGATGTCGCTGGGAATATAACGCACCACCATGGCAGGCGTTCCGCGTTGGAAAAAGCACGACAAGCGAAATACGCCTACATCATTTAGCGATACCCGCGTATTCAATTCCTTGGATTCCGCAAGCTCGGTCAGGTCGGCTTCGGGCAGGACTTCCTTGAATAGCCCGAACAAGGTGGGAGCATCAAGGATGGCAGGATTCACGGCTACGGCCGCACCATTGATTTTTATGGTGATCGGGGCTCCACAGGAAAAAAACAGATCCGAAGCCTTTTTTTCGGCAATCAGGTTGAAGAGGCGATGCATGGTTCCCATGGTGTGCTCCCGGTCTGTTCTGTCTAGTCACGCAGCAATTCGTTGATGCTTGTTTTCGAGCGGGTTTGTGCATCCACTTTTTTGACGATGACGGCACAGTAAAGACTGTACTTGCCGTCAGCCGAAGGCAAGTTGCCGCTGACAACGACAGAACCGGCCGGAACCCGGCCGTAACTGACATTTCCGGCAGCCCGATCATAAATTTTGGTGCTTTGACCAATATAAACACCCATCGAGATGACCGAGTTTTCCTCAACGATGACGCCCTCGACCACCTCCGAGCGAGCACCAATAAAACAGTTGTCCTCGATGATGGTCGGATTGGCTTGAAGCGGCTCCAGCACACCACCAATTCCTACGCCCCCCGACAGATGGACGTTCTTCCCTATCTGCGCGCAAGAGCCAACGGTCGCCCAGGTGTCCACCATCGTGCCCTCGTCAACATAGGCACCGATATTGACGTAGGAGGGCATCAGGACAACATTTCTTGCAATGAAACTGCCGCGTCTGGCGACAGCAGGGGGCACAACCCGGAATCCACCTTTTTCAAACTCATGCTGGTCGTAATGAGAAAACTTTGTTGGCACTTTATCGAAATAGCGGTTGGCTCCGACATCTCCAAGAACCACGTTGTCATTCAGGCGAAACGATAAAAGCACCGCCTTCTTGACCCACTGATGCGTTACCCATTCACTGCCAATTTTCTCGGCGACGCGAATTTTTCCGTCGTCGAGTTCGGCAATGACGTGGTCGACAGCTTCGCCGATTTTTGCCGGCGCGCTACCTGGTTTGAGATCGGTGCGTATTTCCCACGCTTCTTCGATGATTTTTTGCAATTCTTGCATTTGATGATTTCCAGTATTAAAGCTTGCGACAAAACTCGGCGATACGATCGGCGCCTTCCAGACATTCCGAGGGTTCGGCCACCAGTGCGATCCGAACAAAGTTGTCCCCGGGATTGATGCCGGCAGACTCGCGTGCGAGATAGCTGCCGGGCAACACTGACACATTATATTGGCGCAGCAACTCGCGAGCGAACTCGGTATCGCTGATGGGTGTCTTAGCCCACAGATAAAAACCGGCATCGGGACGGCCGGTACCAAGATACGACGCGATAATTGGCGTTACCTGATCAAACTTCTGCCGGTAAAGACGGCGATTCTCGACGACATGAGTTTCATCATTCCAGGCAGCAATTGATGCTGTTTGAATCGCCGGACTCATGGCGCTGCCATGGTACGTGCGGTAATGCAGAAACTTCTGAATCAGCGACTTGTCACCGGCAACAAATCCGGAACGCATCCCCGGTACATTGGACCGTTTTGACAGACTGGAAAACATCACCAATCGCCGATAGTCATCGCGCCCCAAGCGCCTCGCCGCTTCCAGCCCTCCGAGCGGTCGTCTATGCTCTTCGAAATAAATTTCGGAGTAGCACTCGTCGGAGGCGATCACAAAATCATGGCGGTCGGACAGCTCAAACAAATTGCGCCAATCGTCAAGGGAGAGCACTTTGCCGGTCGGATTTCCCGGCGTGCAGACATAAAGCAGCTGCACGCTTGACCACTCTCTGGCGTCCAGTGTGCCCAGGTCAAGGTTGAAGTCACTGCTTGCCAGCGTGTTGAGGAAAACCGGCTTTGCGCCCGCAAGGAAAGCTGCACCTTCGTAGATTTGATAGAACGGGTTTGGGCAAACCACCAATGCATCCTGGCGGCTGGGGTCAATAACTGTTTGCGCGAAGGCAAATAGTGCCTCGCGGCTACCATTGACGGGGAGTACTTGAGTTTCGGCGTCAGGTGCGGGGATGGCATAGCGTCGGGCGATCCATTCAGCAATCGATTGCCGCAATGCCGGCATGCCTGCCGTGCTAGGATAGATTGACAGACCCGAGAGGCCGTCAATCAGCGCGGTCTTGATGAAGTCGGGGGTGGCGTGTTGCGGTTCCCCGATGGATAGACGAATTTCTTTCAGCCCGGATGCAGGCAAGACATCAGCCATCAGCTGGCGAAGTTTTTCGAAAGGGTAGGGTTGAAGCTGCGAAAGATGCGGATTCAAGGCGGCTGACCAAATTCAACAATGTGCGTGATTATAGGCGATGGCTGGTCGGCAAAATTCGGTTGCAACTCTCTCCTTGCTGACAGCGGCAACCATATGGGGCTTGATGTGGTACCCCTATCGCTCCATTGACGGCGCAGGGATCAATGGGGTTGTGGCGACCATGACAACCTATGGCGTCTCGTTTGTTTTAGGCCTTTTCCTGTTCCGTCGGCAATGGCGCGAGGTGAAAATGTCGTGGTGGTTTCCTCTAATCGCACTGGCCGCAGGAGGCTGTAATCTTGGCTATGTGCTGGCAGTCCTCAATGGCGAGGTCATGCGGGTACTCCTGCTTTTTTACATGTCGCCCTTGTGGACCGTTTTGTTGTCAGCGCTTCTGCTGCAGGAGCGATTGGATGCCGTTGGTGCAGGCGTAATTGCACTGTCGTTGTGCGGCGCCGTGGTGATGCTTTGGCATCCTGAACTGGGGTTGCCCTGGCCTCAGCGAAATGCCGAATGGATTGGTCTGGCAGCCGGGTTCATGTTTGCGCTGAACAATGTGCTGATACGGCGCACCGGGGAACTCTCCATCGAAGTAAAGTCCATGGTGTCCTTTCTGGGAGTGGTGTTGTGCGGCTTTCTGGTGTTGCCGTTCATGTCCGCCTTGCCGTCAGCAGCATTGTTGGAGAGTCAGTTGCCTCTGATGGTTGTGATCGGTCTGGTATTGCTGGCAGTGAATCTGGTGGTTCAGTTTGGACTGACGCATATCAATGCCAATCGCGCCAGCGTGATACTGCTGTTTGAGTTGGTTGTTGCAGCACTTGCTTCCTGGTGGTTGGCGGGAGAAGAAATGAGCCTTCGTGAATGGACTGGCGGAGTCTTGATCGTTGTAGCCAGCCTGTTTTCGGGGCGATTGAACCAAAAGACCTTACCTGCAGGCTGATGCGTTGCGCCGCCGCTGGCGTTGCTAGAACGAACGTTATACAATTGCTTTCGGCTTCAACTGTTGTTTTCGAATAAAAAAGCAAGTTCGGGAGGAGCAATGACGCGCAGTACAAAAGAGGTGATGGAAAGCCATTACAAGGCGTTTCGCAAAGGTCTGGACGCCATCGTTGCCGATTACGCAGACGATGCGGTTTTGATGGCACCCGACGGGATGCACAAGGGGCACGCGGCGATTCGAAAGTTCTTTGAAGCCGAATTGGCGGGTTTTCCTGATGGCTTCTGGAGTGCGCTGCAAACCCTGCGGCTGGATATGGATGGAGACTTTGTCCACTATCTCTGGCAGGCAAAGCCGTGGTACCCGGTTGCTGCCGACGCATTCACCATTCGGGATGGCAAGATCGTATTTCAAACCACCTCGGTCCTGATAGAGAAAAACCCCAAGCCATGGTGATTAGATTTGCCATGACACTGCATCGCCCTACACATTGATGGAGAACATCATGAATACCCCCAACGAAAAATTTGACGTCAATATCGGCCATGCCGGAATCCTCGGTAATCGGATTCTTGGCGAGTTGAACAAGTTACGCGAGTTGGATCCAGTCCATTGGAGTCCGGCCTCCGGATGCTGGCTGGTCACTCGCCATGAAGACATCGTCAAGGCGCTGGAGGGGGAAGACCTGCCGCTCTCCTATAAGCGTCTGGTTGCCGCCACGCTGCCTCACGTGCCTGAGGTTGATCGCGAGCGGCTATATCCAACCATGATGCGCTATATGCCGAACTGGATCATTGATGTTGATCCTCCGGTGCATACGCGTCTGCGCAAGTTGCTGATGGCGTCGTTCAACAAAAAGGTCATGGATGCCGTCAAGCCATTCGTCACCGAACGGGTTACCTATCTGATGGAATTGCTTGCCTCCAACCCGACTGCCGAATTTGGGGAAGACATTGCACGCTTGTTGCCAGGGAGCGTCATCCTCAAGCTGCTTGGTGTTCCGCAGGAAAACCTGCCGCGATTAAAGGAATGGTCGCAGGCCTTCAACTCTGCGGTTGCCGTTCCTGGCGTCGGGCACGAGGCGCTGATGCGCTGCGAAAATGCCTTCATCGACATGAACAAAGTATTCGCCGAAGTGATCGAAACGCGCCGCGCCAAACCCGAAGCGGACCTGATCAGTGCCT
>CANJXH010000073.1 GCA_947478755.1 Betaproteobacteria bacterium | reverse complement strand
GTGTCTGCAAGTGGTGGCGGAAATTCAGAAGGCCGGCGGCGTTGCCGCGTATGTGGATGCCGAAAATGCGCTCGATCCGGTCTATGCCGGAAAATTGGGCGTCAACGTCGGCGATTTGCTCATCTCTCAACCGGATACCGGCGAGCAAGGGCTGGAAATCGCCGATATGCTTGTGCGCTCCGGCGGCATTGATGTGGTGGTGATCGACTCTGTGGCCGCGCTGGTTCCGCGTGCCGAAATCGAAGGCGAAATGGGTGACCAGTTGCCGGGCCTTCAGGCGCGACTGATGTCGCAGGCCTTGCGCAAGCTGACTTCCAACATCAAGAGAACCAATACGCTGGTGATTTTCATCAACCAGATCCGCATGAAAATCGGCGTGATGTTTGGCAGCCCGGAAACCACGACCGGCGGCAATGCCCTCAAGTTCTACGCCACGATTCGGCTGGACATTCGCCGCACCGGCTCAATCAAGAAAGGCGACGAAGTCATTGGCAACGAGACTCGCGTCAAGGTCGTCAAGAACAAGGTTGCACCGCCGTTCCGCGAAGCGCATTTCGACATTCTTTACGGACAGGGTATTTCACGTGCCGGCGAAGTCATTGAACTTGGCGTGACACACAACCTGATTGAAAAGTCCGGCTCCTGGTACGCCTACAACGGCGAAAAGATTGGCCAGGGCAAGGACAACGCGCGCGATTACCTGCTTGATCACCGCGAAATGGCGATTGAGATCGAGAACAAGATTCGCGCAGCTGCGGGCGTCACCGCCGTTGCTGTTCCTGCCGCCGCCACCGAGTGAATGAGTTGCGCCAGCAGGCGATTCGCCTGCTCGCCCGTCGCGAACATACGCATGCCGAGTTACGAAAGAAGCTTGCCGGTGAAGGAACCGAAGAAGAAATCGAGGCGGTGCTCGCCGACCTTGCCAACACCGGCTTGCTTTCGGATGCGCGAACCGCTGCTAGTTTCCTGCGCGCCCAGGGCGCTCGTTTCGGTACAGCAAAGCTCAAGTACAGCTTGCGTGCAAAAGGCGCAGATGATGAAACCATTGCCGCAGCGCTGGAAGGCGCGGAATTGCCGGATGACATTGAGCGTGCACGTGCAATCTGGCTGCGGAAATTCGGTTCAGTGCCACAAAACCAGAAAGAGTGGGCACGGCAGGCCCGCTTTCTTCAATCGCGCGGTTTCTCTTCAGACGTCATCCGTCGCTTGTTGAAAGAACAGGACGACTGACATGAGCGCCATTTCAGCATCCAGCGTGGCAGTGACGCGGCTGAGCGCACACAATCTGCGTAAAAAATATAAGTCCCATACGGTGGTCAAGGACGTCTCGTTCGATGTCAATGGCGGTGAAGTCGTGGGATTGCTGGGTCCCAATGGCGCTGGCAAGACGACTTGTTTCTACATGATCGTGGGCCTTGTTGCCTCTGATGGCGGGTCGATTCATCTGGATGATTCGACGATGACCCACATGCCGATACATCAACGCGCACGATTGGGTCTTTCCTATCTGCCGCAGGAGAGCTCGGTTTTTCGGCGCATGACAACGGCCGACAACATCCGGGCGATTCTCGAGTTGCAGGATCTTGGCCGCGAACAAATCGAAGATCGTCTCGAGGTTCTGCTGCAGGAATTGCACATCACCCACATTCGCGACAATCTGGCGATATCGCTTTCCGGCGGCGAGCGTCGTCGCGTCGAGATCGCCCGCGCGCTTGCCACCGACCCGCGTTTCATTTTGCTTGATGAACCGTTTGCCGGTGTTGATCCCATTGCCGTTCTGGATATCCAGAAAATCATCGGCTTTCTTCGCGAGCGTGGTATCGGCGTGCTGATTACCGATCATAACGTTCGTGAAACGCTGGGGATTTGCGATCGCGCAACAATTATCAACGCCGGTGAAGTACTCGCCTCTGGACATCCGGAGGAAATCATAGAGAATGAAAGCGTAAGAAAGGTTTATCTGGGCGAGCATTTCCGCATGTGACCGAAATGCTGCCCGCCAGGCCATGAAACAAACGCTACAACTCAAGCTTTCCCAACACCTGGCATTGACGCCGCAATTGCAGCAGTCGATCAGGCTTCTGCAATTGTCGACGCTGGACCTGAACCAGGAAATCGATCAGTTTCTGCTCGACAATCCCCTGCTGGAACGCGAGGAGTCCGGTGATGACGGTGCGGCATTCGCACCACCGACGGAATTCAATTCCCAGATCGCTGCCAGCGATGCGAGCGTTTCCGGTTCGGACAATCCGGCCAATGAATCGTCTGCCGATGCAGCGAGTGATGCCGAGGCTAACACTGCGGGTGAGGACGGCAGAGAAGAAGGGCTGTGGGAAAGCGAAAGCTATTCATCGTCATCGCCTCGTGACGCCAATGACGACAATGACAGCGACTTTGGTGATACGCAAACGGCCCTGACCAGTCTTCGCGATCATCTGCTGGCGCAGATAGGCATGATGCATCTGACAGATCGCGACCGGGGTCTGGTGGCGTTCATCATCGAGGCACTCGATGATGATGGATACATGACCCAGTCGCTGGAAGAACTTGCCCCCGTTCTGCCCGATGGTTTGTGCGAGTCGGTTGAAGACGCCATTGAAGAATTGCAGATTGCCCTGTGCCATGTACAAAGCCTCGACCCTTCGGGCGTTGGTGCCCGCAATCCGAGAGAGTGCCTTGAATTGCAACTGAAGCACTTGCCGGACGCGGAAGAAACACAACTGTTGCGCGATCTGTCTCTGGCCATCGTCGGCCAGCATCTCGATCAGCTCGCAACACGGGATTTCACGCGCATCCGCAAGGCGCTTGGCTGCACCGACGACGAGTTGCGTGCAGCCCATGCCTTGATCCTCTCGCTCAATCCTCGCCCGGGCGCGCAATACTCGGCATCCGAAGCCCGGTACGTAACGCCGGATACGGTTGCGAGAAAACTGCGCGGCAAATGGGTTGTCAGTCTCAATCGCGAAGCCATGCCACGCCTGCGTGTCAATCGCATGTATGCAGAGATTCTCCAGCGCAATCGTGGCAGCAATCTGGCCGGCCAGTTGCAGGAGGCGAAATGGCTGATCAAGAATGTCCAGCAGCGCTTTGACACCATATTGCGCGTCTCGCAGGCCATCGTCGATCGCCAACGTGCTTTCTTTGATCATGGTGAGGTGGCCATGCGCCCGCTCACCCTGCGTGAAATCGCAGATGAACTCAATTTGCACGAATCAACCATCTCGCGGGTGACGACACAGAAATACCTGTCCAGTCCGCGCGGGACGTTCGAGCTCAAATATTTTTTTGGCAGCCATGTCGCTACTGATAGCGGCGGCGAGGCTTCCAGCACCGCAATCAGAGCGCTGATCAAGCAGCTCGTGAGCGCCGAGGACAGCCACAAGCCGTTCCCCGACGCAAGGATTGCGGAAATCCTCGGCGAACAGGGAATCGTGGTTGCCCGGCGTACCGTTGCCAAATACCGCGAGTCACTGAACATACCGCCGGTCAACATGCGCAAAGCGCTTTAACAAGGAGTCATCATGAACATCAACATCACTGGGCATCACGTCGAAGTCACCAGCGCCATTCGCGAATATGTGGTCTCAAAACTGGACAAGGTCATACGTCACTTTGATCATGTCACCAGCGTGCATGTGATTCTTTCAGTGGAAAAGCTCAAACAGAAAGCCGAAGTGACGCTGCATGTAAAGGGCAAGGATATTCATGCCGACAGCACAGGTACCGATCTGTACGCATCAATCGACAGCGTTGTTGACAAACTTGACCGTCAGGTCGTCAAGCACAAGGAAAAAGTGACGGATCATCCCCACCAGAAGCCGCTGGTAGAGGAATAGGGTCTTGTCGGCGCAGGGGTATACTGCGCCGCTGTTCAACCCTCAATATTTCCGATGAATCAGATCGCGAAAATCCTGCCGCTGGAAAATATTGTCATTGATATAGATGTCAGCAGCAAAAAGCGTGCTTTCGAGCAGGCGGGTTTGCTGTTTGAAAATCATCAAGGAATTGCGCGCGCAACAGTCTATGACGCGCTTTTCGCACGTGAAAAGCTCGGTTCCACGGGCCTCGGGCAGGGCATCGCGATTCCGCATGGTCGCATCAAGGGCTTGAAGGAACCTTCAGGCGCACTCTTCAGGCTGGCAACCCCGGTGCCATTCGATGCACCGGATGGCCTGTCCGTTTCCTTGCTGTTCGTGCTCCTGGTTCCTGTCAATTCGACAGAAAGACACTTGCAGCTATTGTCGGAACTGGCGCAGATGTTTTCCAGCAAATCATTTCGCGATGATCTGGCGGCGGCGACCGACGCCAACGCGATCAAGGAGTTGATCGACAAATGCCCAAGTTACTGACCATCGCCGAGTTATTCAACGAGCGGCGAGAACGACTGCAGCTCACCCAGATCTGTGGTGACATGAATCGCACCATCACGGTGGGTGAAGAGATCACCTCGCCAGCGGACATTGTTGGCCATCTCAATCTGATTCACCCCGGTCGAATCCAGGTGATTGGATCTCCCGAATGGGCCTGGGCTGAGCGCCATCCAAACGATCGCCTGCGACATCAATTTGCCGAAATTGTCACTGCCAACTCACCCGGCATCATTGTTGCCGATGGTGCGCCAATCTCCGAACATTTGCTGGATGTCTGCAGGAACGGCAACATGCCCTTGTTTTCGACGCCGGTACATGCGGCAGTCGTTATCGATTCATTGCGCGCCTATCTGACAAGAAAGTTTGCCGAGAGCACGACCTTGCATGGCGTGTTCATGGACGTGCTGGGCATGGGTGTCCTGCTGACCGGCGACTCCGGCGTGGGCAAAAGCGAGCTTGGTCTCGAGCTGATTTCGCGCGGCCATGGCCTGGTTGCCGATGACGTCGTCGAAGTATCGTGCATTTCGCCAGGTGTACTTGAAGGCCGCTGCCCGGAGTTGCTAAGCAATTTCATCGAGGTACGCGGATTGGGCCTGTTGAATATTCGTACGGTGTTTGGCGAAACCGCCTGTCGCCGCAAAATGCGGCTGCGGCTGATCACCCATCTGCAACGCCCGCAAGCAGGTGTTCCGCAGGCAGCACGTTTGCCGCTGGATGCCCAGGAAGAAATGATCCTCGGCGTGCCCATCCGCAAGGTCACCATTCCCGTTGCGGCCGGCCGTAACCTGGCCGTTCTGGTTGAGACGGCAGTACGCTCAACCATTCTCAAATTGCGGGGCATCGATTGCATGCAGGAATTTCTTGATCGCCAGCAGCAGGCGCTGGACAATGACTCGAGTCATTCCTGAAGACGCTTTACGCTAATATGCCATCCGGCATTCGCCATTCAACAGACCAAAGGAGAAACACATGAACAAATTCATCATGACAGCAGTCGCATCACTGTTTCTGGTTGGCGTGCAGAGTCAGGCCTTCGCTCTGACGGCACAGCAAGGAAAAATGAAAGCGTGTAATGCTGAAGCGAAAACCAAGGCATTGAAGGGTGACGAACGCAAGTCCTTCATGAAGGATTGCCTGTCAGCCGACAAGAAGTAGGCAGTTTCGCCGTCATCGAGCCGACCAGACCAACGGTCGGCTTTTTTGTTTGTTTCACTTGATCAATGCCACCATGGACATCATCAGCATCATTCACGCCGCAATACTCGGAATTGTCGAGGGACTGACCGAGTTCCTGCCGGTGTCGAGTACCGGACACCTGATCGTGGTCGGTGGTTTGCTCGACTTCAACGACGAAAAGGGAAAGCTGTTCGAGATTGTCATCCAGTCGGGTGCAATCTTTGCGTTGTGCTGGGAATATCGCGCTCGGATTGTCAGCGTACTGGCCGGGCTACCCCATGATCGTGTTGCGCAGCGGTTTGTGTTGAATATGGCGATTGCCTTTTTGCCGTTGGCAGTTCTGGGTCTGTTGTTTCAAAAGGTCATCAAAGCACATCTGTTTCAGCCGGTGCCCGTAGCCATGGCTTTCATCATCGGCGGCTTCATCATCCTGTGGGCCGAGCGACGCAAGCACGACGTCAGGGTTGAGAGTGTCGACGAACTGGATGCAATCGATGCACTCAAACTCGGCATCGCCCAGGCATTCGCGCTGATTCCTGGTACTTCACGTTCGGGTGCGACCATCATCGGCGGTCTGTTGTTCGGCTTGTCGCGCAAGGCGGCTACCGAGTTTTCGTTCTTCCTTGCCATCCCCACCCTGCTATTGGCGACCGCGTACCAGCTCTACAAGGAAAGAGCATTGCTGTCTGCAGATGATCTTGGTATGTGGGCTACCGGCTTTGTTGCCGCCTTCGTTTCGGCGTTCGTCTGTGTGCGCTGGTTGTTGCGTTATATCAGCACGCATGATTTCAGCATCTTTGCCTGGTATCGCATTGCCTTTGGCCTGGTCATCATCGCCACCTGGAAAATGGGCCTGGTGAACTGGGCGGCAACTTGATCCTTTATCTGCACGGCTTCCGCTCTTCGCCGTATTCGGCCAAGGCGCAGCTTTTGCAGAAACACATGGAGGCTGCAGGGGCAGCCAGCCAGTTTTGCTGCCCGCAATTGCCTATATCGCCGTTCGCTGCCATCGAGATGGCAGAAGGCATCATCAGCACTGCCGATCGACCGGTAACCCTGGTCGGTTCATCACTCGGCGGCTATCTTGCCACCTGGTTGATGGAATGCCACTGGCAGCGCATCAGCCATGTGGTACTTGTAAATCCGGCGGTTCAGGCTGAATTGGCCGATCAGTTTGTCGGTACCCAGAGTAATTGGCACACCGGGGAAAACTTTGAATTTACCAGACGACACGTCGCCGAACTGAAGGCACTTGAAGTGCCTTTGGTCCGTCATCTGGAGAAATACTGGCTACTGGTCGAAACTGGCGACGAAGTGCTCGACTACCGACTCGCCGTTGCCAAATATCATGGCGCACGGCACACCGTTCTCGAAGGTGGTGATCATGGCTTCACGCATTGGGCCGACTATCTCGAAGAGATAGCCGGTCTTGACAACAAGGTACTTACAGCTCCGTCTTGACGCTGAATTTGGTCATGTAGCGCTCAAAGAGCTTGCGTTCTTCAGCGCGTTTTGCTTCGTCGCCAACGCTGTACTTGTGTGGCGGGCGCGCTTCGCGCGGATTTTCGCGAACGTATTTTTCCATTGCCACCCGTGCGGTGCTGCTGAACTCGTAGCCCAGTTCGCGATACATCTGTGCAACGGTATTGATGGGGTCGCTGATCAGGTCCATGTACTGCACACTGCGCATGCGCTCGGCAGGGAAAACGCCGTTTTCCATCTGGTCGATCACATTGTTGAACATGCCGGCGAGGCCCGCCGGGTTGGTGATCTGAGCGATGGCCGCATCGCTCAGCGCTTGGTCGCTGCGCAGCCACAGGATGTTGCCAACCATGTTGACAGCTGATGACACGGTTTTCAGCGGGTCGCGGTGCATCCACACCAGTTGCATGTCAGGGAATACCTTGAACAAGTCGGGCAGGTAGCGCATCGCATCCGGCGACTTGAGCATCCAGCGCTTGTGCGGGTTCTTCCACTGCATCAGCTTCAGCATGCGCTTGGCGTACACCAGGCTGGCGACGTTATCGCGTTTTGCCAGGTAGGTATCAAACGTCGGCGTGAAGCCGCAGAAAATGAGCCAGCCGCCATTCATGAAACTGCCGGCCTGAAGATGGATCAGTTCAGTGGAAATGTCACCGCGGAATTCATGCACCGAGGCCATTTCCGGCGTCACTCGCTCCCATTGCGTCGCGATCTTGTCGGCCTTGGCGATGCGGGGATCACTGAAATAGGTCGCGGCCTCGGGTGCCGGACAGGGAAAAAGCGTTTCCCAGTGGCGTGGCGATCCGTTGTCCGGATCCAGCGCCAGCAGATTCTGCATGGCCGACGTACCGCTTCGGCCGGAACCCACCACCAGCGTGTGGGGTGCAAGCTCGACATCATTGATTTCAGGATTGCGCTTGTACGCGTCCTCCAGATGCAGGCGGGCTTCCAGGTACATGAGAATGTCGGAACGGGTCATGATGCGGCCCATGAGGTTCAAGTCAGCCTCATCGTTGAGTGACTTGATGAAGACCTGAAATGCTTCGCGCCAGTCTTCGGTCCCGAAATCGCTGAGGCCGGTGTTGGCTTTGGCGTGGTTGATCAGCGAATCCTCGTCCAGCGGCACGATGCTCTTGATGTCCAGATAGGTTCCCTCTTCATTGACTCGGCTGACCCAATCCGGACGGGGTTGTGGTTGCCATTGCTTGACGCGGTAGCTGTTGATGTCGCTCATGATTTCCTCTGACGAAGTTGTTTGCCTTGAAGATGTACGCTCAAAATTCCGACTTTACGTTGAAGCGGGCCTGGTATCGCTCAAACAGCTTTCGTTCTTCAACAAGCTGTTCGGCGCTACCCGTGGTGTATTGATGTGACGGCCGCGCATCGCGAGGATTGTCGCGAACATAGGCTTGCATTGCTGCGC
This sequence comes from Betaproteobacteria bacterium, assembly GCA_947478755.1. Taxonomy (GTDB): domain Bacteria; phylum Pseudomonadota; class Gammaproteobacteria; order Burkholderiales; family Rhodocyclaceae; genus Georgfuchsia. The sequence continues at coordinate 5,238 of CANJXH010000073.1, read as the reverse complement.
GCCCCGCATCGGTCAGCGAGATGCCCATGTGCCGGTAGAGCTTTTCGACGGTGGCGATCGGGTCGGTGATCAGATCCTGATATTGCACGCTGCTCAACTGCTTTTCAGGCACCTTGCCCTGATCCAGCTGATCCATGACCATGCCGAACAAACCTGCCAGCCCGGCCGGGTTGGTGAGTTGAGCAGTGGCCCGTTCATCCATCTTGCGGTCGCTCCGCATCCAGTGAATGGTTCCGATCAGGCTGACAACGGAAGAAACCGTTTTCAGCGGGTCACGATGCATCCAGATCAATTGCATATTGGGAAACACATGGAACACGTCCGGCATGTAGCGCATGGAATCCGGAGATTTCAACAGCCAGCGCTTGCGCGGGTTTTTCCATTGCAGCAGTTTCATGATGCGTTTGGCGTAGGCGAGTCCGGGTACGCCACTGCGAGGGTACATCCATGCATCAAAACCCGGTGTAAAGCCGCAAAAGATCATCCAGCCCGGAGCCTGAAAACTCAGCATCTCGAGTTGTATCAATTCGGTCGGCATCTCCCCGCCGAACTCGTGCATGGACATGATTTCGGGCGTCACCCGGTTCCATTGCGTCATGCGCTTGTCTGCTATCGCGATACGCGGATCCGTGTGATAAGTCGTTGCCACCGGGGGCGGGCAGGGAAACATCGCCTCCCAGTGCTTCGGTGTACCGTTGTCCGGATCGAGTGAAAGCAGGTTCTGCAATGCCGAGGTGCCACTTCGTCCCGAGCCAATGATGAGCATCGGTGGAGCCAGTTCAACGGCATCGATTTCGGGATGCTGTTTGTAGGCTTCCTCAACCTGGAGCCTGCCCTCAAGGTACATCAGCAGATCCGACCGCGTCATGATCCGGCCCATCAGCGTGAGCTGCGATTCTTCCTCCAGGGATTTGAGAAACAACTGGAACGGCTCATACCAGTTGTTGTCGCCAAAATCGCTCAAGCCGGTATTGGCTTTGGCATGCCCTATCAGTGAGGCTTCATCCAGCGGCACAACGCTCTTGATGTCGAGATAACTCCCCTCTTCGTTGACGCGTTGAAGCCACTCGGGACGCGCCGGAGGCTGCCATTGATTGACGCGGGAATTGCTGTTGCGTGTCATTTCATTCACCGTACATCTTCAGCTGCCCCTGGCGCCGATACTCAACGGCCTTCTGACGTTCAGCCAATGTAATTTTTTTCATTCCTTTTGGCAGTTCTGCCGCAAGATCGGCGAACTTGACTGTGCGTGAAGAAGGCACCGGCGCGTGCATCGCACGGTAATTGCGAAACACGACCGTGCCTTCGATGTGCCCGCAGGTATCAAGCCAGTTGTTGACGCCAGGATCACGATGCGAAACCACCAAGTGGAAACCACCATCGCTGTCGGGTACGACTTCCGCGTTATTCAACGTGCTGTGACGGCTGGAGTAATTCAGCGAGCGCGACCACACGTCACCGAGCTGGAACGACCAGTAGACGCCGTCCGGAACCTTGTCCATTTCGATGATCAGTGCTTCATCTTCGGCCAATTCGAAAATGGCCATTGCGTAGTTGGCGCTGGGGCTGCCGACTTCACTGGTCTTGGTTCCCGGCAGAAGGGTCAGCATGTTCTTCTTGCGCGAGCCGTTCTTGAGATACCACTCGTAGAGATTGATGTTGAAGTCGTGCGTCAGATAGCGAAGAAACTGGGCAGCGCGATGAATACGGGTTGCCATGGCGGCTTCGTCAAACTCATCGGCGTCGTAGTAGTTGTCGGGCAGTTCGTTGATACGCTCCAGTTCCAGTTCGCCCTTGTCACCGTGCCAGTCGGTCAACGCGCGGCGGATGATGATGAACTGATAGCCAACCGACTCATCAATCTTTATCCAGTTGCCGGGGTGTTGCGTGGCGCTCAGGATGACTTCAAAGCGGCCATCGGCATCAATCTTGAAATCAGCCCAGTCATGGTTGGCATAGGCATGGACGCCCGGTTCGCCGAACAAACCATTGAGGATCTGCAGCAGGAACAGCGAAATATCGCCCATACGGCCACGCAGGCGATAGGACTGACGGCCATCAATGAAGGCGACGCCATAATAAAAATCCTGGCCGTTCTGGCCAAGCGTATACATGTCTGTCTGCCAGCCGCAATTGACGAATACACGCGGATGGCTCATCCGCGGCGCGATGGCAAAGTTGTAGGCCATCGCCTGCATTTCCATCAGCGTGTGGTAGGCCTTGGCACGGTGTTGTGGTGTCTGCTGAAAGCGTTCAGTCGCTTCCATGACCAGGCGCATTTCTTCCAGCGTTGCGTGGTACTCGTTCCATGCCTTGACAAGCGCTGGTGTTGCCGTCGTCAGCTTTGATCCGGATGTGCTGTTCATGATTGTTTTCCTCGTTGTGAATTGTTGATGATTTGACTGGGGCTGGATAGCTGCTCACCCCATTTGTTTATCAGGTTCAATGACGCACCTGGCTAGAGATATTTCACGCCGGTCAGGGTCTGGGCTACATCCCAAAGTCTTGATGCGACAGCAGGATCATGCGAACGGTCGCTGGACCGCTGAACTGTTGGCTCACCCTTGATGGTCAGGAACCCTCCCGGACCGATGAATTCGCCGCCTTTCAGCGATGGATCAACTGCCGCCATCAAGGTTGGCCAAGCGCCCTCGTGAATCGATTGGGAAAGAAACCCGAGAAAAAAATTAAGGCCTGCGCTGTAGCGGAACAATTCAGACATCGCCACGCCCGGATGGACGGCAAGCGACATAGTAGTCGAGCCGGTTTTTTCGAGACGTCGTTGCAATTCGTAGGCAAACATCAGGTCGGCCAGTTTGCTTTGGCCGTAGGCCTTTGTTTTGTCGTAGTTGCGTTCGGCGTTCAGGTTGTCGAAATCAATCTTTGCGAACCAGTGTGCAGTACTGCTTAGTGTGACGATTCGTGCCCCTGGTGTTTTTGAGAGCAAGGGAAGCAGAAGGCCGGTAAGCGCAAAGTGTCCGAGGACATTGGTGCCGAACTGGATTTCAAAACCATCCTCGGTTTTGCCCGGCGGCGGCAGGGCAACGCCTGCGTTATTGATCAGGACATCCAGGCCCTGATATCGTGCCAATACCGTGTCTGCGAAGGATCGTACCGACGCCAGACTGGCAAGGTCGAGCTTTTCAACCGTAACATCTGCGGAAGGAGTCGCTTTGCGGATGTCGGCCAAGGCGGCGATTCCTTTATCGACATTGCGGCATGCGAGGATCACATTGGCGCCCTTGGCGGCAAGGTAGTTCACCGTCGCGAACCCGATGCCGACGTTGGCACCGGTGACTATGCATGTCTTGCCGGACTGGTCCGGCAAGCTGTCAATCTTCCAGCCCATGAAATCTCCTCCTGCCGCCGATACGATGTCGACACTTATAGTTGGTCAGGGAATGATACATACCATTGCCGGTATCGTTCCCAGATTCCCGCAGGCGACCATTGCCCCGACAACACGCCGAGGTTCAGTCGGCGCCGGTTGCCACGAAGTGCGGATTGTCCAGGCCGTCCTTGCCGTAGCCAAGCTCTTTGCCTTCCAGCGTTTTCACAAATCCGCCAGCCGCGCTGAGCACCGCATGGCCAGCAGCAATATCCCATTCCATGGTGCGCCCGAGGCGCGGGTACATGTCGGCTTCGCCGGCGGCAATCAGGCACAACTTCAGCGAAGAGCCTGCATTGACCGACGAGGCGACCTTGCGGCCGGCGAGAAATGCATCCAGTGCCGCTGCATCACCATGCGAGCGGCTCGATACGACGGTCAGCCCTTCCGCCGGGGTCTTGCGGCACTTGATCGGGCGCCGACCCGCTGCGTCCTCGATGAAGGCGCCATCACCAACAGAGCCGGCAAACATGCGGTTCAGCGCCGGTGCAAGCACTACCCCGAGAACCGGTTTGTGATTTTCGATGAGCGCGATGTTGACGGTGAATTCGCCATTTTTGCTGATGAACTCCTTGGTGCCGTCAAGCGGATCCACCAGCCAGAAACGGTTGCCGACGTCGGGGATATGCCCAGCCGAAGCGGCCTCTTCCGAAATCACCGGGATATCGGGTGCGATGGTGGCTAGTGCCTTGAGGATGACGGCTTCTGCCTTTTCGTCGGCGGCCGTGACTGGAGATGCATCGGATTTTTTGGCAACATCGAAATCGGTGGCGTAGATTTCCATGATGGCCTCGCCGGCCGAACGGGATGCTCCGATGATCTGTTCCAGCAACTTGCTGTTTGCACTGCTCATGATGGTGATTCCTCCAGTTGGTTTTCTTCAGCCGATACCTTAACCGATCAACTGCGCCTAGAATCGCGTAATTAAAACTTTTAACTGTTATGAAAAAAACAGATTCGCGAAAGCTGCCACTGGAAACGCTTAATCAAAAGCGTCTCGAAGCCGTGCGAATGCGCCTGTCGGGCTCCCCCTTGGCCGATATCAGGAAGCAGACAGGTCTGAGTGCGCCAACCATCATTGCCGCGCACAAGGCATTCATATCGGACGGCTGGGAAGGGGTGACGGTTGGCGCGCGCGGGCGCAGTGCCGGCGACGGGCGGCTTCTGCCCCTGGCGCAGGAGCGCGAATTGTTTCGTCTCATGGTGACTCGGGCGCCTGACCAGCTTGGTCTGTCCGCCTCGCTATGGCAAGTGGCGGCCGTGCGGGCATTGATCCGGCAACAGCTCCAGATTGACCTGCCAGACCGCACCATCACCAATTACCTGAAACGCTGGGGCTTGTCCGTGATCAAGCCCGCTGCCCGCCTGGACGCCGGTTCCGAATCGCTGAAGCAGTGGCATAAAAAAGCCTACCCCAACATTGTTGCCCGGGCACAGCGTGAGCAGGCTGACATCTTCTGGGTTGACGAGATTCCGCTGCGCGATGCGGAAAGTCAGCCAGCAGTTCGAAGCAGCGTAGTACGCGCCGTCAGCAATCGCGGCAAGCAGATGTGGCTGGCCTATGAAGGCACGTTGCGCGCGCCGATCCTGATTGAATTTTTTGATCGCCTGCTCAAATCTGTCAACGGCAAGGCCTTTGTGATTCTGGATGGCATGCAATGGCGGCGAGCGGCATCGTTGAGCAACTGGCTGTCAGATAGAGGTGAGCGCCTGCTCGCTTTTCACTTGCCCGATCCACACGGGATGCCTGATGTGGCGATGGGATCGCCTTTTGCCGCCCCGCTCCCAGAACAGGGGCCGGTTACCCGGCCGCTCCAGAATAAGCAATTCGACATTTTCTCCGCTCAAGT
>CANJXH010000072.1 GCA_947478755.1 Betaproteobacteria bacterium | reverse complement strand
GGTGTTGTCCTTTACGTATTGCGGTACCTTGTAGTCGCGATGCGAAGGATAAATATCCATCCGGTAATCGGGATAACGCTTGAACACCTCGACCATGCCGTCGAGCTTGTCAGCATACTGAGCGACGTTCTGTGCCGTGATGGTGAACAGCGGCTTGTCGCCATACGGGTCGGGACGCTGGCCCGGGTTCTTCGGATCCCAGCTTGGTGGCGGCTTGACGCCCTTGCCGGCAAATTCGGGAATCGTGCCCTCCTTGTTGCCGGCGCGCTCAGAACCGATCCAGGTCAGTACTGGTCCATCTAGCTGGGCAGCTTCTTCGGCACTGACTGCGGCAAGTGCCGTCCCGAAATTCAACACGGATAGCGTGCCTGCCGCCAGCATGCCGGCAAGAGTTTTTCTGCTGCTCATAACTGCGTATCCTAGTTCTTGTCACGTTGTGGGGCGGTCGTCGTGTTCCTGCGTGCCGCAGTTTAACCAAGGTCTGTACCGATTCTACACTGGCTGCCGAATCCAAAAATGTCATCTGTACCGTCAAGAAATGTGTGATGACGGTGCATTGATGTCAGCAGCGTCGATTCGCATTGGCTCGAAACGCCGATGAGCAGTCAGCAAATAAGCCTTCCATCCCCTCCGTACTGAATGTCTGACTTCCGCAAAACTAACCGGTCGCTTTGGGCACTTAGCAGTCTTTCGACTCGCCATATCTCAACGTCCCCTTCGGCCGAGAAGCGGTCATTTGTTGAGCTGCAAGCGAATGACTCTTATGGGCACATAGCGGACCACCTCTATCGGGCTCTGCGGAACGAATAGGGGATATGGGCGCATCCCGACAGCGCGCCCGGGACCGATCAAGCGGCCTTCTTGATATTGTGCTGCTCGATGATGCGGGCCGAGATGCGGTTCGCGAGGGTTACCGCCACGTTCATGCTCGGGCACACCATGTAGTCGCCGATCAACTGCACCGGACTGGTGGGGTCGAGTGACTTGATGAACTTGTCGATCTTGGCGCAGGCGCCCATTTCGTGGATCGGGGCAACATGCTCCCAGCGCTGCACGTGAAAGCCGTCGATATCGGCGACTTCGGGTACGAGGTCGACGATTTCCTTGCGTGCCGCTTCCATCAGATCCTGATCGCTCAAGTGCTGGTGACGCAGCGCCCATTCGTTCTGGAAGTAGACATTGATGATGCCCTTGTCGGCGGGCGCGCGGGTCGAGGCGATCTTGTGTGCGTAGATGATGACGCCGATGTCCGGAAATTGCGATGACGGCGTCTGGATGGTGACGACATCGCGCTTCGGCCGCACCGAGGTGCAGAAACTGACCACGGTGACACGTTCGTAGTGGCGCGATGCGACGAATTCGTGCTGCTCCGAGGTCATGCCGCTCGGGTAGATCCTCGCGGTAATCGGTCCTTGCGTGCTGATCACGCAGACGTCGGCACTGAACTGTTCGACCTTGCCGTCGTGTTCTACCGTGACATGGGCCCGCCCGCCTTCATGACCGACGTTCTGCACCGTGTGGTTGCAGCGGACGTCAATGTTCTCGGCCAGCTTCTTGACCAGGGTGCTGGTGCCGTACTTGAAGGAGCGCGCCGCCGTGGTGCCCATGGTGTGCATCCACCAGAACAGTTCGACCACCGCACCGTACTTGCCATCGTGCAGGTAAAGAAACTTGTGCATCGGGTTGAGCAGGTATTCGTACACTTCGTCGGGGAAGTTGCGTTTGCAGTATTCGTACAGCGTCTCGTTGTCGGTGCCCGCCATCGTGCCGAGGTTGTAGAAGTTGTGCTTCTTGGCGTACTTCATCAGCAACCACTGCAGCTTGAGCAGCGCAATCTTGCTGCGCAGGCTCAGCAGCCCGGTCTTGACCAGTGACATGTTGGGGCTGTCGATGCTGAGCAGGTGCATCTTGCCGTCGCGGAAGGTGGCGGTATTGCCATGGCACTCTTCGAGCTGGTCGTTGAGGCCGAGCTCGTCGATCAGGGCGAACACCTGGTCATAGGTCGGGCCCATCAGGGTGGCCGACACGTCGATGATGCAATCACCGACACGGACCGACTTGTTGCGCCCTTCGGGCTGCGGGCATTTTTCGAATACGGTGACCTGATAGCCGGCCTGCTTCAGCCGATAGGCTGTCGTCATGCCCGAAAGTCCACCACCAACGATGATTGCGCTTTTTTTTGCCATTTGCTCCTCCAGAATCGGTGCGCGCCCTTATGTTTTGTGTGGGCGCTGCTTGATCAATATAGCCGGCCGTTCAATCGGAACTGAACAGTCGTTCTGCTTTTATGCTGCAGTGGTTTGGTTCCAGCGACGTGTCGGCCATGCAAAATGGCCGTCGCCAGTTTAATGCGATTTGCCCCGGTTCGAAACAGGCGGCGTCGCGATCGAGAAATCAAGCTTGAGCGGTGCTTCTTCAGTCGCAGGGCTTGCAATCGAGCCGAGACGGCCGTCGGTCGCCAACCAGCCAATGCCGGCCCCGATCAGCAATGCCACGATGCCGGTGACGATGGGCGATGCGCTGCGGAGGGTGAGCCAGGCCAGGCTTAGCCGCGTCCAGAAGTTCTTCTGCCGCGCCTGCAGTGCTTCACGCTCGGTGCGATGGCGGGAATGCTGTGCTTCGAGTGCGGCCATCAAGACGACGGTCTTTTCGTCGGCAGTGATGGTGGAAAGGCGGTCCGCCGCGCTGCGGGCTGCTGCCGCTGCCTCGGCTTCACGATCCAGCTGTTGCCGGCTTTGTGCTTCCTTGATGGCTTCCAGATCCGTGGTGCGGCGCTGGATGGCGACCAGCTCGGCTGCACGCTCGGCATCGCGCAGTGTTTGCGCCTGATGCGCCAGCGCCCGCTCGGTATCGGCCTTGATGCGAGCCAATGCCAGGGCTTCGGCTTCTTCGAGCTCGTTGGCGCGGTAGCGCTCCAATGTCGCACGGCCGGCATCCAGACGTTGACGTCCGTTGCTGACTTCGTTGGCGCGAAGCTCGGCGATGGTGCTCAAGGGATAAGTCTCGAAGGCATATGGGCAAAGCGTAGCGCAAGTTGGCAGCGGGCCAAAGGTAGAATAAGGGCATGGAAACACTGCTGGTTTTGACCCATCTGCCCGACGTCGCCAGCGCGCAGATGCTGGCCGGACACCTTGTCGAGCAGCGTCTGGCAGCGTGTGTCAACATCCTGCCACCCTGCCGCTCCGTCTATCGCTGGCAGGGCAAAATCGAAAACGCTGAAGAGATCCCCCTCGCGATCAAGACCACGCGCAGCCGATATGCGGCGATTGAATCGGCGATTCGCCAGCAGCATCCCTACGAACTTCCTGAAATTATTGCTGTCCCTGTAGCAGCCGGTTTGCCCGGGTATCTTGACTGGATTGCGAAGGAATGCACTTGATCACCTGTTTTGTACGACTGCTGGCCACCCTGTCGCTGCTGTGCATGGGCAGCCTGGCGACCGCCGTCGATACGCCCCTTGAGCCGGAACAGGCATTTCAGCTGACATCCGTGCGCGTGGTCGAGCCGGGTTTGCTGGAGGTGCGCTGGCAAATCGCCGATGGCTATTACATGTATCGCGACCGCTTCAAGTTCAGTGCCGAGCCGACAACGGTAAAGCTGAGCGCAGCACAATTGCCGCCGGGCGATCTGCACGATGATCCCAACTTCGGCAAGGTTGAAACCTATCGCCACGAAGTCAAGGCGCTGCTGCCTTTCGAAGCGCCGGCCGGCATGGCCGGCTGGGTGCTGAAAACCAGGTCGCAGGGTTGTGCCGATATCGGTGTCTGCTATCCGCCCTTGCCGCAGCAGGCGAATGTCGAGATGGTCGCCAGCCCGGCGATGACGCCGGCGACGAGCAAGCTCGAACCCTTTGACGACGGCAATGCCTCGCATGTTGCGCGTCTTCTCGGACACGGCAGCCTGTGGCTGGTGCTGACCAGTTTTTTTGGCTTCGGCCTGCTGCTCTCGTTTACGCCCTGTGTGTTGCCGATGGTGCCCATCGTTTCCGGCATCATCGTCAATCACGGGCATGCGGTCAGCCATCTGCGTGCCTTCGTGCTGACGCTCGCCTATGTGCTGGGCATGGCGGTCACCTACGCCGCTGCCGGTGTTGCGGCGGGCTATTCGGGCACGCTGCTGTCGAGCGCATTGCAGAACGCGTGGGTGCTGGGCAGCTTTGCGCTGATCTTTGTGCTGTTGTCAATGTCGATGTTCGGCTTCTACGAGCTGCAGTTGCCCACGGCCTTGCAAAGCCGGCTGTCCGACAAGGCAAATCGCGAAGGCGGTTCACTGCTGGCGCTGGCAACCATGGGCGCGCTGTCGGCATTGATTGTCGGCCCTTGCGTCGCGGCACCGTTGGCGGGTGCCCTGCTCTATATCGCCAAGACCGGCAATGCGGTGATGGGCGGCAGCGCCTTGTTTGCGATGGCGCTGGGCATGGGTGTGCCATTGATCATCGTCGGTGTGTTTTCGCGCTCCCTGCTGCCGAAAACCGGCCCCTGGATGGAGGCCGTAAAGAAGTTTTTCGGCGTAGTGTTGCTGGCCACCGCCTTGTGGCTGGTCAGTCCCGTGATCCCGGCGTGGGCGCAGATGGTGGGCTGGGCCGCGTTGCTGATCATGCCGGCAATCTACTTGCGTGCGCTTGACTCACTGCCGCCCAACGCGAGTGGCTGGTTGAAGTTGTGGAAAGGGGCGGGCGTCGCCATGCTGCTGGCGGGGGCTGCGATGCTGGCCGGGGCACTGGGGGGATCGCAGGATCCCTTGCGTCCGCTGGCCTTTCTGGGCAAGTCGGCAGCCATCGAAAACGCACCGCAATTCGAGCGCGTAGCCTCGTTGGCGGCACTGGACGCAAAACTGAAATCGGCAGGCAAGCCGGTCATGCTCGATTTTTACGCCGACTGGTGCACCAGTTGCAAGGAGATGGAACGCAACACGTTCTCCGACGCGCAAGTCGGCAAGGCGATGCAGAATTTCAGCTTGTTGCAAGTCGACGTCACTGCCAACACCGACGAGGACAAACTGCTACTCAAAAAATTTGGTCTCGTCGGACCGCCGGGCATCCTGTTCTTCAATGCACACGGGGAGGAAATTCCGGAGCTGCGTGTCATCGGCTACCAGCCGCCCGAGAAGTTCATCACCTCGCTTCAGCGCGCAGCGCCCTGAAACTCCGGCAGGGTTTCGCCCAGCAACCTTGAGGTTTGCACCATGAAGGCAGCGGCGGTCTTGCTGTCGTTGATCAAGGCTTCGGTGGCGCAAGCCCGTACCCGCGTCATCGCCGACGAGATCATCTTGCACTCCACCTGAATCCGGCGATCACCATCGCGGACCATGAAACTGGACTGTCCGACATCGACCTCCACTTCGGCCCCGGGTGACAGCGTATTGCGCAACGCCGACATTGCTGCCGAGGCGACAAGTACGAATGAATCGTTGAACACGTGCTGGATCGAGGTGCCAGCCGAAGGCGGGATCATGACAGATCCACCAGTGCGCCATTTTCGATCTTCACGCGATCACCACTGCCAACGCCGGGTGCCTGATGCTGATGCAGGGTCCTGATGCTGCCGTCCTGCATGCGTACACGGATTTGATAGCTGGTGTGTTTCTTGGTGTTTTTCTCGATTTCGTTGCCGGCGTAGGCACCGCCAGCGGCACCGAGAACTGTCGCTGCAGTGCGGCCATTGCCCTGGCCGATACCGTTACCCAACAGGGCCCCGGTCAGGCCGCCCGCCACGGCACCAATGCCGCTGCCCTGGCCTTTGACTTCGACCGCGCGTACTGATTCGACGACGCCACAATTGCTGCATGTGGCCGCGAGGTGGCCTGCCGGCACCTTGTCGGACGCATCCTGCTGGTTGCTCGCTTGTTCATCGATGCCATAACCCGTGCCTGTCTGCGAATGGGCAAAGGGCAGAGCACCTGTCAGGGTGGCGATGCCGAGCAGGCTGAACAGGGTGACGGCGACAGCGGCAATCACCATGGAGGGATAGAGCAACTTGGGGCGGCTATAGGTTTCCATGAAGTTTTCTCCTGAGGCTTAGTGGTTGGGGTTGGCCGTGACGGATAGCGGATCCAGGTCCTTGCCAACCCGGTTGCCGATATACGAACCGATGGCAGCGCCGCCAATGGCGCCGGGATAGCTTGCGGTCAGGGCAGCACCGGCCGCGGCGCCAATCAATGCGCCGGAGAAGGTGCCGATGTTTTCTCTGCTCTGGTTGGTGTACACGGCGGCCAACACCGGTAGCGCGGCAAGCAGTCCAATGGATGCAAGGGTTCTCATGGCGACGATCCTTTTGAAAGAGATCCCGATCGGGATTGTTCAGAAAGGTATTTCGCAATTGCTGTGCCAATGCTGCCCAAGTCTGGAAAAACAAGGTCTTATGATGAATCGAGACCTCAGCATCGGGTGTGCAAGGCATGCGTTGTGTCGGTGATTGCCGACAGCCTGAGCGGCCAAGCGGCGCAAACCCGCCACTGGCGCGGAAATCGCCTGTCGCCATCAGGCGACAGGCGCTGAACGAGACCTACCGAGACTTACTTGAACAAGGCCGGCTCCAGGGCATGGCGCTGGAGCAGCTTGTAGAAATCGGTGCGATTGCGTTGCGCGAACTTTGCCGCTTGCGCCACGTTTCCGCCGGTCATTTTCAGCAGCTGGGTCAGATATTCCGCCTCGAAACGCCGACGCGCTTCATCGAAGGGCACGATGTCTTCAAATTCGCGGATCGCCTTTTGCACCAGCGAACCCGGAATCACCGGCGAGGTAGACAGTGCCACTGCCTGCTCGACCACATTGAGCAATTGCCGGACATTGCCCGGCCAGCTTGCACGTACCATCAGGTCCATCGCATCGGGAGAAAAGGCGTTGATCTCCTTCCGATAACGCTCGGCAACTGATTTGAGGAAGTGGTTTGCAAGCAGGGGAATGTCGTCGCGACGTTCGGTGAGCGAGGGCAGCGTGAGTGTGACGACATTCAGGCGGTAAAAGAGATCGCTGCGGAAGCGCCCTTCGGCCATCTCGGTTTCAAGATTCCGGTGGGTCGCACTGATGACGCGGATATCGACGGCGTAGGATGAAGACGAACCGACAGGCCGCACTTCGCGTTCTTCCAATACGCGCAACAGCTTTACCTGCAGCAGCAAGGGCATGTCGCCGATTTCATCGAGGAACAGAGTGCCACCTGCTGCTTCGCGGATCAGGCCCTTGTAGTCCTTGTTGGCACCGGTGAAGGCACCGCGTACATAGCCAAACAATTCTGATTCGAGCAGGTTGTCGGGAATTGCCCCGCAGTTGACGGCCACGAAGGCTTCGTTGTGGCGCGGGCTGACACGGTGGATGGCCCGCGCCAGAATTTCCTTGCCGCTGCCGGACTCGCCCGCCAGCATGACACTGGCGTCATTGGCTGCAACAAGCCTGGCTTGCGCCAGAAGATCTTCCATCGCGGCATTCTGCGTCACGATGTCGCGCCGCCAGTCTTCCGCAACAGTGTCCGCAGTGGCCTGCGCAGAAAAACGCAATGCGCGCTCGATCTGTTCGGTCAGCATGCGCGAATCGTAGGGTTTGGTCAGATAGCCGAAGATGCCGCGATTGGTGGCAGCGACGGCGTCGGGAATGCTGCCGTGCGCTGTCAGCATCATCACCGGCAAGGCCGGGTGCTGCGAGCGAATGGCTTCAAACAGGGCCGAGCCGTCCATGCCCGGCATGCACATGTCGGTAATGACCAGTTGCGGGCGTTCGATACCAATGCGGGCAAGTGCTTCTTCGCCACTGTTGGCCGTGGTGATGGCGTAACCGGCGGCTTCAAGCCGCATGACGAGCAGCTTTTGCAAATCCTGGTCATCGTCGACCAGCAGTATTTTGTGTTTTTCGCTCATTGTCTTCATTGATTTCCGGAGTTGCGCGGGGCGCGCTGGATCATGCTCTTTTCAATCGTCTTCAACGCTTCCAGCTTTTTTTCCAGTTCGTCTGCGCGTTTGGCCCCGATTTCCGCGCGCCTTGCATCGTTGTCAAGCCGTCGTCTTTCGGCCAGATTCGCCGCGATCATCTGGGCCAGGGCGCTCAAGTCTGCGTCGGCTATCTTTCGGTCCTTCAGCAAAGACTCGGCCAGCGCCAATGATCTGCGCTGATCGGCTCCCGCAGCCGACAAGGTCAACACATATTGCACCAGGAAAAAGTCGGTCTTGTCGCTGTCGTAATGGCGCCGCACGCGCTCGACTTCCGCCGAATACTCAGCCGCCTCCAGCGTACGCAGATAGTCGGCGTAATACAGCAGCGAGATGGCATTGTTGCTGCTGTGCGCCTGACCAGCCTTAATCCAGTAATCGTCGCGCGGCTTCACATGCGTGCAGCCGGTCAGCAGCAGCGCAAGCACACTGGCGAATGCAAGAAGTTGCCGGTTCATCAGTCGTTGAGCGGCAACAGCACGGTGAACTGGCCGCGACCGGTACCTACGTCAATCTTCCCACCCAGCGCCATGACATGCTCCTGGGCAATCGAGAGGCCGATGCCGCTGCTTTTTATCGGACCACCCGCGATGGCGCGACCCTTGAAGAAGGGATCAAAAATGCGTTCGCGATCTTCTGTCGCGACGCCGGGGCCGTCGTCAGTGACTTCGAAGGCCGCATTGTTGCCGTCACGCTTGATCGATACGCCGACGATGCCGCCGCTGGGAGAGTACTTGACGGCGTTCGAGAGCAGGTTGTCGAGGATGACGCGCAACCGTTCGGCATCGCTGCGCATCGCAAAATCATCAATATGCACGTTGAGTCGAATGCCTCGTGCGGCCATCGGCAGGACCTGCTTGTCGGCGATCTGCTGCATGATCTCGCCCGGGTTGAGCGGCTGCAGTTTGATCGGTGCCTGCTGGAACTCCTGTTCGCCATGCTGCAACAGGTCTTCGATCAGTCGCTGCAGTTCAAGGCTGTGCTGTCGCAGGATGCGCACGATTTCGTGTTGCCGCTCGGTCAGCGGTCCGGCCACCTGCTCGGCGAGCAGGTCCGAGCCCTCGCGCAAGGCGGTGAGCGGTGTTTTCAAATCATGCGAAACATTGCGCAGGAAACGGCTTTTCTGCTCTTCGAGTTCGACCAGTCGCAAACGCAGCCAGTCGAGTTGGCGACCGAGTTGTTCAAGATCGTCCGGTCCATTGACTTCAATGCGTGATCCGAATCGGCGTTCGCCCAGATCGCGAATGCCCTGCTCAATCTGGGCAATCGGGCGCGCCAGCAAATAGGTAAACCCGGCAACGACAAAGATCGCGACAGGGATCAACAGAAACAGCTGCTGCTTGACCGTTGACTCTGTCTCGGCAGCGGCTTTGCGCAAGGACTCGGCTTCAGAGTCGATCAGCGCGCTTGAACGGGAGAGCAGGTTGCGGGCGGCGAGCGATACCTCGGCATATCTCCGGGCGATCGACGGTGCCAACGGCGACTTTGTACCCGCAGTGGCGAGCGCATCATTGAGATCCTGTTCAAGACTCATCAGCGAATCGAGATCGGCACGAATGGAACTGTCAGGGGAAATCGCGCCAATCTTTGCGCCAGCTTCGACAAAGCGCCGGTGCAAGGCCAGATAGCTGTCCCACATCACCGGGTCCTGCAACACGATTCCCTGTTGCGCGGCGCGTTCCAGCGCGGTGGCGTTCTCGCTGAGCTCTCTGGCGGCGTGCACCACCCTGGCGGCATCATAGACAGCGCGCTGGCTCTGGTTTGCCAGTCGCTGAATGGCGACCATGTTGGCCAGCAGGCCGGCAACCAGAGGCAGCACGGCCAGCAGAAAGCCGGCCGCGAGCAGCTTGAAAAATGATTTTGGGTAGAGGATGGGGGCGCGTAGCTTCACGGAGCGCATATAAGCAAGAGTCGGGCAAGCAACTTGATGAGGCCGGCGGCAATATTACGCCGACCACTCCGATAAACTACGCGCAAATTGTCACGGGGCGTAAATCAATGTTTACCGGAATCGTCGCAGCAGTCGGCCAAATTCGCCAATCTCGTGCACTTGCCGATGGCGTGCGCCTCACCATTGATGCAGGCAAGCTTGATCTGGCCGATGTTGTGCTCGGTGATTCGATCGCCTGCAACGGTGTCTGTCTCACCGTGGTCGAGTCCGGCCCGGATTTTTTTGCCGTCGACGTTTCGCGCGAAACCCTGAACTGCACGGCCGGACTGGATGGCGGCAATGCACTGAATCTTGAAAAAGCGCTGCGTCTGGCTGACCGGCTTGGTGGTCATCTTGTTTCCGGTCATGTCGATGGTGTCGGCGAGGTGGTGAAATTCGCACCGGTTGGCGAGTCTCATGAGCTGGTCATTCGCGTGCCGCAAGCCTTGGCGAAATACATCGCACGCAAGGGTTCGATCGCGGTGAATGGTGTCAGCCTCACCACCAATCGTGTTGATGGCTGCGAGTTTTCGATCAACCTGATCCCGCATACGATTGAAGTCACCACGCTGTCCGATCTTGCGCCCGGCAAGCGCGTCAACATCGAGGTCGATCAGATCGCGCGGTATGTCGAGCGTATGTTGAATCCCGCGTAAAATGCAGGCATTCGCGGCTCCTCGATGGAGCTGCCTGTTCCGACCACCCTGATCGGAACGTTCAACCCCATGAGACCAAGGATCAAGCAATGACCCGTGCAACAGACATTTCCGAAATCGAGCCGAATCTTGCCGGCAAGGGCCTGCGCATCGGGTTGGTGATGAGTCGTTTCAATCAGGATATCGGCGAGGGCCTGCTGTCCGGCTGTTCGGCCGAGCTTTTGCAGCTCGGTGTGAATGCCGGTGACGTTACGCTGACCACTGTGCCGGGCGCGCTCGAAATTCCGTTGGTGCTGCAAACCATGGCGCAGAGCGGCAAGTTTGATGCGCTTGTTGCCCTGGGCTGCGTCATCCGCGGCGAGACATACCATTTCGAGATCGTCTCCAACGAATCCGCGCGCGGCATCACCGACGTACAGCTGGCAACAGGCATCCCCGTCGCCAATGCCGTACTGACCACTGAAAACGACGATCAGGCGCTGGTGCGGATGGCACAAAAAGGCAAGGAAGCGGCCCAGGCAGCGATTGAAATGGCCAACCTGCTGAAGGTGATCAAATAATGGCGGCGGTGAAATCTCCCCGCCATCGCGCCCGCGAATTCGCAGTACAAGGGCTTTATCAATGGCAGGTCGGTGGCCAGGACGAAGCGGCAATCGAGACGCAGGCAGAAAGCGTGGCAGGTTTCGACAAGGTTGATCGCGAGCTTTACCAGGCCTTGCTGCACGGCGCCATGCGTACCGAAGAAAGCCTGAAGGACTTGATCACGCCCCACGTCTCTCGCAATTGGGAAGAGGTTTCGCCGATCGAGCGCTGCATCCTGTTGCTTGCCACTTTTGAACTCAGCAACAACATCGAAACGCCGTATCGGGTGGTCATCAATGAAGCCATCGAGCTGGCCAAGACCTACGGCGGGACCGATGGTCACAAGTTCGTCAACGGCATCCTCGACAAGCTGGTGCCGCAACTGCGGCCCCACGAAACCGCGAGATAACGCCGCGGTCCGGTCGCATGCCCGCAGGTACAAGTTCGGAATTTGACCTGATCGATCGCTATTTCAAGCGACCAGCGCCAAGCGCATTGCTTGGCGTTGGGGACGATGCTGCGATTGTGTCGCCGTCCCCCGGCATGCAGTTGTTGATGTCGACCGACATGCTGGTGGCGGGAACCCATTTTTTTGACGATACGGACCCGGAGGCCCTGGGTTGGAAAACGCTGGCGGTCAATGTGTCTGACATTGCCGCCATGGGCGCTACACCGCGCTGGGCTTTGCTGGCAATGGCGT
The DNA here is from genome assembly GCA_947478755.1 of Betaproteobacteria bacterium. Taxonomy (GTDB): domain Bacteria; phylum Pseudomonadota; class Gammaproteobacteria; order Burkholderiales; family Rhodocyclaceae; genus Georgfuchsia. The sequence continues at coordinate 2,014 of CANJXH010000072.1, read as the reverse complement.
TGCCTGTCGCCGACGAAGCCTGGATAGCAGCTTTCGCCCGCGGTTTTTTCGACTGTGCCCGAACGTTTGGCGTGGAATTGATAGGCGGCGACACGACGCGCGGGCCGATGAATTTCTGCGTCACGCTATTTGGCGAAGCGGCAGCGGGAACGGCGTTGATGCGTTCCGGCGCGAACATCGGGGACGACATCTGGGTTTCGGGCAACCCCGGCTGGGCGGCCTTGGGTTTGGCGCATCTGCAGGGGCGCTGTGTGCTGGAAGGTGCACAGCAAACCGAATGTCTGCTGGCATTGCACAAGCCACAGCCGAGGGTCGCGCTTGGCCTTGCCTTGCAGGGGTTGGCGACGGCGGCCATCGATGTCTCGGATGGGTTTCTCGCCGACCTTGGCCATATTCTCGATGCTTCCGGGGTCTCGGCCAACATTCATGTTGATTGTCTGCCGTTGCCGGAAACCGGCGCAAAACTGTCCGCGGATCTGGTTCGTGACTCCATGTTGGCGGGTGGGGACGACTATGAACTCGCGTTCACCGTACCACCCGGATACCGGGACCGCGTCGAGGAATTGTCGCGGCAGCTCCGGTTAGCGCTCACTCGGGTCGGTTCGGTTGTCAGTAGAGGTAGTGAAACAATCAGGCTGGTTGGGGCCGATGGCAGGCCAGTGACCGTCAAACGCTTCGGCTACGATCATTTCCGTTAATCAAATGCTCAAAATAAAGACAAGTACGGCGCCCCCACTGAAGTTTCTGTTTGCGCATCCGGCGCATTTCTTTGCCTGTGGCTGCGGCAGCGGTTTGTCGCCATTTGCACCAGGAACTGCAGGCACCCTGTTTGCGTGGCTCACTTTCCCCTTGTTCGGTTTGCTGCCAAGTGTGGCCGTGACTTATGCCGCGCTTGCCCTGCTGTTTGCCTTTGGCATTGCCGCCTGTCACGTCACAGGCCGTCACCTGGGCGTGGTTGACCACGGATCGATAGTGTGGGACGAAATCGTGCCGTTCTGGATCGTGCTCATGTTCGTGCCCACCGGGTATTCCATTACGGCGCTGAGCTGGCAATTGTTGGCGTTTCTGTTGTTCCGCTTCTTTGACATCGTCAAACCTTTTCCCGCAAGCTGGTTCGATACCCAGGTCAAGAATGGCTTCGGCGTCATGATGGATGATGCGATTGCCGCCGGGTACAGCGTCTTTGTGTTCCTGCTGGCGAAGCAGCTATGGGGCAACTTGTGACCACCGACGATTCGCTGACCGAACTGTCGAAGCGGGTGGGCGAAGCCTTGCACATGCAAGGGATCACCCTTGCTACCGCCGAATCCTGTACCGGAGGCTGGATCGCCGAAGTGGTAACGCAGACGGCTGGAAGCTCAGCCTGGTTCGAGTGCGGATTTGTGACCTATTCGAATGGTGCAAAGATCCGGATGCTGGGTGTGTCACCCAGAATATTGGCGACACATGGTGCAGTCAGCGAACAAACCGCGAATGCCATGGCAAGGGGTGCCTTGGCGAATTGCGAAGCAGACGTTGTTCTCAGCGTAACTGGTATTGCCGGACCGGGCGGTGGCACAACCGACAAACCAGTCGGCACGGTGAGTTTTGCGTGGTGTCGTCGCGGCGGGCAAGCAGTAACCGCGACAAGGTTTTTTGATGGTGACCGTGCCGCCGTTCGTCGCCAATCCGTCGTGTTTTCCCTCGAAAATCTGCTTGCACAGCTCGCGTCTGCCGAATAAGGCAGACATTTTCCCTGGCTCATCTGGCGAGCCACTTGCCTGATTAAGCTTAGGGCTTGGCTCAGCAACATCTGTGCCATAATTTCATCAACCTATCTGGAAGGAATCTCATGGACGACAACAAGAGCAAGGCTCTGCAGGCTGCATTGGCACAAATCGAGAAGCAGTTTGGCAAGGGCTCGATCATGAAAATGGGCCAGGGGCAGATCGATAACGACCTGCAGGTCATTTCCACCGGTTCTCTGGGCCTTGATATTGCGTTGGGTGTCGGCGGATTGCCGCGCGGCCGCGTT
>CANJXH010000071.1 GCA_947478755.1 Betaproteobacteria bacterium | reverse complement strand
TCGTGACAGCCGTTGATGACTTCCAGCCCGGCAGCAGAATGTTCCGCAATCATGTCGATGCGATCGCCGGCATCACCCAGGTATTCGGCCAGGCCGATGGCATCCTTGTCAAAATTGACGAACCAGAAGCCGCTGCGCGATTCGATACGGGGCACATTGACCAGATCGTAGGTTCCGTCAGCATCGAAGCTTTCCGGGTAGCCGTAGCTGCAGCTCTTGTCGACCAGCTTGCCGGCATTCGAAAAGGTCCAGCCGTGGTACGGACAGGTGAAGCTCTTCTTGTTGCCGCTTGGGTCGCGAAGGATCGTGGCGCCACGATGCGTGCAGGAGTTGAAGTATGCATGCACCGCACCCGTACGATCCTTGCAGAAAATGAGGTTGAAATCGAGAATCTTGCGCGTGATGTAGTCGCCGGGTTTGGCCACCTCGGACTCGTGGCCGAGGAAGACCCAGGATCGTTTCAACAGCTTCGATTTTTCTTCTTCGAAGACCTTTGAACTAGTAAACGCCGTGCGATTGACAAAAAACCGTCCAAGTCCGGGCTGAACGTTTAAAAATCTCGATTGATGGGGTTGTTGCCAGACCATATATTTCTCCGGGGGCTAATCAATATGTTTTTGATTTGGATTCAGAAGCTGACGGCTTTGCGCAATGCCTTGAGGAGGCCAGCGCTGTATGGAGGATTGATGTACTTCGTAACATCGATCCAGGGGCGTTGGGCGAAGGACTTGCAGTTCGACATGGTCTTGAAGCCTTCAAAACCAAGATAGCGACCCATCCCGCTCTCGCCAACGCCGCCCTGCCCAACGTCCTGCATCATGATATGGAACTGGACGTCGTCAAATGAGACCCCGCCAGAATAGGTGTTCTTGAGCATGAACTCCTTCTGTTCGGCAGTACCGCCAATGAAGTACAGCGCGAGCGGACGCGACATATGAGTCAGCATCTCGGCAACCTCTTCCAGTGTGTTGTAGGTAACGATGGGCAAGAGGGGGCCAAAGACTTCATCCCGCATGATGGCCGAGTCCAGCGGCGGATCGACAACGATCACCGGGGGAAACCGATCTGCTACTGCCAGTTGATCAATCGGCGTGCCGTCAAGAACATCAACTTTCGCTCCACGCTGAACGGCATCAGCCGTCATTGCCGCCAGGTGCTGGCGTTGGCGATCGAGATGAACCCGCGTGAAATCCGGTCCGCGTGAAAACTGCGGATGCATGCGTGTGACGGCCGCCTTGACCTCACGAACGAAATTCTCCTTATCGTCGCGATGGACGTAGGCGAAGTCTGGCGCCATGCACACCTGGCCCGCATTCATGGTCTTGCCGCGCGCGAACTTGTTCGCTGCAGTGGTCAGATCGGTCCCGCGCGCAATGATGCAGGGCGCCTTGCCGCCGAGTTCCAGCGTGAGCGGAACAAGGTTCTCGGCAGCCGCGCGCATGACGTGACGCGCCGTGCCCGACCCTCCCGTGAACAGCAAATGATCGAATGGCAGGTAGGTAAACGCCCTTGCCAGATCCGCACCACCGACCGCGACATCGATCTCCGTGGGATCAAAAGCGCTGCGGATCATTTCCGCAATGAGGTCCGTGGTCTGCGGGCAAAGTTCGGATGGCCTCATGAACACGCGATTGCCGGCGGCGAGGATGCTGGCCAGCGGCGAAAACGACAGCGCGATCGGCGCGTTCCACGGCGACATGTTGCCAACCACGCCCATCGGTTGATAGAACACACCAGCGCGCGCTCCCATCAAACCAAGCGGAAATTCGGCCTTGCGCATGTCAGGGCGCATCCAGCGTTCGACATGCTTTGCCGCGTGTTTCAGCGAACGTGCCGGTGCCAATACGTCGACGATGAGACTCAGTGCTTCGGGCTGACCACCGAAATCGGCGTCGATTGCCTGAACGATATGACGTTCGTTCTTGACCAGCACGTCGGCTGCACGAAGCAGGCGATCCCGCCTGACGGCGGCCGTCGGATACAACTCAGTGTTCGCGGCCTTCTTCAAGCGGTCGAACTTGGTTCTCAGTTCGACGTCGATGCTGTCAGCAATTGGGGAATTCATGCTTGCCTCCGGATTCTTTCTTGTTTGAGTGGTTCGCCGAGCGCCGATTTGGCCGGATTTATCGTATAAGTTTGCCGACCTGACGTGGCCGAACAGCGGTGAAAAGCCAGCGATTTCCAGCCGTTCCATGACGCCGCTGTAGAACGATCGTTATAGTAGCAAGCCATGCTTGCCATGTAAAGGAAAACCTACGAAAAACCGCCGCGTTCAGCGGCTCCAGTCATGGCCCGGAAGTGCGACATTCAATACGTACTCGGCGAGCCTTTCCGGGCTGCCGCCATGAGTCACGTCGGTTCCAGCGATCTGCGCAATCCTCTGCAACTGGATTTGCCCGTAGGCCAAGGCGTTAATCAAGACAGCCCGCTCCGTCGTGCCCTCCTCCCCGATCAAAGCCGCGATATCCTTGACCAACAGTTTGAAGGGGGACATGAAGTGCGGGGCAGTGATTTCTTCGATGCTTCGGTGCTCATCCTGCAGCACTTCCATTTGCGACAGGCGGCGAAAATCATGGTTTTTCAGCAGGGCCTTGCACAGCGCAATCGTGAAATCGCGAATATGGTCGTGACTGGAGGCTCCTTCTTTGAAACTGCCACAAAGGGTCGCCTCGACCTCACCAAACAACTGGTCGCAACAACTGACATACAGGCTGTCCTTGTCGCCGAAGAAGTGATAAATCGACGGAATTCCGATGCCGCAGGCACCGGCAATGTCGCGAATGGAGATGGCGGCATAGCCGCGCGCCGCAAACAGTTTGGTCGCCTCGGACAGTATTTTTTCGCGCGACAACCCCGGGCGCCGCTTGGCCTGCTCGGCCCTGGGCTTTTTGGCCGCACCGTTGCCGGCTTTGGGGCCAGCCCCACTTGCCTTGTCAGCTGGCAACGCCTCGCTCATCCGTTCAGCTCTTCCATACGCAGGCGGGTCACCCTCGCCTTGACAGCAGGTAGCGCTTCGATCTTTTCAATGGCTGCGTCAGCCTGCTTTTCGATACAAATATGGGTCAGAATAATGATGTCAGTTTCTCCCTCGGTCGGTTCGCGCTGCAGCAATGCATCAATGGAAATCGCCTGGTCGGCCAGTATTCTCGTGACGTCTGCCAATACGCCAGGCTTGTCCTCGACCCGCAAACGCAGGTAATACGCGGTTTCCACCTCCGACATCGGTAGTATCGGCGTATCGGCCATCGCATCGGGCTGGAAGGCCAGATGCGGAACGCGATTGTTCGGATCGGCCGTCAGCATGCGCGTAACGTCGACCAGATCGGCAATCACTGCACTCGCGGTAGGCTCTGCACCTGCACCTTTGCCGTAATACAGGGTGGAGCCCACGGCATCACCCTGTACCAGCACCGCATTCATCGCCCCTTCCACATTGGCGATCAGTCGCTTGGACGGTATCAGGGTCGGATGCACTCGCAATTCGATCCCGTTTGCCTTGCGGCGGGTGACGCCCAGCAGCTTGATGCGGTAACCAAGCTGTTCCGCATATTTGATGTCCGCCGCTTCAAGCTTGCTGATACCTTCGACATGTACCTTGTCGAACTGGACTGGCACGCCGAAGGCAAGCGCTGAAAGTATCGTGATCTTGTGCGCGGCATCGACGCCTTCGATATCGAAAGTCGGATCGGCTTCAGCGTATCCCAGGCGCTGGGCTTCTTTCAGTACCTCGGCGAACGGCAGCCCCTTGTCGCGCATCTCGGAGAGGATGAAGTTGGTGGTGCCATTGATGATGCCCGCAATCCATTGGATACGATTGGCACTGAGCCCCTCCCGTACGGCCTTGATGATTGGTATTCCACCAGCGACGGCGGCCTCGAAAGCCACCATGACGCCCTTTTTCTGCGCCGCTGCAAAGATTTCGGTACCGTGGGTTGCCAGCAAAGCCTTGTTGGCCGTGACAACATGCTTGCCGTTTTCGATGGCTTTCAGTACCAGCTCTTTTGCGACGCCATAACCGCCAATCAACTCGACGATGACGTCGACATCCGGATCACTCACCACTGAAAAAGCGTTATCTGTAATCCTTGCCGATTCCCCAACGACCTGCTGCGCCAACGCCATGTTTTTGTCCGCCACCACAGAAATGCGGATTGCGCGACCGGCTCGACGGGTAATTTCGTTTTCATTGCGCTTGAGGACGGTAAAGGTACCGCCGCCGACGGTGCCGATGCCAAGAAGGCCGACATTGATTGGTTTCATAGTTCTTTAATGGGCAACAAGGAGTGGAGAGTTAGGGGGTAAAACCCTTGAGAGGAGTTTGTCTGGGCCTGATGATGTTGTTTTTGCCTTGCGATTATTCATGCTTTTGCTTCACTCACGAACCTCGCACTTTTTATTTTCCATGCTGCCGACGATATCCGTCGAGGAAGCGCGCAATACGACCGACCGCATCCTTCAGGTCATCCTCATGCGGCAGGAATACCACACGGAAATGGTCGGGGCTGGGCCAGTTGAAGCCACTGCCCTGTACCAGCAGCACGCGCTCCTGTTGCAGCAATTGCAGGATGAACTGCTCATCGTCATCAATCGGATACATGTTGGGGTCAAGCCGTGGAAACAGATACATCGCAGCCTTCGGCTTGACACAACTGACGCCGGGAATTTCGGTAATCAGTTTCCATGCCAGGTCGCGCTGCCGCGCCAGCCTGCCACCGGGAGCAACCAGATCCTTGATGCTTTGATAGCCGCCAAGTGCCGTCTGAATCGCGTATTGACCCGGAACATTCGAGCAAAGCCTCATCGACGCCAGAATGTTGAGCCCCTCTATGTAATCGCGCGCGTGCTTTTTCTCGCCGGACACCACCATCCAGCCGGCGCGGAATCCGCAGGAGCGATAGTTCTTGGACAGGCCATTGAAGGTAATGAACAGCACGTCATCGGCGAGAGACGCAATGGAGGCATGCTGCTCATCATCGTAGAGCACCTTGTCGTAAATTTCGTCGGCAAAGACAATCAGGTCGTTGATCCGCGCAATCTCGACAATTTCACGCAGTATTTCGGATGGATAGAGGGCCCCTGTCGGGTTGTTGGGGTTGATGACCACGATCGCTCGCGTGTTCGCCGTGATTTTGGCGCGAATATCTGCCAGGTCAGGCAACCAGCCAGATTGCTCGTCACAAACGTAGTGCCTTGGCGTGCCTCCTCCCAACGTGACGGCGGCGGTCCACAACGGATAGTCGGGTGCCGGCACCAGGACTTCATCCCCTGCATTCAGCAGCGCCTGCATCGACATGACGATCATCTCCGAAGCGCCATTGCCCAGATAGATATCGTCAATCGTGACACCTGCGATATTTTTTTCTTGCGTGTAATGCATGATCGCCTTACGCGCGGAAAAAAGTCCCTTTGAATCGGAATATCCGGAGGACTCGGGCAGGTTTCGAATCATGTCCTGAACAATTTCCTCGGGCGCCTCAAAGCCGAAGGGGGCGAGATTGCCAATATTCAGCTTGATGATGCGATGACCCTCGTCTTCCATCTGCTTGGCGTGTGCAAGCACCGGCCCGCGAATGTCATAGCAGACGTTATCCAGCTTGGAAGACTTTTTTACCGGTTGCATGGTTTTTCCGATTCCGTATCAATTTCTGGCGAAGCAAGCCAATGGCCAACCGTGGCCAAAACAGTCCCAATTGTGCCTGTTTTCGCGCTATAACCCGCACAAAAGGCGAAGGTATAATTCTAACCAAGCCCCATAACAGCCGCAAACCCGCCTGGAATCAAATCTTTCGCGGGGCAACCCCACGAGAATGAAAATTCAAGCCGAACGACCGCAGGGCCAGAATGTCGTCACCGCGTATGGGCCCGGCTTCGTTACCATCAACGCACAGACACACCATGACAGCCTCATCATCGGCCACGACCGGGTTCTTCTCCACTGGCCGGTGAAATCAGTCAGTGAACTGAACGTCACGGACTTGTCCGGACTTGAAAAGAACTGCGACGTAATACTCCTTGGTACCGGTTTGCGTCAGGTTTTTCCGCCACGAGCAATCCTGACCTCATTGATGCGAGACAGGATCGGGATAGAGGTCATGGATACCGCTGCCGCCTGCCGCACCTACAACATACTGCTTGCCGAAGGCCGCGCCGTCATCGCTGCGCTGATCATCGAATGAAAACCTCCAACCGCGCTGTATTCTTGATCTGGATTGCCTTGTTTGCAGTCTGGTTCGGCACCCTTGACTACCGCAAGCTGGTGAGGCCGGATGAAGGTCGCTACGCGGAAATTCCACGCGAGATGGTGGCGACCGGCGACTGGCTGACGCCACGACTCAATGGCATCAAGTACTTTGAAAAGCCTGCACTACAGTATTGGGCAACAGCGGCAGGCTATAAAGTTTTTGGTGAAAGCGAATGGACTGCGCGGCTATGGCCGGCATTGACCGGTTTTCTCAGCGTGCTGCTGGCTGCATGGGCCGGTAGACGACTGTGGGGCAAGCAGGAAGGACTACTGGCAGCCGCCATTCTGGCCAGTACCCTGCTTTTTATCGTGATGAGCCACATCATCACACTCGACATGGGACTGAGTTTTTTCCTGCAAGTCGCGTGGACTGCATTCCTGCTTGCACAACAAGGGGAGGCCAGAACATCGCGCAAGTGGATGTGGCTCATGTGGGCGGCACTTGCGCTGGCCGTGCTCAGCAAGGGACTGGTTGCCATCGTCCTTACGGGCGCAACGCTGGTTGCCTACACAATCCTCAACCGCGATATTTCTCCCTGGAAAAAACTCAGGCCATTTTCCGGTCTGCTGATTTTTCTGGCCGTTGCAGCCCCATGGTTTGTTGCGGTCTCCATCAAGAATCCGGAATTCGCGCGCTTTTTTTTCATCCACGAGCACTTCGAGCGCTTCCTGACAAAGGTGCACCACCGCTACCAACCTGATTGGTATTTCATTCCCATTTATCTTGCCGGTGCCCTGCCCTGGAGCTTCCTTCTGCTCCATGCGTTTTGCAAATCGTGGAAGCGGAACCCTGCCGCCACTTTCCAGAGCGAGAGATTTCTTTTTCTCTGGGTTGCCGTCACCTTCGGGTTTTTCAGCCTTTCAGACTCCAAACTGCCGCCATACATACTGCCGGTATTTCCTGCCCTGGCAATGCTGGGGGCAAGTCAACTGGTCCGGATTTCACCGCGTGCGTTGCTAAGTCATTTGCTCATCCTCGGCGGACTCAGCTTGTTGGGAATCAGCCAACTGTACCGGATCGATCTGGATGCCGACTTTGTGACTCCGGTGGAACTGCTCGACAAGTTTGTGCGCTGGCTCTATGTTGCCGGGGTATCGATGCTGATTGCTATTTTCGCCGCCATGTTTTTGGTGTGGAAAAAGCGGATCGTTGCCGCACTGTTTGCCGTGGCGCTGGGCGGGATTGCGCTGACATTTCCGCCATTGTTGGGACACGACAACCTGTCGCTTGCCACTTCATCGGCACACATCGCTGCACAGGTCAGGCCGCTGTTGCAACCCGACGTGCCCTTCTACAGTGTTCAACGTTACGAGCAGACGCTCCCCTTCTACATAAAGCGCACCGTCACCGTCGTGGCCTACCAGGACGAGCTAGCCTTCGGAATGGCGCAGGAACCTCAAAAATGGATACCAACCATGACAGAGTTCAAGCGGCGCTGGGCCAACGACGCCGATGCTTTCGCCATCATGTCAATTGACACCTACAATGAACTCCTGACCGAGGGGTTACCCATGAACGAGATTGCCCGAGATACCCGCGCGATTATTGTGAGAAAACCAACGTGAGCCCCATTGCCTTTGCCCTGATCCTGACGGGTGTACTGCTAAATGCCAGTGCACAACTCCTGCTCAAGGCCGGCACCAATGCCGTCGGCCACTTCGAGTTTCATCTCGATAACATCATTCCGATTGGTATGAAAATCGCATTTCAGCCCTTTATCATGACCGGCATGGCGTGCTATGCCGTCAGCCTGGTAGTGTGGATCATGGCGCTGTCACGCGTACCGGTAAGCCTTGCCTACCCCATGCTGTCGATCGGTTACGTGGTCAATGCGGTGATTGCCTATTACTGGCTGGGTGAAGCACTGAGCATGCACAAAATGCTGGGCATCGGTTTCATCATCGTCGGTGTGGTGCTGGTAGCACGGTCGTGAGCGACACCACATTTCTCCCTTTCACCAGACCGACCATTGATGAGGACACCATCGCACAGGTCAGTGCCGTCCTGCGGTCGGGTTGGTTGAGTAGCGGGCCCAAGGTACTGGCGTTTGAAGCCGCAATATCAGAATACTGTGGCGGGCGAACCGTTCGCGCCTTCAATTCCGGTACGGCAACGCTTGAAGTAGCCTTGCGCCTGGCAGGCGTCGGCAAAGGCGACGAAGTCATAACGACCCCACTGACCTGGGTCGCGACGGCCAACGTCATTCTTGAAGTCGGTGCGACGCCAGTACTGGTCGATATTGATCCCGTGTCGCGCAACATGGACCTGGGAAAGGCCGAAGCCGCCGTCACCCCAAAAACCAAAGCCATCATCCCGGTCGACCTCGCCGGCATGCCGGTGAATCGCGACCGGCTGTATGAGATTGCCCATCAGCACAAGCTGCGCGTTGTCGAAGACGCCGCGCAGTCTTTTGGCGCCAGCTGGAACGGCAAGCGGATCGGAGCAGGCGGTGATTTCGTGTCATTCAGCTTTCACGCCAACAAGAACCTGACGACGGGCGAAGGCGGTGCCCTCGTGTTACCCGAAGATGCCGATCCCGCACTATGCGAACGCCTGCGTCTGCAAGGCGTCAGGCGCTTCGCCGATGGCGGCATGGATGTGGATGTGTTGGGAGGGAAGTTCAACCTCACTGATATCGCCGCCACCATAGGCCTTGGCCAACTCAAGCACATTGAGGAGTTCACCGAGCGACGGCGACAACTGGCACGGCGCTATCTGACGACGCTGGATGCTGCGCTTGGCCTTGGGCTGCCGCTTGCCGACTTCGGCAATGGCAACTGGCACATGTTTCAGATACTGCTACCGTCACAGGTCGATCGCGGGCAATTCATCGCCGAGATGAAACACAAGAATATAGGGGTCGGCGTGCACTACCCTGCCCTGCACTTATTCAGCCTTTACCGACCATTCGGATACCGGCCGGGCGACTTCCCTCATGCCGAAGACGTCGGAGCCAGAACCGTTACACTTCCTTTATTTCCGGCGATGGTGGATACAGACGTGGATCGCGTCTGTTCCGCTGTTGCCACTGTACTGCGGACCATGAAGAAATGAGCGCTCCGGAAATCTCAGTCATCGTTCCGGTTTACAACGAAGAGGCGGGCTTACCCGCGCTTTTCGACCGCCTGTATCCGGCACTCGACGCCCTGCAATCGCCCTACGAAATCGTCTTCATCAATGACGGTAGTCGCGATCGTTCGGCTGCCCTGTTGCGCGAGCAATTCCAGCGTCGCCCAGACGTTACCCGTGCCATATTGCTGGCGGCCAATGCCGGCCAACACATGGCAATCATGGCCGGCTTTGAGCATTGCCGTGGCAACATCGTCGTTACGCTGGATGCCGACCTGCAAAACCCACCGGAGGAAATCGGCAAACTGGTGGCAAAGGTTCGCGAAGGCCATGACTGCGTTGGCTCCGTGCGCCAGAACCGTCAGGACACTGCCTTCCGTCGCCATGCATCGAAAGCCATGAATGGCTTGCGCGAGAAAATCACCCGGATCAAGATGACTGATCAGGGTTGCATGTTGCGCGCCTATTCACGCGACATCATCGATGCCATCAATAGCTGCCAGGAAGTCAGTACATTCATCCCGGCACTGGCCTATTCATTCGCCCAACACCCGACCGAAGTTGAAGTCGCGCACGAGGAACGTCATGCCGGTGAATCAAAATATTCGCTGTATACCCTGATCCGGCTCAACTTCGACTTGATGACCAGCTTTTCGCTGATGCCTTTGCAGTTCTTCTCGATGCTGGGAATCATCATTTCGATTTTCTCGGCAATATTCGTCGGTTTTCTGGCAGTTCGCCGCATTGTCATGGGGCCAGAGGCGGAGGGACTGTTTACCTTGTTCGGCATCGCCTTCTTCCTGATCGGGCTGACGCTGTTTGGTGTCGGCCTGCTGGGTGAATATGTCGGACGTATCTACCAGCAGGTTCGCCACCGACCCCGCTATCGGATAGGAGCGATCCTGGAACGAAGCGAATGACAACTGCGGTCGTATTCGCGTACCACAATGTCGGTGCGCGCTGCCTGCGGGTGCTGCTTGCCCACGGCGTCAACCTTGCCCTCGTCGTCACGCATGAAGACAATCCGAACGAGAACATCTGGTTCGAGCACGTTGCGGATGTGGCACACGATTACGGCATCCCCGTCGCGACGCCAGAAGATCCGAACACCGAGGAATTCACCGCACGGCTCGCCGCACTGAAGCCGGACTTTTTCTTTTCCTTCTATTACCGCCTGATGCTGAAGCCGTCGCTGCTGGAAATTCCCCGTCGCGGCAGCTACAACATGCATGGATCGTTGCTGCCAAAATACCGCGGCCGGGTGCCGGTCAATTGGGCCATCATCAAGGGCGAACGCGAAACCGGTGCCACCTTGCATCGCATGGTGGAAAAGCCGGATGCCGGTGAAATCGTCTCCCAGCAATCCGTACCTATTCTGCCCGACGATACAGCAGGCGAAGTATTCAACAAGGTGACACTGGCAGCCGAAATCGCGCTCTGTGGGGCATTGCCCTTGTTGATCGCCGGCCATGCGCCACACCTCAAACCGGACCTCAGGCAAGGCAGCTACTTTGGCGGTCGCAAGGCCGAAGACGGCCGGATTGACTGGTCACGACCAGCAGCGGAAGTCCATAACCTGATTCGTGCCGTAGCCCCACCCTACCCTGGTGCTTTTTGTGAATTCGCCGGGCACAAGCTTGTCATCACCCGCAGCCTCGGGGTGGCGTTCGCACCAGAAGTGGCTGGCAAACCGCAACTTATGCTTGACGATGGGCGCTTGTTCGCCCGATGCGGTGACGGTGGCCTTGTTAGAATCCTCTCCCTGATACTGGATGGCGAAACCCTGGATCCTGTTTCGCTGCCGCTGCGCCTGGGTGCAAACCCGATTTCCCTGAATTGACCACATCATGAAAAAAATCCTCATCCTCGGCGTCAATGGCTTTATCGGCCATCACCTGTCCAACCGCATCATGGCCACCACGGACTGGGAGGTGTATGGCATGGACATGAATTCGGAGCGTGTCGCACACCTTCTCGACAACCCGCGCTTCCACTTCTTTGAGGGAGATATCACCATCAACAAGGAGTGGATCGAATACCACGTACGTAAATGCGACGTGATCCTGCCGCTGGTTGCAATTGCGACTCCGGCCACCTACGTAAAGGAACCATTGCGGGTTTTCGAGCTCGACTTCGAAGCCAATCTGCCCATCATCCGTCAAGCGGTCAAATACAAGAAGCGGGTGATCTTCCCCTCCACGTCCGAGGTCTATGGCATGAGCCAGGATCCCGAATTCGATCCGGAAAACTCCAACCTCGTACTCGGCCCGATCAACAAGCCGCGCTGGATCTACTCCTGTGCCAAGCAGATGATGGATCGTGTCATCCACGCCTACGGCCAGCAGGAAGGTTTGCAATACACGCTGTTCCGCCCCTTCAACTGGATCGGCCCCGGCCTCGACTCGATCCATACGCCGAAGGAAGGCTCCAGCCGCGTCATCACCCAGTTCCTGGGTCACATCGTGCGCGGTGAACCGATCAAGCTGGTCGATGGCGGCGCACAAAAGCGCTCCTTCACCTACGTCACCGACGGCATTGATGCCCTGGTCAAGATCATCGACAACAAGAACGAAATCGCCAACGGCAAGATCTACAACATCGGCAACCCGAAGAACAACTATTCGATCCGCGAACTCGCCACGATGATGCTGGATCTGGCCAGACAGTATCCCGAATACGCCGATACGGCCGCCAAGGTCAAAGTGCTTGAAACGACCTCAGGCGAGTATTACGGCAAGGGTTACCAGGACACGCAGCATCGCGTCCCCAAGATCACCAACACCATGACAGACCTTGACTGGGAACCCACGGTTAAGTTTGAAGATGCACTGCGCGGCATTTTCGAAGCCTACCGTAGTGACGTTGCCGAAGCCCGCAAGCTGATGGATTGAGGAGCGCGCGTGCCATTACTCGCGCTCAAGATCGACGTTGATACCTATCGAGGTACCCGGCATGGCGTGCCACGTCTGATTGACGTCTTGCGTCAACACGAAGCTGGTGCCACTTTCCTTTTCTCGCTCGGTCGTGACCACACCGGACGCGCGATCAAGCGCGCTTTCCGTCCCGGCTTCCTGAACAAGGTATCGCGCACCTCCGTCGTATCGCACTACGGCTTCCGGACACTACTCAATGGCACGTTATTGCCAGGACCGGATATCGGTCGCGGCTGTGCCGACATCATGCGCAAGGCACGAGATGAAGGCTTTGAAGTTGGCATCCATTGCTGGGACCACGTCAAATGGCAGGATGGCGTGGTGACAGCTGACATGAACTGGACAGAGCGTGAAATGCGCCTTGCCAACAACCAGTTTGCCAACGTCTTTCGCGACGAGCCCAAGGTGCATGGCGCGGCTGGCTGGCAGATGAACCCGCACGCCTTACGCATGACGCAGCGCTTCGGTTATGACTATGCCTCCGACTGCCGCGGCAGCCATCCCTTCATGCCGGTATGGAATGCCGAAATCGTGCAGTGTCCGCAACTGCCCACCACGCTTCCGACGCTGGACGAACTGATCGGCATTGACGACGTGACCGAGCACAACGTACATGAACGATTGCTGGCACTGACGAATTTCGCACCGGAACATGGCCATGTCTACACACTGCATGCCGAGTTGGAGGGGATGAAACTGTTGCCAGTCTTTGATCGCCTGCTGGAAGGCTGGAAACGTCAGGGCTACGATCTGGTGAGCTTGAAGACCCTCTACGCCGGCCTGGTGGCAGAACAGCTTCCTCGCCACGAGGTCGTCATGGGGGAACTGCCCGGACGATCAGGCAAGATGTTGCTGCAGGGACAGGAGTTTCTTGTCGATGCAACGACTTAAAGCCCCAATACTCCTTCTGCTCGCTGCGCTGATTCTCGGCCTTGGCATCAGCTCCCCTACAGGCCTGACCGGCAAGGACGAATACCTGCTTGGTGTACGCATTCCCCTGCAGATGATGCAGGATGGTCACTGGTGGGTACCCTTCATTGACGGCCTGCCACGCCTGAAAAAGCCTCCTTTTGTCTACTGGATGGCCTGCATCAGCTACGAATCCTTCGGCCCTTCTCTGGCTGCCGCCCGAGCCGTCACCGTGTCGTTTTCGCTGCTGCTGCTGGGTTGCGTCGTCTGGCTGGGAAAACGTTTTACCGGCAGGCTCGAAACCGGCCTGATTGCTGCCGGAATTCTGCTGGGCATGAGCGGGATCGCCTCCGAATCTCGCCGATTGATGCTGGATGTCCCGGTAGCAGCGCTCTCGACAGCCGCTTTTTGCGCTTACCTGCGCTGGCTGCAGCCTTCCATGCTCTCGCCCATGTCGAATGGCGATCGCCGGCCCTGGCTTTGGCTACTGCTCAGCAGCATCGCGCTTTCTGCAGCGCTGATGACAAAAGGGCCGATCGCCGTGGTGGTCTTCGGCGCCGGGCTGCTGGCGCTGACGCAATTCAGGGAAACGCGGGATGCAATGCTGCAAAGTTGGTGGATGCATGGCATCTTGGCGGCGATCGCACTTACTCTGCCGCTTTTCTGGCTCATGTATGTGCGCCAGCATTTCGGAGTCGAATTGGCTGCAGCGACACGGGATGAACTGGAGGCACGCCAGCTGTTTTCTTTTTCGGCAGACCCGCTGATCGGCATCATCACGCTCGCCCTGCCATGGAG
>CANJXH010000070.1 GCA_947478755.1 Betaproteobacteria bacterium | reverse complement strand
CCTGCAGCGGCTCGGGCTTGTTGCGAAAGTGATGACCGCAGATGCCGCAAATTTTGACGCCAGCCTCGGGGGCAGGATGTTTGATCGCATCCTGGCCGACGTTCCGTGCTCGGCGTCAGGCGTGGTTCGACGCCATCCCGATGCCAAGTGGTTGCGACGCCAATCCGATGTGGCGGGATTCGCACGGGTGCAGGCGCGCATTCTCGACGCTTTATGGCAGGTGCTCTTGCCGGGTGGCAAAATGTTGTATTGCACCTGCTCGGTGTTTGCCGAAGAAAACCAGCAGCAGATCGCAGAATTCGTTTCGCGACATGACAACGCAACACGTCTGCCTACCGGACTGGCAACTACCCCGCATACCGAATTGCAACTCCTGCCCAACAAGGAACACGACGGTTTCTACTACGCCTTACTGCAGAAAAATGCGTAAATTCCTTTTGCTCATGTCAATGCTGCTATGGATCGGTCTTGTCCATGCGGCGTCCATTGAGCCACAAAAGGGAAGTGTATTTCCGACCGAAGATGGCTACGCGCTGTCGGCTGAATTCACGTTTGACCTCGGCCCACGCATAGAGGAAACAATCACGCATGGCGTGCCGCTTTACTTCAACCTTGAACTCGACATCACTCGACCGCGAAAATACTGGGTCGATGAGCACGTTCTCGGATTCGTGCTGACCTATCGGATTTCTTACAGCGCGCTGACACGTCAATACCGGCTGTCCACCGGCAGCCTGCATCGCAGCTTCGACAGCCTGACCGATGTGTTGCGCGCGATGGGACGTATCGCCGCATTACCAGTGGCCGACAAGGGCACCTTCAAACCCGGAGAAAACTACCGCGCTGAATTGCGGCTGTCACTGGACAACTCCCAACTGCCGAAACCCTTCCAGCTTGATGCCGTTGCCAGTCGCGACTGGCAGGTCGAGGCGAAGGTGCTGCGCTGGCAGATATCCGGAGATGCGAAATGAGCCGGCTCTATCTTCTGCTCGTGTTGGCGGCAACCGGTGCAGGTGCGATTCTGCTTTCACTGCTCACCTTCGCCAGCGCCAATACCGATCTCTTCGCCCACCAATACCCTCTGCTGCTGGGGGCAAACATCGTCGTTGCAGTCACGCTGGTGCTGCTGGTCGCCATCCAGTTGCGCAAGCTGCGCAAGGATTATCGCAAGGGCGTGTTTGGTTCGCGGCTGAGAACCCGCCTGCTGCTGGCGCTGGCGCTGATGGCGATTCTCCCCGGGCTGCTTGTCTACGGCGTATCGATGCAATTTGCCGTCAACAGCATCGAATCCTGGTTCAATGTGCGCGTTGATAGCGCACTGGAAGGCGGCCTGACATTGGGCCGCAACGTGCTGGATTCACTTCAGGCTGACCTGCTGGCGAAGTCGCGCACGATGGCACTGGAACTGGGCGACAAGGACGCATCGAAGCCAGGATCCCTAGACCGGCTGCGTGAGCAGGCCGGCGTGAAAACCGCCACCTTGTTCACCTCAAGTGGTCAGGTAGTCGCCAGCAGTTCCGCCGACATTTCAAGCCTGCTGCCCTCTCTGCCCAATGCCAGCCAGCTGCGCAAGGCACAACTGAATCATGGGTTTGCATGGGTGGATGGCGACGCAGAAAGCGGCCTGATGCTTCATGCCCTGACGCCGGCCAGCAGTAACCAAAGCAACGTGCTGCTGGCGAGCAATCATTTGCTGCAGCTGACGCAGCCGGTGCCATCGTCCATCTCGCGCAGCGCCGAGAACGTGGAAGCAGCCTATCGCGACTACCAGGCGCTGCAACTTGGCAAGCAGGGCTTGAAGAGAATCTACACGATGGCCCTGTCGCTGGCACTGCTGCTGGCCTTGTTTGCGGCCGTGGCGATGGCGGTTGTCCTTTCGAAAAGAATGGCCCAGCCGCTGCTGATCCTGGCCGAAGGAACCCGCGCGGTCGCCGCGGGTGATTTCACGCCGCGCAAGACGATTGAAACACCGGACGAACTTGGCGTACTGACGCAGTCATTCAATCGCATGACGCGCCAGCTGGCAGATGCAAAACGCGATACCGAGCGAAACAGGGAGCAGCTCGAGGCAGCACGCGGGTATCTTGAAAGCGTGCTGGCGAATCTGTCAACTGGCGTACTCGCCTTCGACGCCGACCTCACGCTGCGCTCGGCAAATCGTGGGGCCATCACCATCCTTGACGACGCACTCGACGACGTTCACAAACTGCCATTGGCAGCGTGGGGCAAGCACAAAGTGCTCGCGAACGCCATTGTCGACGGGTTTACCGCCGAGCCACAGGTCTCGTTGTTGCCGTGGCAGCGAGAACTGGAAATTGACTCGCCCAATGGCGCACCAAAAACACTGCTGGTCCGCGGCTCGGTGCTGCCGTCGGCAGTGGGATATGTCGTCGTGTTCGACGACATATCGGACCTGCTGGTTGCCCAGCGCTCCGCAGCCTGGGGTGAGGTGGCGCGCAGGCTGGCACATGAAATAAAGAATCCCTTGACGCCGATCCAGCTTTCAGCAGAACGAATGCAGCTCAAGCTCGCTGATTTTCTCGATGGCGATAACCGCGACCTGCTGGAGCGATCGACGCAGACCATCGTCAATCAGGTACAGGCCATGAAAAATATGGTCAATGATTTCCGCGATTACGCGCGCATGCCGCCGCCAACGCTGAAGACCGTGGACCTGAATGACCTGATCGACGAAGTCCTAGGGCTGTACGAAGGAAGTCGTGCCCAGCCCATCTTCAGCGCTGACCGTAGCTTGCCGAAAGTCATTGCCGATGCCGACCAATTGCGGCAAGTGCTCCACAATCTGCTGCGCAATGCTCAGGATGCGCTTGCCAGCTCGGCATCACCAAAGATCGAGATTCAAACCAGGCGTACCGAGCAGCAAGCAGTTGTCATTGTCATGGACAACGGAACCGGCTTCGCTTCGCAAACACTTGCAAGGGCCTTTGAACCCTATGTCACCACCAAGACCAAGGGTACCGGGCTGGGATTGGCAATCGTCAAGAAAATCATCGATGAACATGGCGGTGACATCCGGCTCGCCAATCTCGAATCAGGCGGGGCAGAAATCATCATCAAACTGCCGCTGGCAGTCGAGCAACAAACGGCAGAGTTTGCCGAAGTCTAAAAGGAAGAATCACAATGTCACGAATACTGGTAGTTGACGACGAAGTCGGCATACGCGAGTTGCTTTCCGAAATTCTGCGCGATGAGGGACATGACGTCACGCTGGCTGAAAACGCCGCTGTCGCCCGCACCGCGCGCGACATGGCGAGACCCGACCTGGTATTGCTCGACATCTGGATGCCTGATACCGACGGCATCACCCTGCTCAAGGAATGGGCGGCCAGTGGCAAGCTCAACATGCCCGTGGTGATGATGTCGGGACATGCGACGATCGAGACTGCGGTGGAAGCCACCAAGATCGGCGCTCTTGATTTTCTGGAAAAGCCGATCGGCATGCAAAAACTGCTGAGCGCAGTGAAGCAGGCACTTGATCATGGCAAGCGCCCGTCCTACAACGAACTGTCACTGGTCGCCTTCCCGCGATCGTCGGTTCTGAAAGAACTGAAAAAGCGACTTGAGCAGCTTGCCGCATCCAATCGCAGCGTCCTGCTTCGCTCCTCAACAGGCGGTATTGTCGAGTTGGCAGCCAGAACCCTGCAACAGTCAGGCAAGCCCTGGCTGGATCTTGCTGCAGACACCCACCCGCTTACGCTTGATGACCTCAAGGCGGCCAACGGTGGCGTTGTGTATGCCGAGGAGTTGGGCCGTCTTGTTCGCCTGCAGCAAAAGAATCTGCTTTTTGTCGCCGAACGTCTCGACATGTTCAATCTGCGACTGGTGGCGGGTACCGATCTCGAACCGGCAGCCCTGGCAACCCATGGCTGGGATGAGGGACTGCTTGGACGAGTTTTCAGCGCACGCATCGGCGTACCGACCCTGAGCGAACTGCGCAACGAGATTCCCGACATTGCCAGCCAGTTGCTGACGCGACTGGTGGAAGCCGGCGATACGCCGCTCCGCCGCTTGTCCACCGCTGCACAGAATGTCTTGCGTCAGCATGATTGGCCGGGGGGCTACGCCGAACTGAAGTCGGCGATCAAGTCTCTGGCGACGGCGGCACTGGAAGAAGAGATCAACAGCGACGAAGTGCAGCATCTGGTGTCACCCGGCGCTCAAGTACCCGGTGTATCAATGGGACTGGCGCTCGAGGTCATGAGCATGCCGCTGCGCGAGGCGCGCGAGATTTTTGAACGCATGTATTTCGAGTTTCACCTCTCGAAGGATGGCGGCAACATGACACGACTTGCCGAAAAAACCGGACTGGAACGTACCCATCTCTACCGCAAGCTCAAGGATCTGGGATTGCGGTAAGGCCTGTACTCATTTATGTGACAGTCGCGGTAGTAAAATGTGCCGTCCTGCAAAACCGGGTTTCGCCTCATGTCTCGCCCCAAAAACGACACTTTCCTGCGTGCCTTGCTGCGCGAACCGGTTGATTTCACGCCTGTCTGGCTGATGCGGCAAGCGGGGCGCTATCTCCCCGAATACTGCGAAACACGCAAGCGGGCCGGCAACTTTCTCAATCTGTGCAAATCCCCTTCGCTGGCTTGCGAGGTCACGCTTCAACCACTTGCACGCTACAAGCTGGACGCGGCAATTCTTTTTTCCGACATCCTCACGATCCCCGACGCAATGGGGCTTGGACTGAGCTTTGAAAACGGCGAGGGGCCCCGATTTGAGCGTCCGCTGCGCAGTGAATGGGAAATTCGTGACCTCACCGCACCCGATCCCTGGGATCACCTGCGGTATGTCATGGATGCCGTCAGCGAGATCCGGCGGGCCCTGGATAACTCGGTACCGCTGATTGGTTTCTCCGGCAGCCCTTTCACGCTTGCCTGCTACATGGTGGAAGGTGCCGGCTCATCCGATTTCCGTACGGTCAAGACGATGCTCTATGACCGTCCCGACTTGTTGCACCGAATCCTCGAGATCAATGCCCGTGCTGTCACTCAATATCTCAACGCGCAGATCGAGTCTGGCGTACAGGCCGTGATGGTGTTCGACACCTGGGGTGGTGCCCTGTCTGATCGTGCCTATCGCGAATTCTCTCTGGCTTATTTGCAGCAAGTGGTCGAGGGGCTGCACCGCAGCAAGGATGGCGAGCGCATTCCCGCCATCGTGTTCACCAAGGGTGGGGGGCAATGGCTTGAAGACATCGCTGCCATTGGTTACGACGCGGTTGGCCTCGACTGGACAACGGATTTGAGTGCGGCTCGAAAGCGGGTTGGCGACAAGGTCGCATTGCAGGGAAACATGGATCCAATTTCCCTGTTTGCTTCGCCCGAGGCGGTTGCCACCGAAGCCCGCAAGGTCATTGATGCCTATGGTCGCGGCACTGGCCATGTCTTCAACCTGGGACATGGAATCAACCAATTTACCCCACCGGAAAACGTTGCCGTCCTCGTAGACACCGTGCATGAATACAGCCGCAATCGGCCGTAAGCATTGGATTTCAAGGCCATAAGCAACGTAGGCCCGGGTTCCTGACCGGGCAACTTATGCACAGAAATGGGACGTATCGAAGCTACGTTGCCATTTGAAGCGACATGTCAGCATCAGCGACTGTATTCCATTGATTAAAAATGACTTTATTTTCCGTTTTCAACCGTGTTTCAAAGCTGGTCTCTTTTTGCGGCCGGGTTTTGGTTAAAGTCAAGCACTGATATACACAAACTTATCCACAGTGAAAACAAAAATACAAATAAAGCTTTGCGGGCAGTATGTTAGCCAAGTAATGCGAAGTGGAGTCGAGATTGCTACGACAACCCGATGAAATAGCATGAGCATTGTAAAAGTCGCTTTGGACTTGCCACTGCCTCGCCTCTTCGACTACCTTATAGATACTGGCTCGGCGACGGAATCATCCCTGGTGGGTCGTCTTGTTCTGGTGCCTTTTGGCAAGGGCGAAAAAACGGGTTTGGTGTTGGCGGTAACGCAAACCAGCGATCAGCCGACTGAAAAACTCAAACCCGTCAGCAACATCCTCGACAACATTCCTGCACTGCCGGGCGACTGGCTGGTCCTGTGCGAATTCTGCTCACGCTACTACCAGCATCCGCTGGGTGAGGTCATTCACTTTGCGCTGCCGCCGCTGTTGCGTCGGGGCAAATTGCCGCGCCCGGTAAAAAACAAAATGCGGCCCGAAGCCGCTGCCGTTGCAAAACCACAGTTGCTGCCAGAACAGCAGGCAGCAGTTGATGCTGTGTTGGCCGCCAGCGGCTTCGAAACATTCCTGCTGCATGGCATCACCGGCAGTGGCAAAACCGAAGTCTATTTGCAAGCCATCGAGGCATTGTTGCGCACAGGCCGGCAAACACTGATGCTGGTACCGGAAATAGCGCTCACGCCGCAGCTGGAGGAACGGGTGCGTTCAAGGTTTCCCGACGCCCACGTCGTATCGGCTCACAGCGGCGTCGCCGATGCGTCACGCACCCGCGCCTTTCTTGACGCAATGACAGGTCGCGCCGACATCGTGCTGGGCACACGGCTTGCCGTGTTCATGCCAATGCCGCGCCTGGGAATGATCGTGGTCGATGAAGAACACGACAGCTCATTCAAGCAGCAGGAAGGCCTGCGTTACTCCGCGCGTGACATGGCCATCTTCCGTGCCAAGCAGTTGAACGTGCCCATCCTTCTGGGCTCGGCCACGCCTTCGCTCGAAACCTACCACCATGCGCGCACGAATCGCTACCAGCTGCTGGAGCTGTCGCGCCGTGCCGTTGCAGAGTCGCTGCCGACGGTGCGCACCGTCGATACGCGTCGTGAAAAACTGCAGGATGGCATGAGCCAGGCCTTGCTTGATGCCCTGCAGCTCCGCATGGAACGCAAAGAGCAAAGCCTGATCTTCCTCAATCGCCGAGGCTATGCACCGGTGCTGGCCTGCCCGTCGTGCGGCTGGATCTCTCATTGCCGCCGCTGCGCCGCCAATCTGGTGCTGCATCTCGCCGACCAACGGCTGCGCTGTCATCATTGCGGGCTGGAGGCAGCAATACCGCGCGCCTGCCCCGATTGCGGCAATCTTGACATCCACCCCTTCGGGCGTGGAACGCAACGGCTGGAACAATCGCTTGTCGAGCGGTTTCCCGATGCACGGATTCTCCGGGTCGATCGCGACTCGGCGGACAGCCCGAAAAAATGGCGCGCCCTGCTCGACTCCATCCACGCCGGCGAGGTCGACATGCTGGTCGGTACCCAGATGCTGGCCAAGGGCCACGACTTCCCCAAACTCACGCTGGTCGGTGTGGTGGGTGCCGATGCAGCACTGTTCGCTTCCGACTTTCGCGCACCGGAAAGGCTGTTTTCGCAATTGATGCAGGTCGGCGGACGCAGCGGACGAGCCAGCCTCCCCGGCGAAGTGCTGATCCAGACCGAATATCCCGACCATCCGCTGTATCGTGCGCTGGCCGACCATGACTACGCGCGCTTTGCCGCGGCCCAGCTTAACGAGCGCGAGCAGGCCGGCTTCCCGCCGTTCGCCCATCAAGCCATGCTGCGGGCCGACGCATCGGACATGGCGCAGTCATTGTCGTTTCTCGCCCAGATCAATCACCTTGCCGGTGAATCCGCGGGGATCACCATCTATGATCCGGTGCCGATGCGTTTGTCGCGCCTGGCCAATCGCGAACGGGCGCAACTGTTGGTCGAGTCAACAAACCGGCCAGCATTGCAGATTTTTCTCGCGGCGCTGTCCGACAAGATCTACAGCCTTAAAACACCACGCGAACTTCGCTGGCACATTGACGTTGATCCGCTGGAGTTCTAGCGTGCCGCGCGGCGCCTGTGCATGATGGCGGGCATCATCGCCAGTATCGCCAGCAACAAGGCACCGCCATTGCCAGCCAGCACGAATGGCGTGGCACCCGCATACCCCTGAACGTCAACGGTCAGCGCGCCTTCCTCGAATTCTGGCAGCAGATCCGTGACCTTGCCATTCGCATCGATGGCAGCCGTCATGCCGGTATTGGTTGCACGCAACATCGGCCTGCCGGTTTCCATGGCGCGCATACGCGCCATCTGCAGATGCTGCGGTTGTGCCAGCGAATGGCCAAACCATGCGGTATTGGAAAGATTGATCAGCACTTCAGCCTCGGGCAGCTGGCGGATGATCTCCTCGCCGAATGCATCTTCGTAGCAAATGTTGATCGCCATTTTCAGGCCGGCAATCGACAGCGGCTTCTGGTTCTGGCCCGGCTCGAAATTCGTCATCGGAATCCGCACCCAGTCGAAAAACCAGGCAAACCCGGGCGGGACATATTCACCAAAGGGCACCAGATGAGACTTGGCATAGCCACCATCGACACTTCCGCCCGTCATCGCCATTGCGGCATTCGCGTATCGGCCGCTGGCGGTTCTCGCAGCAGTGCCCATCAGCAAGGCATTGGGTCCATTCAGGTCACGTAGATAGTCTGGCGGAATTTCATCAAACAACAGCGGAATCGCGGTCTCGGGCAACACCAGCAGCTGTGCCGGATGATCCTTCGCCAGCCGTCGATAGGTGTCGAACGACAAGTCCAGACGGGTCGGATCCCATTTGATGCTTTGCGGAATATTGCCCTGCAAAAGACTGACGGATATTTCCTTGCCTGTCTGCTTGGTCCACGGAATTGCGCGTGAGACGCCGCCGACGCAAAGAAGGGCAACGATGATCAGCAACGCCCTCCCCCGCCACCAGTTGAAAGCCACCAGTCCTGCCATCAACACCAGCAGAAACGTAATGCCATAACTGCCGATAATCGGCGCGTAGCCCGCCAATGGGCTCCACCCTGTTTGCGAGTAAGCCAGGGACAACCATGGGAATCCCGCGATGTTGGCACCACGCAACCACTCCCCCAAGGTCCATAGCCCGGCGAGAAGCAGGGCATCGGCAAGCGGGGAACGCGCCGCCAGACGCTTGAAGCAATAGCCGGTCAAGGCAGGGAACAACGCCAGGCAGCTACAGAACAGGGCGGTGGCGGCCGCCGCCAGCGGCAAGGCCATTTCACCGACATCATGGAGGCTGACGTAAATCCAGGAAACGCCCGTCAGAAAAAAACCCAGGCCCCAGCAAAAGCCGATCAGCGCCGCGTAAGCAGCAGTGGTGGCGCCGCGCCACAGCATGAACAAGAACAGCAGCGTGGCGAATGGCAGCGGAAATATGTCAAAGGGGGCAAATCCCGCCACTGTTGCCGCACCAAGAAGCAGTGCCGCAGCCAGCGATTTTTTCATTGGCCGGCGTCGAGGGACAGTGCGCGCTGGCGATCCACCAGCAGCGTATGGACACGACGGCTGTCGGCACGCAACACCTGAAAGCGAAGATCGCCAATGATCACGACTTCATTGCGCGTCGGCAATCTGCCGAGGTGGTCAATCACCATGCCACCCACCGTGTCGAAATTCTCATCTGGGTAGCTGGTCGAAAAGGCTTCATTGAAGTCGGCGATTTCGGTCGTCGCCTTGACGCGGAACCGACCGGTATTGTCACGAACGATGTTGTCGGCCGCTTCGTCGAAATCGTATTCGTCCTCGATGTCACCAACAATCTGTTCCAGCACGTCTTCAATGGTCACCAGACCAGCGACACCGCCATATTCGTCGACCACGATCGCCATGTGGTTGCGGCTGGCGCGAAACTCACGCAGCAGGACATTGAGCCGTTTGCTTTCCGGAACAAATACCGCCGGACGCAGGCTGTCACGCAGATCGAATTCCTTGCCGGCGAAGAAACGAAGCAGATCCTTGGCCAGCAGAATTCCGATCACGTCGTCCTTGTGCTCGCCGATGACGGGAAAGCGCGAATGCGAGCGTTCAATGGCGAACTCGGCAATCTTGCCCTCAGCATCGTCGATGCTCACGACATCCATCTGCGCCCTTGGCACCATCACCTCGCGCACCTGGATGTCCGACACCTGCAATGCGCCTTCGATGATAGACAAGGCATCCGCATCGATCAGGTTGTGCTCAAAAGCACCGTGCAACATGCTCAGGAGCTCTTCGCGATCCTCCGGTTCGTGCAGCAGAAACGCTGTCAGTCGCTCAAGCAGTCTGGCGCGATGCGAGGGACGTTTGGCAGGTGATGGATCCATGTTCAATCAGTAAGGGTCGGCAATGCCGAAACGGGTAAGGATTTCGCGTTCTCTGGCTTCCATGCGCTCGGCTTCGCGCTGGCTGGACTCGTGATCGTAACCCTGAAGATGCAGCATACCATGCACGATCATGTGGGCAAAATGCGCACGGCTGTCCTTGCGCTGCTGCTTTGCCTCACGCTTGATGACGGGCACACAGAGCAGCAAATCACCGACAACCGGATCGCGGTCGTAGGCAAACGACAATACGTTGGTGGCGTAATCCTTGTGGCGAAACTCGCGGTTCAAGGCACGTCCCTCGGAGGCATCGACAAAACGGACCGTGACCTGCACATCGCGTTCGGCAGCCGCCTTCGCCCAGCGTCGAATCTGCGGGCGCGAGGGAATCGCTTCATCGCCGCTCGCGAACTGCACAGACAATGAAAACCGCTTAACGTTTTTCTTCGCCATGCTTTTCGTAGGCCGACACGATGCGCGCCACCAGGGGATGCCGCAACACGTCGGTCGCGTCAAAATCAGTGAAGGCAAGCCCGCGTACATCGGCCAGGATCCTGCGCGCCTCGACGAGACCGGATCGCTGCCCCTTTGCCAGATCAACCTGCGTCACGTCACCGGTCACCACGGCCTTGGCCCCGATGCCAATGCGGGTAAGGAACATTTTCATCTGCTCCGCAGTCGTGTTCTGGGCCTCATCGAGAATGATGAAGGAGTGATTCAGCGTCCGGCCACGCATGTAGGCCAATGGCGCAATTTCGATATGTCCTTTTTCGAATGCGCGCGCCACCTTGTCGAAGCCCATCAGGTCATACAGCGCATCGTAGAGCGGCCGCAGATAGGGGTCCACTTTCTGCGCCAGATCGCCCGGCAAAAAGCCGAGCCGCTCGCCCGCCTCTACGGCCGGTCGCGTCAGCACAATGCGCTCCACAAGATCGCGCTCAAAGGCGTCCACGGCACATGCAACGGCGAGGTAGGTTTTCCCCGTTCCGGCAGGGCCAATGCCAAAAGTAATGTCGTGCTCGCGAATCTGGTTCAGGTACTGGACCTGATGATGCGTACGTCCATGCAAATCGCTCTTGCGGGTAAGCAACCCGCTGCTCGGCCTTTGCACTGATGCTGACACTGACACGTCGACATTTCCGGAAAGCTCCACCAGGCCCAACTGGATGATGTCAATCGACAGAGGATCGTCAGCGGCGGCGTAAAAATGCTCAAGCGCCTGTTTGGCCATTCGCGCCTGTTTGGTCTCGCCGGATACCCGACATACCTGCCCACGCCGCGCAATCGTGACATCAAACGCCGCCTCGATCTGGCGAATATTTTCATCGAGGGAGCCGCAGAGATTTGCCAAACGACTGTTGTCCGCAGGAGTCAGCGTGACGGAAATGGACTTGGGTAGCAAAAGTGAATTTTTTCGAAGGCGACAGGTCGATTTTACATGTAGCAGTTCAGCAACCTGGCGAAATCAGGGATGCCATCATTCCTTCACCAGCAACTCGCCGCGCAAGCTACGGGGCAATGCCTCAGTAATTTTCAGGTCGACAAATTGGCCGATCAATCGCGGGTTGCCGGCAAAATTGACCACCCGGTTGTTGGCCGAGTGACCACGCAGTTCCTGTTCGCTCTTGGTCGATCGCCCCTCGACCAGTACGCGCTGCAAGGTACCCACCATCGCTCTGGATGCCGCAAACGACATGTCCTCATTGCGCTTTTGCAGGCGCGTTAGCCGTTGCGCCTTGACTTCGATCGGCGTGTCGTCTTTCATTTCTGCAGCAGGGGTTCCGGGACGCGTGCTGTACACGAATGAATAGCTGGTTTCGAAACCGACTTCTTCGAGCAGGTTCATCGTTTTCTCAAAATCCTCATCCGTCTCGCCAGGAAAGCCAACGATGAAGTCCGAGGTAATGGAAATGTCCGGGCGCGCCAAACGCAACTTGCGCACGATCGACTTGTATTCAAGCGCCGTGTAGCCCCGCTTCATCGCTGCAAGCACGCGATCCGAACCCGCCTGGACAGGAAGGTGTAGGTGCGAGGCCAGCTTCGGCACTTGTGCATACGCGTCAATCAGTCGCTGCGTCATTTCGCGCGGATGCGACGTCGTGTAGCGGATACGTTCGATCTCTGGAATGTCGGCAATGGCCTCGATCAAAAACGCCAGATCAACGGTGTCCGGCGAATCCTTTACTGCACCCTGATACGCGTTCACGTTCTGGCCCAGCAAGGTCACCTCTTTCACGCCCTGCGCGACCAGACTTTCCACCTCCGCCAGAACATCATCGAGCGGCCGCGAAATTTCCTCTCCGCGCGTGTAAGGCACCACGCAGAACGTACAGTACTTCGAACAGCCTTCCATGATCGACACAAAGGCCGATCCTGCGGCAACGCGCGCCGGCGGCAGGGCATCGAATTTCTCGATTTCAGGAAATGAAATATCGACCTGCGATATCCCGGTAGCCCGACGTGCGGCGATGAGCTGCGGCAATCGATGCAGCGTTTGCGGCCCGAACACAACATCCACATAGGGCGCACGCTTGATGATCGATGCGCCTTCCTGGCTGGCCACACAGCCGCCGACACCAATTACCAGATTCGGGTTCAGGTGCTTCAAATGCTGGACGCGGCCAAGATCTGCAAACACCTTTTCCTGCGCTTTTTCGCGCACTGAGCAGGTATTGAACAGGATGATATCGGCGTCTTCCGGGCTGTCGGTCTTGACCGTGTCTTCGTCCGCAGCAAGCACGTCGGCCATCTTGTCGGAATCGTATTCGTTCATCTGGCAACCGAAGGTGCGGATGAATATCTTTTTTGTCATGCGTTATTGTTCAATGCCTAGCGGAACACCACTGTCTTGTTGCCATGGACCAGCACGCGATCATCGAGGTGGTAGCGCAGGCCGCGCGCCAGCACGGTCTTTTCGATGTCCTTGCCGTAGCGCACCATGTCCTCGACCGAATCCGAGTGATCGATGCGGATCACGTCCTGCTCGATGATAGGCCCTTGATCGAGTTCATCGGTCACATAGTGGCAAGTGGCGCCGATCAGCTTGACGCCGCGCTGGTACGCCTGATGATAGGGTTTGGCACCCACGAAGCTGGGCAAAAAACTGTGGTGGATGTTGATGATGCGGCCCGGATAGGCACGACACAGCGCCGGCGACAGAATCTGCATGTAGCGCGCCAGCACCATGGTGTCGCCCTGCACGTCATCGAAAAGTTGTTGCACCTTGTCGTAAGCCGAATCCTTGCTGTCAGCAGCGACCGGCACATGGTGAAAGGCAATGCCATGCCACTCGACGACGCCACGCAAATCCTCGTGGTTGGAAATCACGCAGGGAATCTCGATATCCAGTTCCTTCGATTGCCAGCGTGCCAGCAGGTCATAAAGACAATGCTCCTGCTTGCTGACCAGCACGACCACACGTTTTTTGACCGCAGAATCGGACACCCGCCAATCCATTGCAAATTCGGTCGCAATTGGCTGGAAGCGACGCTGGAATTCGGCAAGGTCAAAAGGCAGCGAATCCGCCTTGATTTCAATCCGCATGAAATAGCGCCCGTCGATGTCGTCGGCGTGATAGCTCGACTCCAGCATCCAGCCACCATGCTCGGCGATGAAACCCGAGACGCGCGCGACGATCCCCACCCGGTCGGGGCAGGAAGCCGTCAGCGTATAGAAATGATCGCGATGCATTGAATGTCTAGATTCTTGCACTGGCCTTCAGGATTTCGCTTTTCAGTTCCGTGTAGTTCCTGGTCACAGGGAACTGCGGAAACTCGCGAATCACGTTTTCCGGCGGACAGAACAGGATGCCGGCATCGGCTTCGCCCAGCATCGCGGTGTCGTTGTATGAATCACCCGAGGCAATCACCTTGAAGTTGATTTCCTTGAAGCGTTTCACCGCTTCCTTTTTCTGGTTCGGCATGCGCAGGTGGTAGTTCACCAGAAAACCTTGGGCGTCGGCCTCAAGCTTGTGGCAGAACAGTGTCGGCATGCCCAGCTGGGCCATCAGGGGCATGGCGAACTCATAAAACGTGTCAGACAGGATGATGACCTGGAATTCCTTGCGCAGTTGATCGAGAAAATCCTTTGCGCCCGGCATCGGGCCGGTTTCCGCAATCACTTTCTGGATGTCGGGCAAGCCAAGCTTGTGCT
>CANJXH010000069.1 GCA_947478755.1 Betaproteobacteria bacterium | reverse complement strand
TCAGGGCGGTTGCCGGCTGTTCAACCAGGTCCGTCAATCGCCCAGGCATGGCGGGCGGATTCTGTTTCAGGCGAAGGTGCCAATGTGCCGGCGTGGTCGCGACCAGTTCGCCGACATCGGCAAAGAGCGGGGCAAGCGTTGCATGCAGTTGCCGGCCCTCGTCGGCATCAATGGCCAACAGGCCGGGATCCTTAAGTGCGGCACCACGCTGGTTGACTTCAAGATGCACAGGGTCTGCGCATAGCCAGGCCGAATCGTCGGGTTTGCCACCCAGCGCGAGAAGCCGCAGGGGCGCGGGCGCGAACAGACTGTTGCCAATACCAAATTGCGCTGACCACCATTCGTCGGCGGACTTGTGCCCGGGCGACGAGATGCGTCCCTTGCCAAGCAGGGTTTGCAATGCAGGAAAGTTGGCGTCGAACAAAGAATCCCGCATCACCTGGCGAGGCCATAGCAGGCCGGGAATCACGAGCGTCAGAGTCATCACTGCATGTTAACATGCGTGTCAATGCGATACGAACTCACGATAGGCCTGCGCTACACGCGTGCCAAGAAGCGCGGCGCCGGCCGTAACCGGTTCATTTCCTTCATCTCCATGATCTCCATGCTCGGCATCACGCTGGGCGTTGCAGCTTTGATCGTGGTGTTGTCGGTGATGAACGGTTTTCAAAAGGAATTGCGCACCCGAATTCTTGGCGTGGCATCACACGTCGAGATTTCAGGGGCCGGTGACGAACTGGCAAATTGGCGGGAAACGCTGGCTGCTGTCGGCAAGCATCCCGGCGTCATTGCTGCCGCACCCTATGTGCAGCAGCAGGGCCTGCTCACCATGGGGAGTGAAGTGAAGGGCGTGATGGTGCGCGGCATCGAGCCTAAGGCCGAAGAGGGGGTTGCCGATTTCGAGCAGCACATGAAGCGAGGGCACCTTGCAGACTTGAAGCCCGGCGAATTCGGCATCGTGCTCGGTAGTGACCTCGCCCATGGCTTGCAGGTGATCACCGGTGACAAGGTGACCTTGATTGCGCCGCAAGGCCTGGTCACCCCAGCCGCCGTATTGCCCCGGCTAAAGCAGTTTCGCGTGGTGGGGGTGTTCGAGGTCGGGATGTATGAATACGATTCGGGCCTCGCGCTGATCGATATCAGCGATGCGAGGGCGCTCTATCGTATGGGAGACAGTGTCAGCGGGGTGAGGCTCAAGGTGGACGATTTGTTCGAGGCACCGCGGATCGCGCGGGAACTGTTGCGTTATCTCGATGCCGATACCTTCGTCACCGACTGGACGCGCAGCCATGCCAATTTCTTCCGCGCAGTGGCGATCGAGAAGAACATGATGTTCCTGATCCTGCTGCTGATCGTTGCGGTTGCGGCATTCAATATCGTGTCTACGCTGGTCATGGCCGTCACGGACAAGCAGGCAGACATTGCGATCCTGCGCACGCTTGGCGCCAGTCCCGCCAGCATCATGCAGATATTCATCGTGCAGGGCGTTCTGATTGGTACCGCAGGCCTGGTCGCCGGCGTTGGTCTGGGTGTGGCTCTGGCCCTCAACATTGATACGGTGGTTCCCTTCATTGAGCGCGTCATTGGCATGCAGTTTCTGGCCAAGGACGTGTACTACATCACCGAGCTTCCGTCCGACCTGCATTGGCGCGACGTGGCAGTCATTACCAGCGTATCGTTTGTATTGACACTGCTGGCGACCTTGTATCCCAGCTGGCGTGCTTCCCGCATCAATCCTGCCGAGGCGCTGCGCTATGAGTGAACATGGCCTTCCCCTCGGCCCCCTTCCCAAGGAAGTGGGCGACAAAGGTTCGGTCGTGCAAGGCACGACCTCCATGCGTATTGATGGCTCCGTCTTGGGGCGGCCCGGCGACGAAGCCCCGGTATTGCGTTGCGCGGGCCTGGCCAAGTCCTTCTGGCAAGGCGATGTCGAGGTGCCGGTACTGGGCGCCATTGATTTCGAATTGCATCGTGGCGAGAGCGTCGCCATTGTCGGCGCCAGCGGCTCCGGCAAGAGCACGCTGCTGCATCTGCTTGGTGGCCTTGATCGGCCGAGCGCCGGCGCGGTGCATATCGATGGCAGGGATGTTTCGGTCACATCGGAAGCCGAAATCGGCCGCTTGCGCAACGAGTCGCTGGGTTTCGTCTATCAGTTTCATCATCTGCTGCCGGAGTTCTCGGCACTGGAAAACGTTGCCATGCCCTTGCTGATCAGGCGGGTGCCAAAAGCGGAGGCGGAGGCAAGGGCGCAGACGATGCTGGCAGAGGTGGGGCTCGCCCATCGTGTGCAGCATCGGCCCGGAGAGCTTTCTGGCGGCGAACGACAGCGCGCTGCCATTGCCCGCGCGCTGGTCACTGCACCTGCCTGCCTGCTGGCGGACGAACCGACCGGCAATCTCGATCGCCACACGGCCGAAACCGTCTTCGATCTGATGCTGAAGCTGAACGCCGAGCGTGGCGCCGGACTGGTGGTGGTCACCCACGATCAGGCACTGGCGGCGCGCATGCAACGTGTGCTGCACCTTCGGGATGGGCGACTGCAGGCTGTCTGATAGCGGCTCTGTTGCCTTGGCGAAAGTAGCCGATAGGGCTGCCGCCCGTTGTTTCGCTTAGTTCCTGCGTGCTTCCGCCGACAGCCGTGGATCATCGGGGGCGATGGCCAGCGATTTTCGGTTGGGTATCGGTACCTCGCGGCTGGGGCAGGCGTAGGCCGTGCCCTGGCCGCAGATTTCATAGCGCATATAGGACTTGTACGCGGGGAAGGTGTCGGCCTGCATCGCCATCCAGTTGTAGGGCATGAAGTAGGTGATGAAATAGGATGTGTTCACGAACCCGGCCAAGGCAAGAAAACGCAGGAACTTCTGTTTCGGCTTGGAGGGCGTGAGCTTGTCGACACCGCGCTCGACCATCGTGAACCCCTTGTCGTCGCGGTAATGGCGCAGGATGGCGATGGTGATGTAGTTGAAGTTCATGAACATGGTTTCATAGATCGGGAACTGCTGCGGCTGGCCCGCCCACAAGGTCGCCCATGTCGGCGCGCCGGGGTAGGCGAACAGATCCAGCCAGACGGCAGGCAGTTCGAGGATCATGTCCAGTATCACGATAGCGAAATAGGCGATGGCAGCATGGACAAAGATGGAGTATTGCGGCATCGAGAAATGCAGCTTTTTCATCACCCAGCCGGCAGCCAGCACATTGATCGTGGTCCACCAGAGATAGATGCCGCCCATCAGCAGCAAGGGTTCGGGAAAGTTCTCCATCCCAGGTGATTGCCAGCCCGGCAGAAAGGAAGCCCACGACCCCATGTTGATGAAGTGGGCGTTGTAGGAGAAGGTGAAGTTGAAGTAGTTGCAGATGGGATCAAGCACCCATTCGGTGACGAACACCAGCGCAAGCATGCCGTCCCAGGTCAACTCTCCCTGCTTGCGCCACGGCTTGATGACGAACCAGTAGAGAAAGCCCAGCGAAAACACGCCGCAGAAAATGTCAGTGATGTGAACCAGCATCAGCGTCGTCGGCGCGATCGGGTCATTGCCGACCGGTGCCGGCCGGAAGTAGGGCGAGGTGACCCACTGGAAAAGCGTCCAGGCAAAGACACTGAGAATGATGGCGCCGATGCCCGCCCAGAGTTTCACCGGTAGTGCTGGCGTACCTGCGATGGAGCGGCCTTCGCGATGCAAGTCAATTGGATTTACTGACATGGTTTTCCTCCCGGTTTCAGCTGGCGTGAACTACTTGCTGGTAGTTGATGGTGCCATAACTGAGCGAATTACCTGAACAGGCTGAGGCATGAGCTCGTATTCACCACTTTGCGCTCATTTTCTTCTTGGCGGCGCGAACGGTACTGCCGCTTTGATTTCGCTGTTCATCCCTTCGAAGAGCGGGCGATCAGTTTCGGAATGTCATTGACGATGCTGACGTATACGCCCTCGATAACCGACTTGACAGTATCGATCGGCACCCCGGCGGGAAGGTCGAATCGACCCGAGCAGGTGATACGCGAAAGATTCGGCCCAAGCTCGTCGACTTCGGTCGTTGCCAGATAGTTGCGCAGTCCAAAGGGGCCTTCGCCTTCCATGTTGTAGTAGATGAAGCGCGCGACGGGATCGACATGCAACAGGGTTTCCTGCACCAAGGCGGGAATCACCACGCCCGGCGGCAACCCGGAGACATCGAATATGCAGTTGCGCGTGCAGGGAAGCTTGTCGGGCGTATGCCCGGGTTCAAGTTCCACCCTGATCAGGGGGACGGGCCCGTCCTGTGCAGGCATCCATTTGAGGATGCCCTGCCAGTCAAGCAACACGGCCCAATAGTCCGCTGCGCCAACCGGAACCTCACCAGACACCAAAGTACGAACACGGTTGTATTTCATGTCGTCCATCCTCCTTGTAGGTGTAGCTTAACGGGATACGGCGGCCTCGATTTCCGCGCGTCCTTTGGGCGAGGCCATGGCGACAATGATATGGCCGGGCTCAAGTTGCTGATCGGGATGAGGATTGAACGTCCATTCCTTGCCGGTACGCAGCGCCAGCAATAGATAGTCGTCGCTGCGTTTCAGCCCCAGTTGCGAAAGCGCTCGTCCCACAAAGCTGGCGGGAAGCGCGATTTCCTCGACGCGGAGGTGCTGCTCGGAGCGGAGCATTTCGTCGAGGAAAGAGACAACGTGGGGTCTGATCATGGCGGACGCGATACGCATTCCGCCGGTGAAGTTGGGCGAAACAATGGCATCGGCGCCGGCCTTGCGCAGCTTTTCGGTATTGCGGATGTCGTTGCAGCGCGCGACCACGCGCACATGGGGGGCCAGTTGCTTGGCTGTCAGGCTGATCATCAGGTTGCGACTGTCGTCGCCCGTTACCGCGAACACTCCCTTGGCATGCTCAATGTTTGCTTCGATCAGCAGGTCGTCATCGGAAGCGTCACCGTGCAGATAGATCAGGCCAGGATGCCTTTCCACCTGCGCCTCCAGCACGGCTTCGCTTTCGTCGATAGGCAGGTAGTGACGATTGGTGGCATCGAGTTCGTTGGCGACGTTGTGGCCGACGCGTCCGAAGCCGCAGATGATGTAGTGGCCGTGCAACTTTTTGATCATTTTGTCCATTCGCCTTCTCCGCATCGATTTGTCAAAGTCGGTCGCCAGTACCAGGGCTGTGACGGCTGAAAAAAAATAGGTGACAACACCAATGCCGGAAAAGGCAATCAGCATGGTGAATGCTTCGTTCAACGGATGATGAAATATCTCGATGCCGGCACCGTAGCCGATGGTCGCCACCATCAGGAACGTCATGTACAGCGCGTCCATCCAGTTCACCGAACTGTCGCCCAAGGCCTTGTAGCCGATCGTGCCGATGAAAATGATTGTCGCGAAGCCGGCGATGGCCATTGCGATCGATCGCCGGGCGCGCGAGACGGAATCGGAACCGGATGATTCGTAGTTCATGTGGGCGGAATAGTCGGTGTCTGCGGTACTTTGTTGGTGACCGATTTTAGCCAAGCGGCAACATAGTATCTGTTCTAATTGACCGTCATGACAAGCGCGATCATTGTTTTTGTCTGCGGTGCAGTCTGGCTGCAGCTGCAGGATCAACTCCCGGCCGCAACGCTGATGACCGCGTTGGCTGGCGCTGCGCTCTTGCTCTTCTTGATTGCCTGGTGGCATCCGCGATTGCGCAGTGGCCAATTGGTCGCTGCATTTTTGTGCGGGATTGTCTGGGCCGGCGTGTTTGCAACTGTGCGTGTGGCGGATCAGTTGCCATTGGCGAGCGAAGGCCACGATATTGACATTGTTGGCGTCGTCGCCGAAATGCCGCAGCGCACCGATCGCGGAGTTCGTTTCCGTTTCATGATCGAGCAGTCGACGCAGCCGGTGCCCGCCAACATATCGCTGACCTGGTATTCGCGCTGGACGATTGACGACGATGTGCCGCAGGTACTGCCGCTTGCCGTGCATGCCGGGGAGCGCTGGCGGTTCCGGGTTCGCCTGAAGCGCCCGCACGGCAATCTGAATCCGGATGGCTTTGATTTTGAGGCGTGGCTGTTCGAACGCAACATCAGGGCGGTCGGCTATGTTCGCGCCGCGCCCGACGGCAGACCGGCAGATGCCTTCGCGGCCGGTGTCACGACGACGGTGGAGCGCCTGCGTGAAAGTGTCCGTGGTCGATATCAGGCAGCATTGGGAGACAAGCCGTTGGCGGGAGTGCTCGTCGCACTGAGCGTCGGCGACCAGCAGTCGATAGCGCCGAGTCTTTGGCAGGACTTCAGTAGCACCGGGCTCACACATTTGATGAGCATCTCGGGCTTGCACATCACCATGGTTGCCGGCCTGTTCTATTGGCTGGCAGGCTGGTGCTGGCGACGGTCGTCGCGTTTGCCCCTTTTTCTTCCGGCACAGCATGTGGCTGCAATCGGCGGAATGCTTGCTGCGCTCCTGTATTGCCTGCTTGCCGGCTTTGCCGTGCCCGCCCAACGCACGCTTTACATGCTGGCAACGATTGCAGCCAGCTCGCTGCTGCGTCGTCGCCTGGCGCCGCGCCAAGTGCTGGCATCCGCATTGCTGGTTGTCATTTTGCTCGACCCTTGGTCAGTATTGTCGGCCGGCTTCTGGTTATCTTTTGGCGCCGTGGGTCTGCTGTTCTACACAAGCGCTGGCCGGCTGAATGCCGGTCATTGGCTCATGCAATGGGGTCGTGCCCAGTGGGCGATGCTGGTTGGCATGCTGCCGTTGTTGTTGGCACTGTTCCAGCAATTTTCGCTGGCGTCACCACTCGCAAACGCCTTGGCAATACCGGTGGTGAGCTTCGTGATCACTCCGCTGACGCTGCTGGCAGCATTGCCTGGCCTGCAGTTCCTCGTGTGGCCGGCCTATTGGACGACCGAAGCATTGATGATTTTCGTGCATTATCTTGCCGGCATTCCGTGGGCCACCTGGCAGCAGCATGCACCGCCGTGGTGGGCGATCGGTCTGGCCTTGGGCGGCACCCTGTGGTTGATGCTCCCGCGCGGTGTGCCTTCGCGCTGGATCGGTCTGTTCCTGTATCTGCCGTTGTTCTTCGTGCCACCGCAACGTCCTCAACCTGGCGACTTGAACATGACGGTGCTTGATGTCGGCCAGGGCCTTGCGGTGCACGTGCAGACTCGTTCACACGATCTGCTGTTCGATACCGGGCCGGCATTTTCGCCTGATGCCGACAGCGGCACTCGGGTACTGGTTCCTTACCTGCGCGCCACCGGGGTCGGGCATCTGGATGGGCTGGTGGTCAGTCACGAAGACAACGATCACGCCGGTGGGGCGGATTCTTTGCTGCAATCCGTGCCAACTGACTGGATGCTCAATTCGCTGCCCTTTGAACACCCGCTCTCTGCCGCCCCGGTGCAGCATATTGCCTGTGTTGATGGACAGCGCTGGCAATGGGATGGCGTATCGTTTGAAGTGCTGTATCCCGAATCCGCGCAATATCGGCATCCGCCGCCGAAAACCAACAACATGAGTTGCGTGATCCGCGTGGCTTCCCGGCACGGCACCGTGCTGATTGCCGGCGATATCGAGGCCGAAGATGAGGCTACTTTGCTGCGGCAACGAGCCACTGCATTGCATAGTGATGTGCTTGTGGTGCCTCATCACGGCAGCAATACCTCGTCTACTGAGGAGTTCATTGCTGCCGTCGGGGCACGTCAGGTGGTGTTCACCGTGGGCTATCGCAACCGTTTTGGCCACCCACGCCCGAACATCGTCGATCGCTATCGCCGGCAGCGTGCGCAGATGTACCGCAGCGATGAAGACGGTGCCATCCGATTTGAGTTTTCTTCGGGTGGAACCGTGGTGACTAGCGAGCGCAAGCTGCGCAAGCGTTATTGGCGCGGGATTTGATAGACTCGATGCCGAAAGCAGATTTATTTGAACAACTGGAGGAGTAGCAATGTCTGAAGCGAGCTTCGATGTCGACGCATTTCTGGCAGAGGCAAACACGGTGTATGTGGCGGCCAGCGGCCCCAGTGTTCGTCCGCTCTGGTATCAGTGGGAGGATGGCTGTTTCTGGTTGATCAGCGGACCATGGGCCAAGTTGTATTCGCGTCTGCAAAAGGACCCGAAGCTGGCGCTGATGATCGATACCACCAATCACCAGACCGGTCGCATCTACCAGGTGATGGTGGGCGGTGAGGCCGAGATGACACCCTACGATATTCCGCGTGCGCGCCGCATGCTGCATCGTTACCTGGGTCCGGATGAAGCTTCCTGGTCTACTGCTCCCGATAACTATCCAGGTTATCTGAAGGAACCCGGCCCACCCGGTGCCGTGTGGTTGAAGATCAAGCCCAAGACCTTCAAGTCATTCAACTTCAGTTATGCCAACAGCCCTTATGCGCCCAAGCAGGGCTGACGCGGACTGGACAAGACGCTGAACGAGGGTGCGCATCGTTGGGCACAACCGAGCACACGGAAGTCATTGCTGCGTCGCGGATAGACGAAGCCTGACTTCCAGCACCCCAAAAGTTGATCGGCCATGAAAACCACCTCGGTCCTCGCCGGATTTTTCCTGTGTCTCGCTGCAGCCGTGGCCAGCCTGTCGTTTGCAGAAGACACCTTGCCTGACAGCACCGGTAAAGATGCGGAGACGGATGCTGCAGTTCCAGCCAGTGCTCTTCCCGGCGTTCCGTCGGGCACGACCACCCCCTTTATCCCTGCCATCACCACCCCGGACGGGACGCAGTTTGGTGTCTCGGCCAACATTGACAACACGGGTCCGAACCCGATCATCAATGGTGGCGGCATCGGCGTTTCCACGCCTGTCAATGAGAGCGCGAGTGTCGGGGCGGGTGTGTCAAGGACGCCTGCCGGATCATCCCTTGGTGTCGGTGTGTCGATCAGTTTTTGATGGGCAGGTGCCGGTTGGCGTAGATTGAATCGCACTCAGGAGATTGCAATGCGGGAAAAATCGAAAGGCCGGACAAGGAAAACGGACGCCAGCGATACGTCGACTACACGTCGCGCCTTCGTCGGCGCCGGGCTGGCCGGCGGTCTGCTGACCGGCATGCTGGCAGAGGCTGCGCCGGCCACTCACTCAGCCAATGCCGCCGAAATGAAAGCGCGCTGGGAAATACTGCAATGCATCTATCGTTGCTCGCGCGGCATGGATCGTCATGATCCCGAATTGGTGATGACGGCCTACCATGAGGATGCAATGGATGATCACGGTTTTTTCATCGGCAAGGCAAAGGACTTCGTCCAAAGTTCCTTGAAGAATCACGAGCTCTACACAGCTCGTCAGCATTTCATTGCCAACCATCTCGCAGAGATTGACGGCAATACGGCACATGCCGAAACCTATTTTGCCGCCGCCATGCTGCGCAAGGACAGTGGCGCGCTTGAGTTGTACTTTGGTCGCTACCTTGATCGTTTCGAGTGTCGCAATGG
The DNA here is from genome assembly GCA_947478755.1 of Betaproteobacteria bacterium. Classification (GTDB taxonomy): domain Bacteria; phylum Pseudomonadota; class Gammaproteobacteria; order Burkholderiales; family Rhodocyclaceae; genus Georgfuchsia. The sequence goes on along the minus strand of CANJXH010000069.1, from coordinate 4,953 downwards.
TCGCTGGGCCATTGCCGCGCGGGTAGTAGTTTCCGAATCCACCCTGGACCCAGCGGTAACCAGGGGGTTTGCAGCCTTGTTCGTGCAGGGTACCCAGGGCAAGGACGACCTTTCCTATCGGCGCCCGCTGCAGGTAAGCCGTCCAGCGCGCAGTGGCAGGCCGGGCAAGCAGGATGACTGAGCCGATGCGCGAACGCATCCTGAGTTGCGAAGGTCCGCAAGGCGCACACAAGATGGCCTATGTTGAATGGGGGCCGGAGGAAAACAGCAGGGTGCTGGTCTGTGTTCACGGCCTGACCCGTAACTGTCGCGATTTTGATTTTCTGGCTCAGGCGATGGCCGATCAGTACCGTGTCGTTTGCCCGGATGTCGCTGGCCGTGGCCGCAGCGAATGGTTGGCAGACGGTGCCGATTACGACTTTCCGGTTTATGCCGCTGATATGCATGCCTTGATCCGTCATCTGGGGGCACGTCAGGTGGACTGGGTCGGTACGTCGATGGGCGGCCTGATCGGCATGCTGGTGGCCAACCAGACACCGGAACTGATCGGGCGAATGGTGTTGAATGATGTTGGCCCGGTGATTGCCGCACCGTCGTTGCAGCGGATCAGCAAGTACACCGGCAATGCGCCGCTGTTTGACGACATCGCCGCAGCTGAACGCTACATCCGCCTGGTCAGTGCGCCGTCAGGCAAGTTGACCGATGCGCAGTGGCGTCACCTGACGATTCACGAGATTCGTCAACGTCCCGACGGGAAGTACGAAGTCAATTACGATCCGGCGATCGCGGACTCGTTTCGCAAGGCCGCAGCCGGTGGGGGGAATATAGATCTATGGCCGATCTATGAGGCCATGACGTGCCCGACCATGGTGATTCACGGCAGCTTTTCCGACTTGCTGACCAGCGAGACGGTGCAGCAGATGGCGCTGCGTGGACCCAGGGCCAAGGTCGTGGAAATTCCAGGCGTCGGCCACGCACCTGCGCTGATGGACGACGCGCAAATCGCCATCGTGAGGAACTTTCTTTTAGGTGGTGACTAGGGCCTGATGTTCGTTGCTTGCGGCATTGTCGGCAGCGGCTCCACGATGTCGCGGTAGGCATGCCATGTCGCATGCCCGATCATCGGAATTAGCACGATCAGCCCGAGATAAAAGGTGGCAAAGCCGATGATGGTTGCCGTGACGATGATCAACGCCCAGACCACCATGGTGCCGGGGTTCCTGATCAACGCAATCACGCTGGCAATCATCGCGGTGATGGCATCCTGATTGCGGTCGAGCATCAGCGGAATCGACACCACGCTGATGGCGAAGGAGATGGTGGCGAAAATCAGGCCGACACCGGCATAGATCGCGAGGAAGTCGATGTTGTCGAAGGTAACGACGTCGGTCAGGAACTCCGTGATCTTTGGAATCTCGTGCGTGTAGAACAAGGCAAAGGTGACCAGGGATGCGCGTGCCCAGAGCAGGAAGATGATCCCCAGCACCACCGAGAAGATGCCGACATTGCTGAGGTTGCGTCGCCACACGAAAAGGGTCGGGCCAAGATGGCAGATCTTGTTTTGCTCGTGACGGCGGCTGATTTCGTAGAGGCCCATGGCAAGGCTGGGTCCAACCAGCAGGAAGCCCGAGATCAACGCCGCGAGATATTCGTAGGCGTGGTGGAAAACAATGGTCATTACGTAGGCCATCAGCGCAAAACAGCTGCCGTAAAAGAGGCTGGGCAGGGGATTGTGGCGAATATCACCGACCCCGCGTGCCAGCCACATGAAAGGATGGCCGACATTGACCGTGCGCACGGCAGGAAAGGGCGACAAAGCCTCGGCATCGCCCGAATTCAGTTCGTCTGCTTGCACCATGGTCCGGCTCCTCGTTTTTATTGGCTCATCACGTCGTGGGGAACGCTTGTGGTTCAGTATCCACGGCAGCAACGGTGGCCGTCAACCTCTCATTTGTCAAATCTGGACCGCCTGCCAAAGATTGTCGAACAAGCAAGGCGCAAACGATGGGTCGGGTCGATGCGATGCTAGAATTCGCCGTGGCGGGTCTCCCCGCATTGCGAGGTCGTGAATCTGGTCAGGTCCGGAAGGAAGCAGCCACAGCGACTGATGCAAGTGCCGGGGGTAAGGCTCGCCACATTCGCCTTGGCGAATGTGGCGAGCTCTGGCTCGTATCTGGAGCACTCCCTCCCGGCCTCCCTCGCCAAGCGAGGAAGGTGACTGAAAAGGCCCGCCCAAGGGTGGACAAAAATGAGGAAGCTTGCGTATCACGATGATCTGGAATTTGAACTGGGTTTCCTCTGTGGCTGGGCTTGGTTTGCTGTCGCCGACCGTGTAACTCCGATATGAGCTACCAAGTCCTGGCGCGAAAATGGCGCCCCAAGTCTTTTGCCACGCTGGTGGGGCAGGAGCACGTGGTGCGTGCGTTGACCCATGCGCTTGACCAGAAACGGTTGCACCATGCCTATCTTTTCACCGGCACGCGCGGCGTCGGCAAGACGACGATTGCGCGCATCATGGCCAAGGCGCTCAATTGCGAAACCGGCATTACATCGACCCCATGTGGCACCTGTTCTTCGTGTGTCGAGATTGATGGCGGGCGCTTCATTGACTACCTGGAACTTGATGCCGCATCGAACCGTGGCGTCGAGGACATGACCGACCTGCTGGAAAAGGCCACCTATGCACCGACGCGCGGCCGCTTCAAGGTGTACGTGATCGACGAAGTCCATCAACTCACTGGTCACGCCTTCAATGCGATGCTGAAGACGCTGGAGGAGCCGCCAGAACACGTCAAGTTCATCCTCGCGACCACGGATCCGCAGAAAATCCCGATTACCGTGTTGTCGCGTTGCCTGCAGTTCAACCTCAAGCAGATGCCGCAGCAGCACATCATTGACCATCTGACACGCATTCTTGATTCCGAGCAGGTCAGGTTCGAGCCGCTGGCCTTGCGCCACCTCGCCAAGGCGGCAGCGGGCAGCATGCGCGATGCCTTGTCGCTTCTTGATCAATCCATCGCGCACGGTGCCGGGGTCGTTGAAGAGGAAAAAGTACGGGACATGCTGGGCACGGTCGGCGACGATTATCTTTTCGCCCTGCTTGATGCACTGGGCGCACGCGATGTGACGGCACTGATTGCGGTGGCGGACCAGATGGAGGGCCGCAGCCTGAATTTTGACTCTGCCCTGCAGGAATTGGCTGTGCTGTTCCATCGCGTCGCCTTGCTGCAGTTCGCACCGGAAGCCTTGGGTGACATTGCCGAACGCGACCGGCTGAAACCCTATGCCACAATCTTCGATGCCGAGTTTTTACAGCTTTGCTACCAGATCGCGATTCATGGTCGCGATGATCTGGCACTTGCGCCGGATGAATATGCCGGCTTCACGATGGCGTTGCTGCGCATGGTGGCATTCAATCCAGTGACGGCCTCGGCAACCAATGTCGGCCAAGCCATCGCCCCAAAGGCAGCAGTTCCAGTTACGAGGCCGAACGCAACGCCGGCAGCGGCAAGCCTGACGGCAACGCCTGTCGCCGCCACCGTTGCAGCAGCCAAGCCAGTTGCCGGCAATGTCCAGGTGAGCGACGATTGGCACGCCATTGTGGCGGCGCTCGCGATTTCCGGCATGGCACGCCAGTTGGCGCAACACTGCGAGTTGGGTGAGTTGAGCGAAACTCAGATTGTGTTGCGACTGCCACCGGCACACAAGCATTTGCAGGGCAAGGCACCGCAGGATAAATTGCAGGCCGAGTTGCAGACGTACTTTGGACGGTCACTGAAACTGACGATCGACATTGCTGCCGCATCAGGAACGACGCCTGCCGAGCTGGCACGGAGCGTTCAGCGCGAGCGCCAGGAGCAGGCGATAGCATCGATAGAAGGCGACAGTTTTGTCCGCGAAGTGGTGGAGATGTTTGATGCCACCATTGATGAATCCACCATCAAACCCATTTAGAACAAGGAACGAGCAATGATGAAAGGCGGAATCGCCGGCCTGATGAAGCAGGCCCAACAGATGCAGGCCAACATGCAGAAGGCACAGGAAGAGCTGGCAAAGGTCGAGGTGGAGGGCCAGTCCGGTGCCGGTGCCGTAAAAATTCTCATGACCTGCAAGCACGACGTGCGTCGCGTGACCATCGACCCATCGGTGATGGACGACAGGGAAATGCTTGAAGACCTGATCGCAGCTGCCCTGAACGACGCAACGCGTCGCGTCGAAACCACCACCCAGGAGCGCATGGCCGGCTTTACGGCAGGCCTCAATCTGCCCCCCGGCATGAAGCTGCCGTTCTAGGACCAGCATGGCTCTGCCTTCCAGCCTCGAAGAACTGATCGAGGCATTGCGTTGCCTGCCGGGTGTCGGGCCGAAATCGGCACAACGCATGGCGTACCACCTTTTGCAGCACAACCCGCGTGGTGCGACGCGCTTGTCACAGGCGCTTGCGACAGCGCTGGATACATTGCGTCGTTGTGAGCGTTGCAACAACTTCACTGAATCAGAGGTGTGTTCGCGTTGCCAATCATCGAAGCGTGACGCGACGCAGCTTTGCATCGTTGAGATGCCCATTGATCTCAATACCATGGAGCAGACCCACGCCTACAACGGCCTCTACTATGTGCTGATGGGGCGCCTGTCGCCGCTCGATGGCATCGGTCCGCGCGAGCTGGCCTTTGAGCGCCTGCTGTCACGCGCTTCTGACGGTTTGGTCAAGGAAGTCATCCTGGCAACCAACTTCACCAACGAGGGCGAGGCGACGGCCCACTACCTCTCCGAAATGCTGCACGCACGGGGCATCAAGGTCAGTCGCATTGCGCGCGGCGTGCCGGTGGGCGGCGAGCTGGAATACACCGATGCCGCGACCGTGGCCCAGGCGTTCATCGAGCGTCGGGATTATTGATGAAGCCGCTGGACGGTATTCGTGTCGTCGAGTTTGGCACCCTGATTGCCGGTCCG
>CANJXH010000068.1 GCA_947478755.1 Betaproteobacteria bacterium | reverse complement strand
TCCGGCGAGCTTGACCACCAGTCCGATCATGGCGCAGCCGGCGATGACGTGAATCACATTGCGCTTGTAGCGGAACAGCGCAACCGCGGCAGCCAGGGCAATCAGGGCCGATATCCAGTCGAAATGCCCGGTCGGCCCGGCGTTGTTGTCAAATCGCCACAGCACGTGGTAACCGAAGAACAGCGCCAGGTTGAGGATCACGCCGACGACAGCTGCCGTGATCGCGGTAAGCGGCCCGGTGAACTTGAGATCATTGTGCGTGGTTTCCACCAGTGGCCCGCCAGCAAGGATGAACAGGAAAGACGGCAGGAAGGTGAACCACGTAACCACGGTCGCCGCCACGGCGCCGGCGATGAACAGATGCTCCGGCCCGAACACCTGTTTCACATAGCCGCCGACAAAGCCGACAAAGGCCACGATCATGATCAACGGCCCCGGGGTGGTTTCACCCAGCGCAAGACCATCGATCATTTGCACGGGCGTCAGCCACTGGTAATGATCGACAGCACCCTGGTACACATAAGGCAGCACGGCATAGGCGCCGCCGAAGGTGAGCAGCGCCGCCTTGGTAAAGAACCAACCCATCTGTGTGAGCGCACCTTCCCAGCCATGCAAGGCCGTGAGCAGCGCAATCGGTATGGCCCAGAGCAGCGCGCCCGCGACGGTAATGCGCACCAGATGAGACGACTTGAAGATGGCATGTGCGGGCGTCAGCGTGTCATCATCGATCAGCGCTGCGCCATAGGATTTTTGCGCCGCGCCGTGGCCGCCGCCGGCCTTGAACTTGTCGGGTGCAACGCGGCCGCCGATGTAGCCGATCAACGCGGCTACCGCAACGATGGCGGGAAAGGGAACGTTGGCAGCAAAGATCGCAATGAAGGATGCCGCGGCGATCGCGAGTAGCAAGTTGTTCTTGAGGGTGCGAGAGCCGATGCGGTGTGCCGCCTGCACGACGATCGCGGTCACGGCCGGCTTGATGCCGTAGAACAGGCCAGCGACCAGCGGCACATTGCCGAAGGCGATATAGACCCAGGACAGTGCGATAAGGATGAAGAGAGAAGGCAGCACAAACAAGCCGCCGGCCACGATGCCGCCCCAGGTGCGGTGCATCAGCCAGCCGATGTAGGTGGCGAGCTGCTGCGCCTCCGGTCCGGGCAGCACCATGCAGTAATTGAGGGCATGAAGAAAGCGCTTTTCGCTGATCCAGCGCCGGCGCTCGACCAGTTCGGTATGCATGATGGCGATTTGTCCGGCCGGCCCGCCGAAGCTGATGAAGCCGAGCTTGAGCCAGAAGCGAAAGGCTTCAGCGAAGGTAACGGTTTTGGGTGCTTGCGAATTGTCTGCGGTGTTGTTGCCGGTATCCATGTCACTCCTCCTCGGAGATTCCCGAATTAGAGCAGGCCTTGGACACTCATCATCTGATTCGCGTCTTGAAGCGGGGAGGCTGCCATGTCCCCGTATGAATCTGGCCGATTTATACCATGCGTATGGGTGTCAATTGCCAGGCATGAGGATTTTCATCAGGGCGGTTCGATACGATAGCCGTGCTTTCTCAATAACACTTCGGCTTGCTGCAGGCGGGTTCTCAGCCGGTGATGAGGATATTCATTCCCCTGAAGCGGCAGGTTTCCGAGATCAAGCCCGTATTGCCTTAGCCATGATCGGATCAAGGCAATGCCCTTGTCGCCAATCTTCGGCAGGTGCAGCACGACGCAATAGTCAAGCTCAGCCACCTCTTCAGGCGTGAATTCCTTGCGCCCGAAATACTGGCTCAAGGCATTGCGCTGCATGGTGCCGAGGCTGGAGTGGCTGGTCATGGATGGCAACAACAAGTAAGCATTGAAAGCGTTGATGGATGCATTCTCAAAATGTATCAGCCGTCGCGCGCAAACCCTACCAAGATAAATTCACAAGCAAATTCACCTCTGGCTGACCAGGGAAGCCATGTCGCCCTAGGGAATATATGTATGAACAAATGTTATTTCCGGTTATTTACCGAGTTGCCTATGCTGATGGACAACCATTCACTGGAGTTCGATATGAGACATCTGTTGCCCAGGACTTTCGCTGCGACCTTCCTTGCCATTGCATCCATTGCCGGAGGGGCGGCCATGGCCGAGACCACGCTGCTCAATGTTTCCTACGATGTGACGCGCGAGTTCTACAAGGAGATCAATCCCGCATTCATCAAGGCATGGGAGGCAAGGACTGGCGAGAAGCTTGCAGTCAGCCAGTCTCATGGTGGTTCCAGCAAGCAGGCACTGTCGGTCGCAGGCGGGCTAGAAGCGGATGTGGTGACGATGAATCAGTCAACGGATATCGATGTGCTTGTCTCCAGCGGTGGTTTGGTCCGGCCCGATTGGCGCAAACGTTTCCCGAACGGCGCTTCTCCGTACACGTCGACATCGGTGTTTCTGGTGCGCAAAGGCAACCTCAAGAACATCCGTGATTGGGATGACTTGACCAAGCCCGGAATTGCCGTGATCGTGCCTAACCCCAAGACGTCGGGCAATGGGCGCTATACCTATCTTGCCGCGTGGGGCTATGCCGTGCAAAAGGGTGGCAAGGATCTGCAGGCCAAAGACTTCGTCAAACGCCTGTTTGCCAACGTGCCGATTCTCGATGGTGGTGGTCGTGGTGCCACCACCACCTTTACGCAACGCGGCATTGGCGACGTGCTGGTGACGTTCGAGAATGAGGCGGCGCTGATCGAGCAGGAAATAGGCAAGGACAAATTCGAAATCGTCTATCCCTCGGCCAGCATATTGGCCGAGCCACCCGTGGCGGTGGTCGACAAGGTGGTGGAAAAAAAGGGAACCCGCAAGCAGGCCGAAGCCTACCTCGGCTTTCTGTATTCGGACGAAGGGCAGGAGATCATTGCGAGGCATCATTTTCGCCCGCGCAATGATGCCGTGCTGAGAAAGTACGCCAATGACTTTCCGGCAATCAGGCTGTTCACGGTGGATGCGATCTTTGGCAGCCTTGCCAATGCGCAAAAGGTTCACTTTGATGATGGCGGCACCTTTGACCAGGTAGTCATTGCCAACTTCAAGGAGCGGAAATAGCGGTTGTGCGATGGATATTATGGATTGCTGAAGCGTCACTCTTTGGTGATTCGACGACGACAGTACCGAGAGGAGACGAACCAAACTGTTTGCGCAAAAGCTAAAGTTCGGGCAGTATTTGACGCAGTGCAATATGTCCGAGAAATTTCTCGAAACCCTTTTAAACAAGCACCATAGGTGGGCGTTTTGGGTGAGAAGAAGTCCGGATTGGTGCATGGATTATTGCAGCGCAAGAATACTTCCCCAACTGCTTTCGCAAAGGTGTCGCCGTGACCGATCCTGTCCGTATTGTCGAGTTGTCCAAGCATGTCGGCCGAGTGGCGGACGCCAAGATATCCAGCATTGAATACATCAATCGAGAGACCAAATTCCTTGCCTTGAATGCGTTGATAGAAGCGGCACGCGCCGGTGAAACCGGTCGCGGTTTTGCCGTTGTCGCCAATCAGGTCAAGCGCGTCGCCGACGAAATCGCCAGCCTGTCGGACGAACTGACCAGCGAGCTTTCCGGTTCGATCAACGAGCTGGTATCGCTGGGCGGTGAGATGGTCGACCGAATCAAGTTCCACCAGGGCCAGCGCCTGGCCGATCTTTCGCTCAACATGATTGACATCGTTGACCGCAATCTTTACGAGCGCTCCTGTGATGTGCGCTGGTGGGCAACGGACGATTCCGTCGTCAATGCTTTGGAGCAGGGCAACGGTGACAGCGCCCGATTTGCCAGCAAACGTCTGGGCGTGATTCTCGACAGCTATACCGTCTATCTTGATTTGTGGATCATCGATGCGAGCGGAAAGATTGTTGCCAACGGGCGCCCCGGAAGTTATCCCGGTGTAGTGGGGCGCACCGTAGCTTCACTGCCTTGGTTCCGGGAAGCGATGGAAACAGAATCCGGGCAGGACTTTGTCGTCGGCGATGTGCGTGCGTCCAAACTGCTGCTGGGGGCGCAGGTCGCGACCTATGCCACGGCGATTCGTCGTGGTGGCAAGGCGGACGGGGAGCCGCTCGGGGTCCTCGGCATCTTTTTCGACTGGGCCGCACAGGCGAGCACCGTGGTGAAAAATGTACGCTTCACGGACGAAGAGCGTCCGCATGCACGGGCGATGCTGCTCGACGCGCATTATCGTGTCATCGCAGCATCAGACGGGCAGGGCCTGCTGGAAGAAATTTATCCGCTGGAAGCCGATGGCAGAAAGCAGGGGCATTACCTGGCCGGTGACGGCCGACTGGTTGCCTTTGCCGAAACCCCGGGCTATGAGACCTATCGCGGCCTGGGCTGGTTTGGTGCGATCGAGTTGTTGCCGGAGTGAAAACGGCGGACTAGTAGGCGAAGGGAATCAGCTTGCTTACCCGTTGCTGGTATGCCGCATATTCTGGGTATCTTGCCATCAGCCAGGTTTCTTCACGACGCGACTTGATGTCAAAGAAGATAAACAGAATCACCGCGTAGACGAGCGTCAGCCAGCCATTGAGCCACAAAGCCCAACCGAATGAGGCAATGATCAGGCCGCTGTAGATAGGATGTCGCACCAGGCGATAGGGACCGCTGACGGTCAGCACGGCATCGTCGCGCGGGTGTGGCAATGGTGTCAGGCTTTTGCCCAATTTCAGCGAAGCGAAGATCACGAACACAAAGCCGGCAATGGCCAATGCTCCGCCGATCACTTTGCCTAACACGTGAAAAGGTGCTGGCCAATCCGGGGCATCGGACAATGAAGAAGGCCCGTAAGCAATGAGCGCAAGAATCACGGCCTGCGCCGCGACGTACCACTCGCCGCGTTGTCCTCTCAACTTGTCTGCCAACATGGAATTATTTTGAAGGGCTATCGCACCCGGGTTTCGTAAGCGGCCTGTCGTTCGGCAAGTTGTTGCCTGCGTTGGGCCGGCGTAACACGGGTAACTTCTGCGGGCACCGAGCTTGCTACTTCGGTCAGCGCGATCTTGCGAACTTCACGCACGGCTTCGCTGGGGACGGCGGGCTTGCTGAGCAGTTCCCAGCGCACGACCATGATGCCGTCGTGCAGGTCCCCGGTATCCAGCCAGTTGTAGACGCCGGGGTCTTTGGGTGACAGCACGTACGTGAAGCTGCCATCGGCATTGGCTTTGGCGAGGCGGTCGTTGAGGCTGATGGTGCGCTTCGCGTAAAGCGGCGCACGCAGCCACGGGTCCATCACCTGCAACGAGAGATATTGGGCGCTTTGCGGGTCGAGCGTGATCACGAGTGCCTCGTCATCCTGCAGGCTGAAACGATTGACGGCCAGCACGCCCCATCCCAGCGGCCGCACAAAGACATCCAGCTGATTGGTCTTGCGCGCCCAGATGCCGTCGAAGTATTTCAGCGAGGCGGTCACCGCTTCATCCATCAGGGCGACGGCCTGCCTGATCATGTCATCGCGGCTACGCGGTTTTGCAGCGGCATCATCGACACGCTTGATGGAGAGGGTGTTCGGCAACTGATTGCCCCAATCCGGAATGGTGTCGCGCAGCAGCAGCATCGCGGAGCCGGGCGGCATCTGCAGATGGTTGCGGCGTCCATCCGTCGGCGTCGAATCGACCTCAATCTTGAACGTGCCGTCAGCGGCGAAATCAATGTCTTTCGAGAATATGCTGGCGAGCGGCGGCAGGCCCCAGAATGCCGGCCTCGGCAGCGACTCGATGCTGATGTAGAGCGGCGGCTTTGCATTGAGCTTGCCGCGAATTTCGTAGCGATACGTCGGATCAATGGTAATGCCGCGATAGGCGCGGTCTGGCGAATCGCCGGCGTAGCGACTGCCGGTCAAACGCTGTTTGCGATAGGTATAGGGCAACACCTCGGTCCACACGATCTTCGGGTCCGCCGGGTCCGAAGCAACCGAAAGCAGCACCCCGTAAAGCGTCTCGTCAATGATGCCTTGCAGGGTCTTCTTACCGTCATCCAGCTGCCACGCCGGCGCAGCTTCGTACTGTTTGATCGCAGCGGCGCGTGCCGCCTTGATGGCGGGCTCATTCAGCAGTGATTTGGCGAGCGTCTCGACCTGCTTCTGATCAGCAGTGAGCAGCACGGGTGCCGGCTTTGCGGCAGCCGCAAAAGCGACCGTTGCCAACAGCATGGCGGCGGTAAACACAAAAGCAATTTTCGGGGTACGCATGTAAATCTCCTCTTTTATTTCCGCAGTCATTCAGGCTGTGGTTGGCACTAATGTTTGCGCCATGCGGGACATCGTAACGTCTTTTCGCCGCATTGGGAAAAGATGCTCAGTTGATTGCGCGATAGGCCATGATCGCGGCGATGACAACCGACAGCAGCGAAAACCCCTGCTGCAGTCGCGCACCTGCAATCCAGGGTGCGATGAGGCGACCGATCACCATGCCAAGGAGCGAGCCGATGGCAAAAGGCAACGCGATCTCCACCGGCACGGCTCGTCCCATCATCACGCTGCTGAACACGGTTGCCGTGCTGTTGAGGGCGATGGCCATCAACGAGGTAGCCACGGCCGAGTGCATCGACAACGGTGTGTAGCTGCGCAGTGCCGGCACAATGACAAAGCCGCCACCGACGCCAAGCAGGCCGGAGAGAAAGCCGGTGGCAAGGCCGATTGACGCCATGGTCCTGAAAGTGAGCCAGTTCCATATCATGCGGCCGGTAAGCGGGTTGATCTGGCAACAGTCGCCGCCGGCAGGCAGGCCTTCGCCGGAGACTGTCGCGCGGACGATGATGGCATCGGCACCGGCTTTCAGCGTCATGCGGAACATGCGTACCGATACGATGAGTAGCACCGCAGCGAATGCAGCCTCAAGGACGGGCTCACTCAGTCGATCAGCCAGCCGGATACCCAGCGGGGCTGTGAAGGCGCCTGCCAGTGCGATCATCGAGGCAGCCCGGTAACGGACGTAGCTGTGTCGCCAGGCGATCACCGTGCCCAATGTGGCTGAGGTCGCGACGGCGAGCAGCGCCACCGTCGATGCCTGGGTGATCGACCAGTGCAGCCCGACCATCAGCAGCGGTACGGCGAGCACCGAGCCTCCGGCGCCAGTCAGCCCCAGCAAGAGGCCGACGACAGTGCCAAGCAGGATGGCGATCAAGGCTCAGTCCTTGCGCGCATGGGGGTTGAGCGGAACTGACAGTGCTGATCAGTCACCGCTCTTGGCACCCAAGACACGTACGATGTTTTCCATCAGGCACCAGCGCGTGAAGCCGCTTTGCAGCAGGTTGGCACCGACAAAGGCGGTGAACCAGAGCCAGTGGTGGCTGACGAACAGCGGGCTCTCCTGCACGCCCAACGCCAGCGAGAGCAGGATGAAGGTGCCGCCGATGATGCGGACGAGTTGCCAGGAAGTCATGTTCTATCTCCGTCAGTGGGCAATCAGTTTGTCGAGTTTGTTCCGGTAGGCGATGAAATAGAGCAAGGGGATCACCAGCAGGGTCAGCAAGGTCGAGACGAAAATGCCGAAAATCAAGGATACCGCGAGACCATTGAAGATCGGATCGTCAAGGATGAAGGTCGCGCCGGCCATGGCCGAAAATGCCGTAAGCAGGATCGGCTGGGCACGGGTGATCGCGGAGTTGACTACGGCTTCGTTGAACGGTGTGCCTGCCGCCACCTGCAGGTTGATGAAGTCGACCAGCAGGATGGAGTTACGAACGATGATGCCGGCCAGCGCCATCATGCCGATCATCGAGGTGGCGGTGAATTGCGCGCCGAGCAACGCATGGCCGGGCAACACGCCGATGATGGTGAGCGGGATCGGTGCCATGATCACCAGCGGTGTGAGGTAGGAGCCGAACTGTGCCACGACCAGCAGGTAGATCAATACCAAACCGACGATGTAGGCGGCGCCCATGTCGCGGAAGGTTTCGTAGGTGATCTGCCATTCGCCATCCCACTTGATGGCGAATTCGCGCTGCGGGTCGATTGGCTGGCTGACAAAATATTCGCCGAGCGTGCCGCCGCCGGGTACTTGTATTTCGTGCATGGCCTTGCGCATCGAGAACAGGCCGTAGAGCGGGCTGTCGGCGCCACCGGCAAAGTCTCCCGTTACATAGATCACGGGCAGCAAATCCTTGTGGTACAGCGGTTGATCACGCACCGTGTCTTCCACCGTCACCAGCTCCTGTATCGGCACCAGTTTGCCGTTGTCACCGGGGTTGCCACTTCTTACACTGAGCTTGAGCAGATCACCTAGGTCGCCGCGCGATGGCAGCGGCAGGCGTAGCCGTGTCGATGCCGGGTACTTGCTGGCATCGTGCAGATAGGTGACGTTTTCACCGGCGAGTCCGGCCTGCAGGGTGCTGACAATGTCGGCCTGGGCGATACCAAGCAATGCCGCCTTGCGCCGATCGACAACGAGTTCCTGTTTTGGTGTTGCTGCAATGCTGGTGTCGTCGACGTCGACCACGCCCAGTGTGCTGTCAAACACCTGGCGGACGGCCTTGGCGACCTTGAGCCGCGTGTCGTCGCCGGGGCCGTAGACTTCTGCCACGATGGGTGCCAGCACCGGCGGGCCGGGCGGTACTTCGACGACCTTGATTCGCGCGCCATAGGGTGCAGCAATCTTCTGCAACAGCGGTCGTACGCGCTGCGCGATGACGTGGCTCTTGTCGTCCCGGTGGTGCTTGTCGACGAGGTTGACCTGGATGTCGCCAATGTCGCCGCCGCTGCGCAAGTAGTACTGGCGCACCAGGCCATTGAAGGTGATCGGCGCGGCAAGGCCGACATAGGCCTCGTAGCTGGTGACTTCCGGCATCCTGCCGAGCTCGGCACCCAGCGCATGCAACAGGCTGGCCGTGCGCTCGGCCGGTGTGCCGGCCGGCATGTCGACCACCACCTGAAATTCGGACTTGTTGTCGAGCGGCAGCATTTTGAGCACCACCAGCTGGAACATCGGCAAGGCAATAGAGAGCGCGATCAGTGCCGTGACGAACAGGCCCAGCTTGCGCCGATTCTTCTGGCCGCTAGCATCGTCAAGGAAGGGGGCAAAGATGCGCCGGAACCACGGCGATGCCTTGGCCGCCAGCGCATCGTCGTGAACATCGCCATGTGCCGTCTGCTTGAGCCACAAGCTCGACAACCACGGCGTGACGACAAAAGCCACTGCAAGCGAGATCACCATGCCCATGCTGGCATTGATCGGGATCGGTTCCATGTACGGACCCATCAGGCCGCTGACGAAGGCCATCGGCATCAACGCGGCGATGACGGTGAAGGTGGCGAGGATGGTCGGTCCGCCGACTTCATCCACTGCTGCCGGAATGAACGAGGCCATTGGCTTGCCGGGATTCAGACGCATGTGACGGTGAATGTTCTCGACCACCACGATGGCGTCATCAACGAGAATGCCGATCGAGAAAATGATCGCGAACAGCGAAATGCGGTTGAGTGTGAAGCCCCACGCCCACGAGGCGAACAGCGTCGTCATCAGCGTCAGGATCACGGCGGTGCCGACGATGGCGGCTTCGCGCCGGCCAAGCGCGAGAAATACCAGCGCGACCACGGCAGCTGTGGCGAAGATGAGCTTCTGGATCAGCTTGGTGGCCTTTTCGTCGGCGGTGACGCCATAGTTGCGGGTGACGTCGACCACGACGTCGGCAGGGATCACGGCGTTCTTCAGCAAACCAACTTTCGCCACCACGGCATCAGCCACGTTGACCGCGTTCTGCCCCGGTTTCTTGGTGATGGTCATCGTCACGGCGGGATATTCGCCGCCATCCTTTCCGGTCACGGTGTGCCACACATAACGCTCCGGTGCCGGCGGGCCGTCGCTGACCGTGGCGACCTCGCCGAGGAATACCGGCCTTCCGGCATGCACGCCAACGATCAGTTCCGATACGGCGCGGGCATCGTCGAGAAATGCCCCGGATTCGATTTCAATGGCGCTGTTGTTGTTCACCACGTCACCGAGCGGCCGGCCCGAGTTGGCCGCGCGCAAGGCACGACGCAGGTCGGGGATGGTGACGCCGGCAGCACGCATGCGTGACGGGTCAATGGCGATGTTGATGGCGCGACCGGGGCCGCCGAGCGTGACGACTTCGCGCGTTCCCTTGACATGCTTCAGTTCGGCTTCGATGCTGTGCGCGACACGTTCCAGCTCAAAGGCAGCGGCATCCGGCCGCTTCGAGTAGAGCGTCAGCGAAACAATCGGAACATCGTCAATGCTCTTGGGCTTGACCACAGGCTCGCCCACGCCAAGGTCGGCTGGCAGCCAGTCGCGATTGGACTGGAGTACGTCGTACAGCCGCACCAGTGCTTCGGTGCGCAGGATGCCGACTTCGTATTGCACGGTGATGATGGCCATGCCCGCACGCGATACCGACATGACGTGTTTCACATCGGGAATCTGCGACAGCACCTGCTCGGCCGGTGTCGCCACCATCTGCTCGACATCCTTCGCCGAGGCGCCCGGGAAGGGGATCAGCACGTTGGCCATGGTGACGTTGATCTGCGGTTCTTCTTCGCGTGGGGTAATCGCGGCGGCAAAGACGCCGAGCAACAAGCCCACCAGCGCCAGCAGCGGTGTCAGCCGCGAGTGGAGAAAATAGCGCGCAATGCGCCCCGAGATACCCAGCGCAGTGGCGGCGTGATTCATGTCTGGCGTCGTCATGGCTTACGGTTGCCTCGAGGCGGCAAGCGGGTCGAGCGCGACGGATTCGCCAGCCTCCAGTCCGGCATTGATTTCAATCCGGTTGCCGAGCGTGCGGCCGGGACGCACCTGGCGCAGGGAAGCCTTGCCTTTGTTGTCCACCACATAGACGGCAGTCAGCTCGCTGCGGGTGATCACGGCCGACGTCGGTACTCTGATGTTGGATGTGATCGCGTTGCCCTTTACAGGCAGCAGCACGCGGGCAAACATGCCAGGACGCAAGCCGCCGCCAACCGGAAGGGCAATACGTAGTTCGACCATGTGGCTGACCGGGTCGGCCGTGGGCAACGCGATGACATTGCCGGCTGCAACGGTGACGATCGGACTGCTGGCCCCCGGTATTTCAATGATGACCGGCGTGCCTTGCAGATTGGCCAGTTGGCTCTGCGGCAAGCTCGCGCTGACCCGCAATGTGCCGGGGTCGTACACCGTGAGCAGCGGTTTGCCGGGCACGACCATGTCGCCGAGCTCGATCGCGGTTTCTGCAACGATACCGGTGTAGGGGGCCGTCAAAGTGTGAAGGCCGGTCTGTACGCCAGCTGCATTGGCCTGTGCGATTTGTGCCCGCGCCTGGGCCGCCGCACTTTTGTAATCCGACTCTGCGCGATCCAGCGCCGCCTTGCTGAGGAACTTCTGCTCGTAGAGCTTTTGCCGGCGTTCGAAATCGGACTTCGCAGCGTCAAGCTGCGCCTGTGCGGCGGCGACTTGCGACTGGCTGGCAAGGGCCTGCTGGGCAGCAACGCGTTCATCTATGCGCGCCATTACCTGGCCGGCCTGCACTTTGTCGCCCGCTTTCACCATGAGTGCAGTGACGCGACCCGAAAGCTCGGCACTGATGGTGCTGCTGCGCACGGCCTCCACCACGCCTTCCGCCGTGTATTGCCTGCTGCCGTTTTCCGGCTTGATGACTTCGGTGGCAAGCGGTCCGGCCAGCACCGAGCTGGTGACAGCAGCCAGCACCAGCGCGGCTGTCAGCCGAAAGGGCTTGCGGAAGTTGATCATGGTGTTTCTCCTTTTGCTTTTTATGCGGCCACGAAAACTATCCGTAAAAACTCTTCGTGACATCGGCTTCAGTATTTGCTACTATACAACCAATTAGTTAAGTAATCAATAAATAAAGTCGAAGGAGCTGAAGATGAAAGGCCTGGACAGGAACGCGCTGGAACAAGTTGCTGAATACTTCCAGTCACTGGCGGAGCCGACACGCTTGTGCCTGCTCAACGCCTTGCGCAATGGCGAGATGACCGTCAGCGAATTGGCTGAGGGCGCCGAGTCAACACCGGCCAATGTATCGAAGCACCTGTCGTTACTGGCAAAGACCGGCTTTGTCGAGCGCCGCACGCAAGGCACCAGCGCCTATTACCGTATCACCGATCCCGACATCTATGCCCTGTGTGATCTGGTCTGCGGCCAGATCGCCAAGCGACTGTCGGCCCAGGCCGAGGCGCACAACGCATTCAAAAAAGCAGCCAGACGAGCGTGATTTGATCTGGCAACACGGCAGCAACCCCAACCGGATTTTTCCCCTTAATTTTCTGGAGTATTAGACATGAAACCGAATGTTGGCACGATTGATCGCGCAGTTCGTATTGTGGTTGGCCTTGCGTTGGTGGCTGCTGCCGCGACGGGTACGATTGGCATGTGGGGCTGGATCGGCCTTGTGCCAATCGCGACCGGCACTTTCCGTTTTTGCCCGGCCTATTTGCCGTTCGGCCTCAGCACTTGCAGCATGAAAGCCAGGAGCGAATGATTCCTGCTGACACGGCTGCTAGGCGTGAAGGTGCTTTGGACAAAAAGACCAAGGGGTTGATTGCCTTGGCACTGGGCGTTGCGGCGCACTGCGACGCCTGCATCGGGTTTCATGTCCAGGCAGCACTGGTCAGGCTCGGCGCCAGCAAGACCGCGTTCGACGAGTTTTCGGTGGCGCTTTGAACGTCTCGGCGTCGCCGCTGCAGGAACCGTCGCCGAGTCTGTCAGCACATCCGCTGCGAAGGCTGGTGCTGGCAACCCGTCCCGCGTTTCTCAGTGTCACCGCCATTGCGGTGATACTTGGTTTGGCATGCGCGTGGCACGCTGGGCAGCAGATTGACCTGACGTTGGCAGCAACGACATTTGTCTTTGCACTGTGTGCTCATGCCGGCGCGAACGTGGTCAATGATTTTCACGACATTGATACCGATGCAGTCAATCACGAGCGTCTGTTTCCTTTCACCGGCGGCAGCCGCTTTATCCAGAATGGCGTGATGTCGCGCGGAGCGGTTGGCGTGCTTGGCTACCTGCTATTGCTTGGCGTCATTCCGGCCGGGATTTGGTTGATATCGCGCACGGGCCCTGGTTTGCCGGCCATCGGGCTTGCTGGACTATTCGTCGCATGGGCTTATTCAGCGCCGCCGCTTCGCCTCTCGGCACGCGGCCTTGGCGAAGTGGCGATTACCGTCGCCTGGGCGCTGGTGGTGATCGGGAGCGACTACGTGCAGCATTCCGCTGTTTCGCCTGGAACTGCTGCCATTGGTCTTGCATACGGCCTGATGGTGGCAAACCTGCTGTATGTCAACCAGTTCCCGGATGCGTCCGCCGACGCAGCAGCAGGCAAGAGGACCTGGGTGGTGCGACGTGGCCGCCAAAACGCCGTTGCCGGCTACCTCGTGATCGCGATGTCATCGGCCGTGACACTGTTGGGTGCCGTAATTGCAGGCTTGCTGTCGCCTTGGGTATTGCTCTCATTCCCGGCAATGGTGCCCTTTGCCGCTGCCTACAGGCAACTGAAATTGAATGCCGAACGCCCTGCCAGACTGGGGGCGGCAATCAAGGCGACCATTCTGGCGACACATCTCTTTGGCATTTTGCTTGCGGCGACGCTGGTTCTGTTTCGGTGATTTGTCCCGAGGCAGCGGTTCCTGTCACCGACGGTTCATAATTGGCAACGACCCAATCACCGAGGAGTATCGCCGTGTCAATTTCCATGTACCACGCTGCTGTCCCACCCTTTGTCCGCACGCTGGGTAGTCTGTCGGCCATTCTTGACAAGGCCTTGGCCCATGCCGACGCGCGGAAAATCGATCCGTCCGTATTTCTGTCAAGCCGGCTTTATCCGGACATGTATCCGCTGCTGAAGCAGGTGCAGATCGCCAGCGATAACGCCAAAGGATCTGCTGCGCGGCTGGCAGGTATTGCCCCGCCGGTGTTTGAAGACACTGAAGTTACTTTTGCCGACTTGAAGGAACGCATCAAGAAGACGATCGATTTTTTGCAAACGCTGACGCCTCAGCAGATAGACGGCTCAGAGGGGCGCGACATCAAATTGGTGTTTCCGAGTATCACGCTGGAGTTCACGGGAATGGATTACCTGCTGACATTTGCCCAGCCCAATGTCTATTTTCATGCGAGCATGGCCTACGCAATTCTTCGCCACAATGGCGTTGAAGTCGGCAAAGCGGATTTTCTCGGCGGCGTGTGACTGTGAAGGGGCGGTTTGCCTGTGAATCAACAGGCAACCGTACCTGATTCGGTATGGCCGCTTGCTATTTGAGCAGAGGATGGTCTGGTGGCAACTGCTTTGAATACCAGATCGCAATTTTGTGGCGCAGTGTCTTTTCGGCCACCTGGTCTTCAGGCAAAGCCTGAATAACCTTGTCATGCACCAGCAGGCGGTAGATATAAAGCAGCTTTTCGCTGGCGGAGTCGGTTGGC
>CANJXH010000067.1 GCA_947478755.1 Betaproteobacteria bacterium | reverse complement strand
TTCCGATCTCGTCAGTTGCGCCCAATGCACTTGCCACATTGTCGATAGCGGTGATTTGCGGCACGCCGACACCGGCAACGATACGCGTGGTGCAAATCGAACCGGGACCGATACCGACCTTGACGGCATCGGCGCCATGGTCAACCAATGCCTTGGCAGCGTCGCCGGTGGCGATATTGCCGCCGATCACTTCTACTTGCGGAAAGTTCTTCTTGACCCATGCCACACGTTTCAGCACGCCTTCGGAATGGCCGTGTGCGGTATCAACCACCAGAACATCAACGCCAGCCTCCGCAAGCAACTCAGCGCGTTCTTCTGTTCCTTCTCCCACCCCGATCGCCGCACCGACACGCAAGCGTCCCGACTCGTCCTTGCAGGCGAATGGATGTTCGGTGGACTTCAGGATGTCCTTTACGGTGATCAGGCCACGCAGTTCAAACTTGTCGTTGATGACGAGCACTCGCTCAATGCGATGCTTGTGCAGAAGGGTTTGTGCATCAAGGACAGAGGTTCCCTCCTTGACTGTCACCAGTCTGTCCTTGGGCGTCATGATGGCACTGACCGGCTGGTCCAGTTCTGTTTCAAAACGCAGATCGCGGTTCGTTACGATACCGACCACGCGGCCGCCATCGATCACCGGAAAGCCCGATATCCGGTGCAAGCGGGTCAAGGCAAGCAATTCGCGAACGGTGACATTGGGCGAAATAGTGATTGGATCCTTGAGCACACCGGATTCAAACCGCTTCACCTTCGACACCTCGGCCGCCTGAAGTTTCGAGGAAAGATTCTTGTGCAGGATGCCAATGCCACCTTCCTGCGCCAATGCGATCGCCAGCCGGGATTCCGTAACGGTATCCATCGCCGCCGAAACCAGCGGCATGTTGAGGTGAATCTTGCGTGTCAGACGGGTGGCGAGACTGACGTCTCGCGGGAGGACCGCCGAATGGGCGGGAACCAGGAGGACGTCGTCAAACGTCAGCGCCTTCTGGAGCAGTCTCATGCTGTTTACCTCGTTTGCAAAGCAGCATTATACGCAAGCCCCCTGCCCTCGGCAAATCAGGCCGAGGGCAGTTCTACGCTCGCGGTTGCGAGGGCACCAGCCCCCTTTTTCATCACTTTGCCCTCCGCAGCACGCTGACGGCGCACTTCCTTCGGGTCGGCAAGGAGCGGACGGTAGATTTCCACCCGATCAAGGTCACGCAATTCGGTATCCGGCTTCGATATCCGTGCAAAGATGCCGAATTTTCCGTTCTCCAGATCGATATTTGGGTACTTTTCCATCAAACCCGACAGTTCCACTGCGGTTTTCAGTGTCGCTCCAATTGGCAATTTGATGTTGACCAGTTCCTGACGGTCGGGCAACGCGTATACCACCTGAATGTTGATCGAGTCAGCCATAGATAACCCCTGCCCGCTTTACAAAAGAGTCGATAAAAGTACTCGCAATATGCTTGAAAACCGGTCCGACCGCCGCTTCCAGCATCTTGTTTGAAAATTCATAGTGCAGCCTGAACTCGACTTTGCACGCTGCGTCTCCAAGCTGGAGGAAGCGCCAGTGTCCGTCAAGGTTCTGGAATGGTCCGTCTCGCAGGCGAAGATTCATCGCCACCGGAGAGTCTTTTTGATTCTCGGTTGAGAAGTTGGCCTTGATCCCCTGAAAATTGATGTGCAAGGTTGCTACCGTCAATGTATCGGTTCTTTCCTGCAAATCGACGCCACCGCACCAGGGCAAAAATGCCGGGTAATGTTCAACGTCATCCACCAACCTGAACATCTCCTCTGCAGTGTGTTCGATCAAAACCGATTTTTCGACTACAGGCATGTTCTGTCATTGAACTAGAATGCCCGAATTCTACAGTTCCAAGCTGCCATGAGCATCGTCGACAACCGCAAGGCCTTCCACGACTACTTCATCGAAGATCGATTTGAAGCCGGACTGGTGCTGGAGGGGTGGGAAGCCAAGGCCATCCGTGCAGGCAGGGCGCAACTGAAAGAGGCCTACGTAATAATCAAGCGCGAAGAGCTGTATCTGATCGGCGCCCATATCAGCCCATTGACCACCGCGTCCACCCACATCACGCCAGACCCCGTGCGCACCCGGAAACTTCTGCTGCACGCCGAAGAAATAGCCAAACTGATCGGCAAGGTGGAACGTGCGGGATTCACCCTGGTACCCTTGAACATGCATTTCGTCAAGGGACGAGTCAAGCTCGAAATAGGCCTTGCCAAAGGCAAGAAACAGCATGACAAGCGCGAGGCAGAGAAAGATCGGGATTGGCAACGGGAAAAAGCCCGGGTCATGCGCGACAAAGGAACCTGAGTCCGGTTCCGGCCTCCGTCACGCTAAATCGGCATTGCCTCGACAATAGCGGTTATTCAGTGCTCCGCCTGCTGGACCGGTTGCAGGATGCTCATCAAGGTTTTGACTTCCTTGTCAGTCAGTTCCTTGTGTTGCCCGCGCTTGAGTTGCGGCGGTAGCGCCACCGGCCCATAACGTACCCGCATCAGGCGGCTGACGGTGATGCCAATGGCGGCAAACATCCGCCTCACTTCGCGATTGCGGCCTTCGTTGATCACGACGCGATACCAGCGGTTCGCTCCTTCACCGCCCGCCAGAAAGAGACGGCTGAAATTGGCCATGCCGTCCTCAAGCTCGACTCCCGTCTGCAATTGAAATATCTGCTCCGGCGTCAGCTCGCCCAGCAGGCGAACCGCATATTCGCGCTCCAAGCCATAGCGGGGGTGCATCAGGCGATTGGCCAGTTCGCCGCTGTCGGTAACCAGCAGCCGCCCACAGGCATTGAAGTCCAGACGCCCGACCGCGATCCAGCGACTGCCACGGATGCGCGGCAGCTTTTCGAAAATGCTGGGACGGCGCTCAGGATCGTCGCGCGACACGATCTCGCCTTCCGGCTTGTGATACATCAGCACCCGCGGCATGCGCTCTGCGTCCTTGAGATACACCACGCGCCCATTCAACTTGACCTTGTCTCTGGACGTGACCCGCTGCCCAATATGGGCTGGTTCGTCATTGACAAAGACGCGTCCATCGGCAATCCACGCCTCGATCTCGCGGCGCGAACCATGGCCCGCATCGGCCAGGGCCTTTTGCAACTTGATGGCTGGCAGTTCTACCGGCGAACCACGGCGAGAGCGCGCAGAGGTACTGACGGCGCCAGCAGTGGCCCTACTCCTGACTGGCGCTGATGTCGAGGCTGTTGGGGTCGACGACCGGGAGGTTTGGGTCGGCCGCGATGAGGTCGTCGACGCTGGCGACTTCTCCACCGGCTTCGCCGGCGGGCGAATCGGGCTGCGCTTCCGTGGGGTTGTTCGTGCTGTTGAGCGTGGTTTCGGCAAGATTCATCACCTTTTCGATTTCGGACAATGGGGGCAACTCGGTGAGACTGCGCAAACCCAAGTCATCGAGAAATTTACGTGTTGTGGCATACAGCGCCGGACGCCCCGGCGTGTCACGGTGGCCAACAGTATCCACCCAACCGCGACCTTCTTCGAGCACCTTGATAATGTTGGGCGACACGGCCACCCCACGAATGTCCTCAATGTCGCCCCGGGTCACCGGCTGACGATAGGCGATGATTGCCAGCGTTTCCATCACAGCGCGCGAATAACGTGGCGGCTTTTCGTTCTTCATGCGTTCAATGAACTTCTGATACTCCGGCCGGGTCTGGAAACGCCAGCCACCTGCGAGTTGCACCAGTTCAACGCCACGTTCTGCCCAATCCCGGCGCAAGTCATCCAGCAGGGTGCGCCATGTATCGTCATCGAAAGGCTCGTCAAACAGCTTTTTCAGGTCGGCAAGCGGAACGGGGTCGGCCGCCACCAGCAATACGGTTTCGAGAACGCGCTTGTAGTCTTCAGGCTTGTACAGCTGCATCTTCGGCCACTCTCACATAGATCGGCGCAAGCGCCTCGTTTTGGGTAATTTCGATCATGCATTCGCGCGCCAGTTCGAGGATCGCCAGCAGGCTCACGACCAGTGCTGGTGCGCCAGTGGCCACGTCAAACAGGTCTTCGAACACCATGAAGCCGCGTCCCTGCAATTTACGCAGGATGATGGTCATGTGCTCGCGCACCGAGAGTTCCTCGCGCTTGATCTTGTGGTGCTGCGTCACTCTGGCCTGCTTCATCAGACCCAGCCAGGCCAGTTGCAGGTCATGCAGCGAAACTTCCGGCTCGCGCTCGGCGACCTGCGTCGCAATCCAGACCGTAACCGCCTCATAATCGCGCCCCGCCTGCGGCATGGCGTCAATGCCGGCCGCGGCGGCCTTCATCTGCTCGTACTCCAGCAGGCGTCGCACCAACTCTGCACGGGGATCCTCGGGCTCGCCATTTTCGAGCTTCGGTGGCCGCGGCAGCAGCATGCGCGACTTGATGTCGATCAGCATCGCCGCCATCAGCAGGTATTCGGCAGCCAGTTCCAGGTTCTTCTTGCGCATCGCCTCGACATACGTCAGGTACTGCTTGGTCAGCGGCGCCATCGGAATGTCGAGAACATTGAGGTTGGCCTTGCGAATCAGGTACAGCAGCAGGTCGAGCGGGCCTTCGAAAGCATCAAGAAAAATCTCCAGCGCGTCGGGCGGAATGTACAAATCCGTCGGCATGGTTTCCATCGGCTCGCCGTAGAGCATGACCACATGCGCGGCCGCAGGATTGGGCTCGACGGGCGGCACCGTCGTGGCTTCTGGCAGCGGGATGGCGTCAGTCATCAGCTGAAGTCCAGTCCCATGGCTTCACGCACGTCGCGCATCGTTTCCTGCGCCAGCTTGCGCGCCCGCTCACAGCCATCGGCAACAATGTTGCGCACTAGCTGCGGGTCTTCCTCATAGGCACGGGCGCGTTCGTGCATCGGCTCCTGCTCCTTCAGCACGGCATCGATCACCGGCTGCTTGCATTCTATGCAGCCGATACTGGCGCTGCGGCAACCCTTTTGTACCCAGTCCTTGACTTCGGTATTGGAATAAACCACGTGGAACTGCCATACCGGACACTTGTCCGGGTCGCCCGCATCAGTGCGGCGCACGCGCTGCGGGTCGGTCTGCATGGTGCGGATTTTTTCCGTGACCGACTCGGCATCTTCGCGCAGGGAAATGGTGTTGCCGTAGGACTTGGACATTTTCTGCCCGTCCAGCCCCGGCATGCGCGAAGCCTCGGTGAGCAAGGCCTCGGGCTCGACCAGAATCATCTTGCCACCGCCCTCAAGGTAGCCGAAAAGTCGCTCACGATCGCCGTGGGAAAGGTTCTGGGCTTCGTCCAGCAACTCGTGCGCCTGTTCGATGGCCGATTCATCACCTTTTTCCTGAAAACGGGTGCGCAGCTCTTCATATTGCTTGGCGCGCTTGGAGCCCAGCTTCTTGACCGACTCACGGGCCTTGTCTTCAAACCCCGGTTCCCGGCCGTACATGTGGTTGAAGCGGCGCGCCATCTCGCGCGTGAATTCGATGTGCGGCACCTGATCTTCACCTACCGGCACCCGATTGGCGCGATAGATCAGGATATCCGCCGCCTGCAACAGCGGGTAACCAAGGAAGCCGTAGGTCGACAGGTCCTTGTGCTCCATCTTTTCCTGCTGGTCCTTGTAGGTCGGCACACGCTCCAGCCAGCCCAGCGGAGTCATCATCGACAGCAGCAGGTGCAATTCGGCATGCTCGGGGACGCGCGACTGGATGAACAGGGTGGCCTGCGACGGATCAACGCCTGCCGCCAGCCAATCGATGATCATGTCCCAGGAACTGGCGGCGATCGTACCGGGTTCGTCGTAAGCCGTTGTCAGTGCGTGCCAGTCAGCCACAAAAAACAGGCAGGGGTATTCATGCTGGAGATTGATCCAGTTCTTCAACACCCCGTGGTAGTGGCCGAGATGCAAACGTCCGGTAGGACGCATGCCGGAGAGGACTTTTTCAGCGTACATGACTCAGAATCCGAAAATCGAGGTAATCAACCCCAGAAACAATTGCAGCAAGGGACGCAGTATCGCGTCCAGCACATGGGTTAGCAATAGCGCAATGAGTATCCACATGCCATAGCGCTCGGTCTGGGCAAACTTGTCGGCAGCGCGCCCGGGCAGCAGGCTGGTCAGTATCCGTCCGCCATCCAGTGGCAGCAAAGGCAGCAGGTTCAACGCCATGAACATGGCATTGACCGAAATACCGGCAACGGCCATTTGCCTCATGGCCTCCGAATAGGCCATTTCATCCACACTCAGCACGATCTTCAGCATCGTTGCCCAAGCCAGTGCCATCACGAAATTGGCCCCCGGCCCCGCCAGCGCCACCCACAGCATGTCCCGCTTGGGGTTGCGCAAATTACCGAAATTGACCGGAACGGGCTTGGCCCAGCCGAACATGAAGCCGCTGGCGAGAAAAGTCAGGGCCGGCAACAATATTGTGCCCAGCGGATCGATGTGGCGCAGGGGATTCAGGCTGATACGCCCGAGTTTCCAGGCCGTGTAGTCACCGAACATTCGCGCCACATAGCCGTGCGCCGCCTCATGCAGCGTAATCGCGAAAAGTATCGGAACGGCGGAAATCGCCAGCGTTTGAATCGAACTGTTCATGGGGTGCTGCGATTTTAACAGAGGCCTTGCTGGGTCCGGATTGCACGTTAATCCAGTCCCAAGGGGGCAAGCGGCCCACACCCCGCCCTGATGACGCGGGCCGGCATGTCGGACAGATCAATTACCGAGGTCATGTCGGTACCGCAGTGACCACCATCGATCACCAAATCAACTTGATGTTCCATTCGGTCACGGATTTCATGTGGATCGGTCAATGGCAGCTCTTCGTCCGGCAGCAGCAGGGTCGATACCAGCAGTGGCTCTCCGAGCGCTTCGAGCAAGGCCAGCGTCAAGGGATGATCCGGCACACGAATGCCGATGGTCTTGCGCTTCGGATGCAGCACGCGACGCGGCAGCTGGCGCGAACCTTCGAGAATGAAGGTATAGGCACCCGGCGTGCAGGATTTCAGAAACCGGTATTGCGTGTTATCCACCTTGGCATAACTGGCAATCTCCGAAAGGTCGCGGCACATCAGCGTGAAATGATGGTGTTCATCGACCTTGCGTATCCAGCGTATTCGCGCCAGCAATTCGGCATCCCCCGTATGTCCGCCCAGCGCATAGGCGGCATCAGTGGGAAAAGCGATCAAACCGCCCTTTTTTACGATCTCAGCAGCCTGCTTGACCAGGCGCGGCTGAGGGTGTTCCGGATGAAGTTCGAAAAACTGAGCCATCAGTTGAACCTCGACCAGACCGTCATCAAATCTTCAGGGAGCGGCGGCATCTTGCCGATATCCATCCAGCTCTCTCCAGGCCCGTGAAAGTCGGAACCGCGTGAAGCCAGAAGTTCGTATTTACGTGCCAGCTGCGCTACCTTGTTTGTGTCATCGGGGCTCTGGGAACCCGACAACACCTCCAGCCCTTCGCCGCCCGCTGCCTTGAACTCGGCCACCAGTTCATGCAACTCATTTTTGGAGACACGGTAGCGTCCAGGGTGTGCAATGACCGCTACGCCCCCCGCATCCCGTATCCAGCCAACCGCCTGTTCGAGCGTCGCCCAGACGTGGGTAACGTAACCCGGTTTTCCCTTTGCCAGCCAATGATCAAACACTTCGCCAAAGGTTTTTGCATGACCGGCTTCGACGATATGGCGGGCGAAATGCGAACGACTTACCAGCCCCGGATTTGACACGTACTTCAAGGCACCTTCGTACGCACCATGGATTCCGACCTTGTCCAATTCGTTGCCCATTAGCCGAGCACGTGCGTCTCGCCCGGCACGCACCCCGGCCAAACCGTCAATCAACGTCTGATTGTCTGAGTCAAAATTGAAACCAAGGATGTGGATCGTATGATCCGAACGCCAGGAGACCGAAATCTCGACGCCGGTCACCATTGGCAAACCACAAGCGGCGGCGGCGACCCTGGCCTCGCGGAGGCCGCTGACTTCGTCATGGTCGGTCAAGGCAAAAAGATCGACCTTGTTGGCTTTGGCCCTTTGCACCAGTTCTGCTGGTGTCAGAACACCGTCGGAGGCGCGTGAGTGACTGTGCAGATCGGCGTTCACGTAATGAACTCCTCGATCAGGCTCGCAATGGCCTCGGGCTGGTCGTGATGCATGTTGTGTCCGCTGTCCTCGATATGCACAGTGCGGATATTGCGAAAGCTTGCCATCCGCAGGCGATGTTCGTCCGAATCGTAGGGAAAGAACTCGCGGAAAACATAGGAGTCTGACGCCGTCACCCAAAGCACCGGGGCGGTGACGCGACGCCAGCAGGCTTGCGCCTCCTCGACCCGATACAGCACCGGATTCAGCAGTCGGTGCGCCGGATCCAGCGCCAGGCTGATACCGCCATTGTCATTTTCGACCCCAAACTGCTGTGCCAGAAAATCGGCACGTTCAGCGGTAAGCCGTGGATTGTCATTGCGCAGACGCTCGGCCAAGGCAGCGCGGTGCGGATAGATACGAAAACTCATCTGTTTTTTCAACTGCCGCAGCCACTTGCTGTAACGATCCGGCGCGTCCTCAGCCTTGGTGCGCCACAGCCCGATACCTTCCAGATTGACCAAGTGGGAAATACGCTCCGGGCGGACGCCGGCGTAAAGGCAAGCCGCATTGCCGCCGAGGCTATGGGCAACGACAGGGATCGCCGATGTGGGGGAATATCGATCAAGAACAATATCGATGTCCGCCAGGAAGTCCGGAAAATAGAAAGTGCTGCCCTGAAAATCGGTCTGTCCGCAGCCGCGCCAGTCCGGCGCAATGACATGCCAATCGCGCTTCAGTTCATCGACAACAAACTGCCAGGTTGCCGACATGTCGCCCCAGCCGTGCAGCATGAGCAAGCTGGGCGCTTCCGGCTTGCCCCAGTGGCGAACGTGGGTGCGATAGCTGCGGACATCGATGAACTCAGACTTGAAGGGTTTCATCGGGACATTTTATCAGTCGAATTTTTCATCCCCGGTTACAGGCAAGGGATGCGATAATCAAACCATCGTCGGGAGAGAACAGGGTTCGCAAGTCAATGCGATTGCCTGTCGCCGAAGGCGCAACCCCCAGGAATCGCTCAGGCAAAAGGGCCGACGACGCAACGAAAATCTGGAGAGCGGTGACGCCGGGCTCAAACCCGTCTCACCCACCGAAGGGGCCCGCTGGCTATACGCTGGCGAGAAACTCTCAGGTACCAAGGACAGATGGGGCAAAGGTCATGTGGCCTTTGCCCCTTTTCATTTTCTGCTCCGCCACTTTCCATGACCGCGACGCAAACGCAGCGTACCCCGCTCTACGATACCCATGTTGCCGCCGGCGCGAAGATCGTCGATTTCGCCGGCTGGGACATGCCCATCCATTACGGTTCCCAACTTGAGGAACACCATACGGTGCGGCGCGATGCCGGCATGTTCGACGTCTCGCACATGCTTGCCATCGACCTGGTCGGCAACGACGCCCAGCGCTGGCTGCGCCATCTGCTCGCCAACGACGTTGCCAAACTGACACTGCCCGGCAAGGCCCTCTACTCCTGCATGCTGCAGGACGATGCCGGGGTGATCGATGACCTGATCGTCTATTTCTTCACCCCGCAGCAGTACCGCATCGTGGTCAATGCCGGCACGGCGGAAAAGGATCTGGCATGGATGCAGAAGCAATCTGCCGGCTTCGATATTCAGCTGACGCCGCGTCGCGACCTGGCGATGATTGCCGTGCAAGGGCCCAATGCGCGCGACAAATTCTGGGCAGCCTTCCCTGCCAGCAAGGCGGTCAGCGAATCGCTGGCAGTGTTCCAGGCCGCGCAGTGGAATGAGTGGCTGATCGCCCGTACCGGCTACACCGGCGAGGATGGCTTCGAGATCACCCTGCCGTCGCTGGTCGCCGCCCGCACCTGGCTGGCACTGCAAACCGTCGGCGTCGCTCCCATTGGCCTTGGCGCGCGCGACACGCTACGGTTGGAAGCTGGCATGAACCTTTACGGGCAGGACATGGATGAATCGGTCGGCCCACTCGAATCCGGACTTGGCTGGACTGTCGACTTCAAGGACGCGGCACGCAACTTCATCGGCCGCAAGAAGCTGGAAGCACAAAACCCCGCGCGCAAATTCGTCGGCCTGCTATTACTCGACCGCGGCGTGATGCGCTCACACCAGAAAGTCGTCACGCCGCATGGCGCTGGCGAGACCACCAGCGGCAGCTTTTCGCCATCGCTAAACCAGTCCATCGCCCTGGCCCGCGTACCGGCCGCCGTTGTCATCGGCGATGAAGTCGCGGTGGAGATTCGCGACAAGCAACTCAAGGCGAAAGTCGTCAAACCCAATTTTGTCCGTCACGGAAAATCTTTGCTCCAGGAGAAGTCATCATGAACGTTCCAAACAATCTCAAATACGCCAAATCCCACGAATGGGCCAAGCTCGACGCTGACGGCACCATCACCATCGGTATCAGCGATCACGCGCAGGAAGCGCTGGGAGATATCGTGTTCCTCGAACTGCCGGATGTCGGCCGGGTTGTGAAGGCCGGCGAAGAAGTTGCGGTGGTCGAGTCGGTCAAGGCCGCTTCCGACATCTACTCGCCGGTCTCCGGCGAGGTAATCGCCGCCAACAGCGCCACCGCTGACGCGCCGGAAAGCGTCAATACCGACGCCTACGGTTCCTGGCTGTTCAAGATCAAGCCATCCAGTCCTGCCGAGTATGAAGCGCTGCTTGATGCGGCGGCATATGCCAAAGTCGCCGAAAGCGAATAAGACCACTTAGCCACAGATTTCACAGGGGTCACAGGAGACCACGGGGACTCAATCTCCGTGAACTATGTGTCCTCTGTGGCCTAACAGGGTTTTCCCCATGCAAAAAAACTCCCTCTCCAGCCTCGAACAACACGACGAATTCATTGCCCGCCATATCGGCCCCGATGCAGGTGACATCGCGCAGATGGTTGCCGCCATTGGCGCGGGCAACCTTGATGAACTGATCGACCAGACCGTTCCCGCGGCCATTCGTCTCGCCGCGCCGATGCCCCTGGCCGGCCCGCAACGCGAACATGATGCGTTGGCGGCGCTCAAGGCCATCGCATCAAAGAACGTGGTGAAAAAATCGCTGATCGGCATGGGCTATTACGACACCATCACGCCCAAGGTAATCCTGCGCAATGTGCTGGAAAACCCCGGCTGGTACACCGCCTATACGCCCTACCAGGCCGAGATCGCGCAGGGCCGGCTCGAAGCCTTGCTCAACTATCAGCAGATGGTGCTCGACCTGACCGGCATGGAACTGGCCAACGCCTCGCTGCTGGACGAAGCCACCGCCGCTGCCGAAGCGATGACCATGGCGCGCCGCATCAGCAAGTCGAAATCGAATGCCTTCTTCGTCGATGCCGCCTGCTTTCCGCAAACTATCGACGTCGTCAAGACGCGCGCCGGCCTGTTCGACTTCGAACTGATCATCGGTGAAGCCGGCGACGCCAAGAACCACGATGTGTTCGGTGCATTGCTGCAATACCCGAACGAACGCGGCGCGGTGGTCGACCTGAGCGAGGTCATCGCCAGTCTCAAGAACAAGGGTGCCGTCACCGCCGTCGCCAGCGACCTGATGGCCTTGGTACTGCTCAAGTCGCCCGGCGCGATGGGCGCCGATATCGCCCTCGGCTCTTCGCAACGCTTCGGCGTGCCGCTCGGATTCGGCGGCCCGCATGCCGCCTTCTTTGCAACCAAGGACGAGCACAAGCGCTCGGTGCCGGGCCGCATCATCGGCGTTTCGGTCGACGCGCGCGGCAAGACCGCCTTGCGCATGGCGCTGCAGACGCGCGAGCAGCACATTCGTCGCGAGAAGGCCAACTCCAACATCTGCACCTCGCAGGTGCTGCTGGCCAACATTGCTGGCATGTATGCCGTCTATCATGGCCCGCAAGGCCTGAAAACCATCGCCAGTCGCATCCACAGGCTGACCACGATCCTCGCCATCGGCTTGAAAAAGGCTGGCGTCAAGGTGCTGAACCAGACCTGGTTCGATACGCTGCAAGTCGAAACGACTGCCGAAGTCGCCGGCTTCAATATGCGTCTGGTCTCATCCACCGCGAGGGGTATTTCGCTGAGCGAAAAGACAACCCGCGACGATGTCGCCGCAATTCTGCAAGCGATCACTGGCAAAACCGTCGACATCAACGCGCTTGATATCGAAGCTGCCGCCAGCAGCCCCATCTTCAGCTTGCTGCGCGACGACACCATCCTCGCGCACCCCGTGTTCAATACGCACCACACTGAACATGAAATGCTGCGCTATCTCAAGAAGCTGCAGAACAAGGATCTCGCCCTCGACCACTCGATGATCTCGCTCGGTTCCTGCACCATGAAGCTGAACGCCACCAGCGAGATGATCCCGATCACTTGGCCCGAGTTCGGCGACATGCACCCCTTCGCGCCGCTCGATCAGGCGCAGGGCTATCTCGAAATGATCCGCGGCCTGGAGGACTGGCTCAAGGTCGTCACCGGTTTCGATGCGATCTGCATGCAGCCAAACTCCGGCGCTCAGGGAGAATACGCCGGCTTGCTGGCGATCCATCGTTACCACGCCTCGCGCGGCGACACCCAGCGCAATATCTGCCTGATCCCGAAATCAGCACACGGCACCAATCCCGCAACGGCGCAGATGTGCGGCATGGACGTCGTGGTCGTCGATTGCGACGAAAACGGCAATGTCACCGTCGCCGACCTCGAAGCCAAGGCGCAGCAGCACAGCGCCAATCTCGCTTGTCTGATGATTACCTACCCCTCGACGCACGGCGTGTTCGAGGAAGCGATCAAGGATATCTGCGCCATCGTGCACCAGCATGGCGGCCAGGTGTACATGGACGGTGCCAACCTCAATGCGCAGGTCGGTCTCACCTCGCCGGCCAATATCGGTGCCGATGTGTCACACATGAACCTGCACAAGACATTCTGCATCCCGCACGGCGGCGGTGGGCCGGGCATGGGGCCGATCGGCCTCAAGGCGCATCTCGCGCCGTTCATGGCCAACCATGCCGTGCAGCCGATCGACGGACCGCACGAGGGCCAAAGCGCCGTGTCGGCCGCGCCCTGGGGTTCGGCATCGATCCTGCCGATCTCGTGGATGTACATCGCGATGATGGGTGGCAGCGGCCTGACGCAGGCGACCCGGGTGGCGATCCTCAACGCCAATTACATTGCCAGCCGTCTGGTCGATCATTACCCGGTGCTCTACACCGGGTCAAAAGGTCGCGTCGCCCACGAGTGCATCCTCGACATCCGCGCAATCAAGGCCGCAACCGGCATCGCCGAAATCGACATCGCGAAGCGCCTGATGGATTATGGCTTCCACGCGCCGACGGTGAGCTTCCCGGTCGCTGGCACGCTGATGGTGGAACCGACCGAGTCGGAATCCAGGGCCGAACTTGACCGCTTCATCGAGGCCATGATTTCAATCAGAAACGAAATTCGCAAAATCGAAAATGGCGCCTGGCCCGCCGACAACAATCCTCTCAAGCACGCGCCGCACACCCAGGCCGACATTATCGCTGCCGACTGGGACCGCCCTTACACGCGTCAGGAAGCCACATTGCCGTTGCCCTGGGTGGCAGAAAACAAGTTCTGGCCTTCGGTCAATCGCATCGACGACGTCTATGGCGACCGCAACCTGTTCTGCGCCTGTGTGCCGATGGAAGCGTATTCGGATTAGCCGATAAAGAGACAAGCACGTAGCGTCTGAACCGTTGACGCGCCGGATGATCTAGCTGGGGTCGGAATTGACGGCCTTCGTCACTCTGGTTGATCTGCGTAGTTGCGACGCGCGGATTGTCACAGCTCAACCCAGAGCATCCAAAGGGCGCGCCTGGCGGCATCGGACTTGCTTTGCAAGACCATCACCACAGGAGTTGCCGCCATGGACACTGACGAATGGCTGATGATTGCGACGCTTGGCGCCGTATTTCCCTATGTTGCCGTCGCGTTGGGCGATTGGGTAATGCGCCAAAAACGTGATCGCTCAAACGATCACGCACCAAGATGACACGCACTGGTCCGCAGCTCTCACATCTCGCGTGAGTCAACCGCATAGCGTCGAAGCCGCGAGACGATCCTGTTGAGGCCCAATAAAACTGATCCGACCCCAAATGCGCCTGCCAATGGCCATGTTGACGAATTTCTTTTTGCAATGGCAGTGTTAAATCCGACACGGAACCAGGGGTTTGCCGATTGTTCTGGATCAGGTCAATCCATATCATTCAAATTGCAGCCAGTCCTGAAACCTTGGGTTCTCACGCGTCTTGACCGTTCAATCGAAAACCTTCCAGAAACCGATGTCAAAAATCAACCTGCAGCGGATGCTTCCCCGACTTTCGGACGCGAAAACCCAGGAGGGTTTTCATAGCAAAAATATCAACTCATTTCCACTGTCTTCCGACCACCTGTGGCGAAAAACGTTCTTCAACACCGTTAAGCAGGCGTATGTCGGGGCTCTCTTGTAGTATCTCACCATGGATTACGTTTCCCGCTTCATCCTC
>CANJXH010000066.1 GCA_947478755.1 Betaproteobacteria bacterium | reverse complement strand
GGTATTCAAACGCGCATTCGATGCCGACATTGATGACCTCCTCGGATGCCAGGGCCTGATCATCGGTACGCCAGAGAACTTCGGCTACATGAGTGGCGCAATCAAGGACTTCTTTGATCGCACCTATTATCCAGCGGAAGGAAAAACCGTTGGGTTGCCGTACGGCGTCTTTGTCTCGGCCGGCAACGATGGTAGTGGGGCGGTTCGTGAAATCAGCCGAATCGCGAACGGATATGGCTGGAAAATGGTGGCCGAACCAATCGTCACCCGGAAGGAAGATGACAAACAGATTCTTCGGGATTGCGAAGACATGGGGTTCGCCATGGCCAGCGGTATCGCGCTGGGTGTTTTCTAGGCAGCGCATTGCAATCACGAATTAGGCGTATTAATGCCCCATCTCCCGGGACCAATAGCGCTGTTTTTTGGTGCTTATGATGATATTATCCTGCGCTGGCCGGTGTCCAAACCGGCCGCCCTGGTTTCAGGGGGGTATGCCAACAAACTTTATCGATAAAGGGAATCACATGAACAAGTCAATCATCGTAGCTGCACTTCTCGCACTCGCCGTTACCGCTTGCAGCAAGCCTGAAGAAGCTGCTCCGGCTGCTGCTCCCGCTCCTGCCGCAGCACCCGCACCTGAAGCTGCTCCGGCTGCTGCTGCTCCCGCCGCTTCGGCAACTGCCGCTGCTCCGGCTGCCGCTCCTGCCGCACCCGCTGCACCTGCCAAGTAATTCGGCAAATGCTGCAAAAAAAACCCGGCTTCGGCCGGGTTTTTTTATGCTCGCGTTTAAGTGATCACAACTGCAGCATCGTGATATCCAGCTTGCCACCCCTCATTGGCGGGCACCAGAAGTAGGAACCGGTCAACGGCCGCGAGAAATCGAACATTGCGTC
This sequence comes from Betaproteobacteria bacterium, assembly GCA_947478755.1. Lineage (GTDB taxonomy): Bacteria > Pseudomonadota > Gammaproteobacteria > Burkholderiales > Rhodocyclaceae > Georgfuchsia. The sequence continues at coordinate 13,653 of CANJXH010000066.1, read as the reverse complement.
AACAATGTCGTCATCCATCCCTGCCATGCGCTTCATCTGAGCCTCGAAGGCATCAAGCCCACTTCCGAACGCAGCAAACAGCAAGCCGGCATTGCCATTGCTGTCCGACCATGGCATCGATCGTCGCAAGACAAAGGCCTCGGGCTCGAAGCTCTCCTGTGCCGTTCGCTTTACGTGTGCCGACGCGGGCGCATTGCCCAGCTCCTTGTTGTCCGACCTGCGCCGGCCCACCGCATTGTCCTGACGCTTTCGGCTCCAGGACGAAAACAGATCGAGATCGTGTACCCATTGCTGAACGGCGACGAAACTCGATCCCCTGAGACCAGAAGTGCCCTTGTCCACAAACGCGGCATCAAGGGCCTCGTCACCCGCCGGGTTTTCGGTACCGTCTTCGTAGCCGGTCAGGTCGCGTCCGCTATCGTATTTGAACGCGTCAATCATCAGCTCAAGGGCAAACGCCTCACCAAGCATTGCTTCCAGCATCCGCGCACGAAGCAGCAGGTCACCACGGTCATCTCCTCGCAACCAGCACCACAAGGCGTACGGCGTTGCCGGCACATCCACGCGGGCATCAAGTGCCGGAAAAGGTCGCAAACCGGCTACTTGCGCATCCAGCGCGGCAACCAGGCTGGCGCCAAATCCCGCCACGACGCTCGTACCGTCCACCCGGGATGCCAGCGCCTTGATCGCCTTGCGCTTATCACCGCCTGCCAGCATCGAGAAAAAAAGATAACAACCCTGCGCAGGAATCCCGTCAAGAATCCCGCGCTGAATCAACTTCAGATTCAAGCTCACCGTCGCCTTCCTGGTTCATCTGGAAGGCAAAATATTAATGCACGGTCGCCTTGTCAAACAACAAATGCCCTGCCGGGTTTGCTGACACGCGGACGACATCCTTCGGCCCGAATCGTCCTTCCAGTATCGCCTTCGACAAGGGGTTCTCGATGCGTTCCTGTATGGCGCGCTTCAGCGGTCGTGCCCCGAACACAGGATCGAATCCGGCCTTGGCCAGTTCGGCCAGTGCCTCCGCATCCACCTGCAGCGACATTTCCATCCTGGCCATGCGTTTCTCCAGATAGCCGAGCTGAATCTTCGCAATCGACGCGATGTTCTTTTCATCCAGCGCATGGAACACCACGACCTCGTCAATGCGGTTAATGAACTCGGGACGGAAGTAGTTCTTCACCTCGCCCATGACCGCCAGCTTGATCACCTGATAGTCGTCACCCGACATCTGCTGGATCATCTGTGATCCGAGATTCGAGGTCATCACGATCACGGTGTTCTTGAAGTCCACGGTACGTCCCTGTCCATCCGTCATGCGTCCATCGTCCAACACCTGCAGCAGTACGTTGAACACATCCGGGTGTGCCTTCTCGACTTCGTCGAACAGGATCACCGAGTAAGGCTTGCGCCGCACCTGCTCGGTAAGTGCCCCGCCTTCTTCATAGCCTACATAGCCCGGCGGTGCACCAATCATGCGTGCCACCGAATGTTTTTCCATGTATTCGCTCATGTCAATGCGGATCAGATGGTCCTGGCTGTCGAACATGAATTCGGCCAGTGCCTTGCACAACTCGGTCTTGCCAACACCGGTAGGGCCAAGGAAGAGGAAGGAACCGTAGGGCCGGTTCTCGTCCGAAAGCCCTGCGCGCGAGCGGCGAATCGCGTCCGACACCAGCCGAACGGCCTCGTCCTGGCCGACCACGCGCTGATGCAGCTTGTCTTCCATGGTGAGCAGCTTTTCACGCTCGCCCTGCATCATCTTGCTGACCGGGATGCCGGTCGCACGCGACACCACCTCGGCAATTTCCTCAGCACCGACTTGGGTACGCAACAGCTTGTTGGGTGCCTTCTGTCCTCCATCGCTCGTCTTTTCAGCCGCCTTCAATTGCGCCTCAAGCTGCGGCAACTTGCCGTATTGCAACTCGGCCAGCTTGTCGAACTGGCCCTTGCGCTGCAGTTCGGCCATTTGCGCCTTGATCGAGTCGATCTCTTCCTTGATGTGCGAAGAGCCCTGGATCTGCGCCTTTTCGGCTTTCCAGATTTCTTCCAGGTCCGAGTATTCCTTCTGCAGCTTTTGCAGTTCATCTTCAATCAGCTGCAGGCGTTTTTTCGACGCCTCGTCCTTTTCGCGCTTCATCGCCTCGCGTTCGATCTTGAGCTGGATGATGCGACGGTCGAGCTTGTCCATCACTTCCGGTTTGGAATCGATTTCCATGCGAATGCGCGACGCCGCTTCGTCGATCAGGTCGATTGCCTTGTCAGGCAGGAAGCGGTCGGTGATATAGCGATGCGAGAGCTCCGCCGCGGCCACGATGGCAGGGTCGGTGATGTCAACGCCGTGGTGCAGTTCGTATTTCTCCTGCAGGCCGCGCAGGATGGCGATGGTCGACTCCACGCTCGGTTCGTCGACCAGCACCTTCTGGAAGCGGCGTTCGAGGGCGGCATCCTTCTCAATGTACTTGCGGTATTCGTCCAGCGTGGTCGCGCCAATGCAATGCAGCTCGCCGCGAGCCAGCGCCGGCTTCAGCATATTGCCGGCGTCCATGGCGCCCTCGGCCTTGCCGGCGCCAACCATGGTATGGATTTCGTCGATGAATACAATGATCTTGCCCTCGTCTTGCGCTATCTCCTTGAGCACGCTCTTGAGTCGCTCTTCGAATTCGCCGCGATACTTGGCACCGGCCAGCAAGGCCGCCATGTCAAGGCTCAGCACCCGCTTGCCCTTCAGGGTCTCGGGTACTTCCTCGTTGATGATTCGCTGGGCAAGGCCTTCAACGATGGCCGTCTTACCCACGCCCGGCTCGCCGATCAGCACCGGATTGTTCTTGGTACGACGTTGCAGAATCTGGATGGCGCGGCGAATCTCGTCGTCGCGACCGATCACCGGGTCCAGCTTGCCCTGGCGGGCGCGCTCGGTCAGGTCCATGCAGTACTTCTTCAGCGCCTCGCGGCTGCCCTCGGCCTCCTGCGAATCGACATGCTGCCCGCCACGAACCGCGTTGATCGCATCTTCCAGTGCCTTCTTCTGAAGACCGTGTTCCTTCAGTTGCCGCCCGGTTTCACCCTTGTCACTCGCCAGCGCGAGCAGGAACATTTCCGAAGCGATGAACTGGTCACCGGACTTCTGTGCTTCCTTGTCGGTGACATTGAACAGATTGGCCAGATCGCGTCCGACGCTAACGTCGCCACCATGGCCCTCGACCTTGGGCAAGCGTTCAATCGCTTTGGTCAAGGCTGACTTGAGCGGCGCCACGTTGACACCAGCGCGTTGCAGCAGTGAGGCCGTGCCGCCATCATCCTGATTGAGCAGGGCCAGCAGTACGTGCTGCGGCTCGATGAACTGCTGATCGCCGCCGACGGCAATACTCTGGGCGTCGGCAAGCGCCTGCTGGAACTTGGTGGTGAATTTGTCGATGCGCATGGTGGAACCCCATCCTGAATAGTCTTGTAACCATAATGGGGCATATCATTGCAATTTCAAGGTCACCCGGCCTCATTTGGCCTCATTCCGCTCGAAACCGATCAAAACAAATGTCCCCGCTTCCTCCGACGCCATGAATACTGCCAACGACATCCATGACTTGTTGATTGTGGGTGCCGGCATCAATGGTGCCGGCATCGCCCGCGATGCGGCCGGACGGGGTCTGTCGGTCGCGCTTTGCGACAAGGGTGATATCGCCGGCGCCACCTCGTGGGCCAGCAGCAAGCTGATCCACGGCGGCCTGCGTTATCTGGAGCACTATGACTTCGCCCTGGTGCGCGAATCCTTGCAGGAGCGTGAAGTCATATTGCGCATCGCACCGCACCTGACGAATGCAATCCGTTTTGTCATGCCCCACACACCGGCGCTGCGCCCGGCCTGGATGATTCGCATCGGACTATGGCTCTACGACCATCTGGGCGGCTCGCTCAGCCTGCCGAAAAGTGACTGCATTCCGCTGGGTAATGGCCAATATGGCGCACCGCTGAATTCCATCTACAAAAAAGGCTTCATCTATTCCGATGTTCAGGTGGACGATGCCAGGCTGACACTTGCCAACGTAAGGGATGCGGTCAACGCCGGTGCCAGCTTTATGCCGCGCACGCGGATGATCAGCGCACGCCGCGAAAACAGTCTGTGGGTTTGTTCTCTTGCGCAAGCTGACGGCACCCCGGTTGAAAGTCGCTGCCGCGCACTGATCAATGCTGCCGGTCCCTGGGCCGCGCAGTTGCATCCGCTGCTGGGCGGGCAACAGAAAATCGGTATCCAGCTGGTACGTGGCAGTCACATAGTCGTGCCCAGGCTTTACCAAGGCGACCATGCCTATACCCTGCAGAATGACGATGGCCGCGTCGTTTTCATCCTGCCGTTTTTTGGGCAGTTCAGCATGGTCGGCACAACCGAGGTCCGCATGGACTCGCCCGACATGTCACCCGCGGCATCCGACGAAGAGATCGACTATCTCTGCCGTGCCGCCAATCGCTACCTGCACAAGGCCATCGCACCGTCCGACATCCTCTGGCGCTATGCCGGCGTACGCCCGCTACTGGATGACGGCAAGGCGGACAGGCAAACGAGCACCTCGCAGGTCAGCCGCGAATACCAGTTCATGCTCGACCAGCCAACAACCGGCGATGCGCCTTTGCTCACCATCATTGGCGGCAAGCTCACGACCTATCGACGCCTTGCGGAGAAGGCACTTGCCAGACTTGCCTCCACGTTTCCGCACATGGGGCCGACCTGGACTGCGGAAAAGCCATTGCCTGACAGGGAAATCGACCAGAACGCCAGCCCCGGGATTGATTTCGGCGGCGGGCTTTGCGAGCGCGACGTCCGCTACTTCCTTGCCCATGAATGGGCACAAGATGCCGAGGATATTCTCTGGCGCAGAACCAAGGCCGGGCTGCTGATGACCCGCGAGCAACGCGACATGTTTGCCACATGGCTGGAGGCGAACCGATGCGCTATGTGATGGCTCTTGATCAGGGCACGACCAGTTCCCGCGCCATCCTGTTCGACCATGACGGCAATGTCCACGCCATCGCCCAGCGCGAGTTTGCCCAGCACTTCCCTCAACCGGGCTGGGTCGAGCATGACGCTACCGAAATCTGGCAAAGCCAGATCGCTGTTGCTGCCGAGGTCCTGAAAAATGCAGGGCTCGCGTCAAAGGACATTGCCGCCATCGGCATCACCAACCAGCGCGAAACCACGGTGCTGTGGGATCGTGCCACTGGCCAACCCCTGCACAAGGCGATCGTATGGCAGGACAGGCGCACCGCACCGCTTTGCGACACGTTGCGTGCCGCAGGCCACGAAGCCGTATTCACTGCCAGAACCGGGCTGTTGCTCGACCCCTATTTCTCCGGCACTAAGCTGCATTGGCTGCTCGACTACATTCCGGGTGCGCGCAAGCGCGCCGAGCATGGCGAACTGGCATTTGGCACGATCGACAGCTGGTTGATCTGGAATCTTACCGGCGGTCGTTTGCACATCACCGATGCCAGCAATGCGTCGCGAACGCTCCTCTACAACATCCATACCGGCAACTGGGATGACGAGTTGCTGCAAATTCTGAACATCCCCAATGCCGTGTTACCAAAAGTGCGTCCAAGCAGCGAGCACTATTGCAGCACCGACTCCGTGCTGCTCGGTGGCGAAATTCCGATTGCAGGGATTGCCGGCGACCAGCAGGCTGCCACCTTCGGCCAGGCATGCCTCACGCCCGGCATGGCAAAGAACACCTACGGTACCGGCTGCTTCATGCTGATGAACACAGGCTCGCAGGCTGTTCCTTCCAAAAACCGGCTGCTGACGACAGTCGCCTGGCAATTGCAGGGACAACATACCTACGCCCTGGAGGGCAGCATCTTCATGGGCGGTGCCATCATCCAATGGCTGCGCGATGGCCTCGGCATCATCAAGGCCTCCCCCGATGTCGAAGCGCTCGCCGCCAGCGTTCCCGACAGCGACGGCGTCACCCTGATCCCCGCTTTTGCCGGGCTCGGCGCACCCTGGTGGAAGCCGGAGGCGCGCGCCGCCCTGATTGGCATGACCCGCGGCACCACACGGGCCCATATCGCCCGCGCCGCCCTGGATGCCATCGTGCTGCAAAGTGCTGATCTGCTCGCCGCAATGGAGAGCGACTCGGGCATCAAGCTGGCCGAATTACGCGTTGATGGGGGTGCATCCCGCAATAACCTGCTGATGCAGCTGCAAGCCGACATGCTGGGCGTGCCCGTGATCAGGCCAAGGGTCGTTGAAACGACAGCGCTGGGTGCTGCCTATCTGGCGGGTCTCGCAACCGGGTTCTGGCACTCAGCGGAAGATGTCGCCGCGCACTGGCAGGTCGACCAGCGATTCGATCCCGGAATCAGCGAAGACGAGCAACAAACCCGCCTCCAGCGCTGGCAAACCGACGTTAAACGGCAGACGGCCGCCTGAGCCTGACCAGCGAAAGTGGCCCGGCTTCAATGCCGCGTGACTAAATTCCTGTCTGGATAGTCGAGTTTTGCGGCAAGATAGCGTCATGGCCCAATATGGTCACCTATTGACAAGGATCAGCAAATGGAAATGGCACTCATCTTTCTCTGGCACAACATCACGCCAAGGACGCTTCTCGTACTCGCCGTTCTGATCGGCACCTTTTCAGTCTGCATGCGCAACATGTCGATTGAAATGCTGAACCTGAAGGGGGTGAAGCGTGGTCGCTCAACTTTTTACGGCAACTGCATCGGGTTTTCGACAGCCTTTTTTACCGTTCCGCTGTCGCTGACGATGGCACTGCCGTCGAACTCGTAAGCAGCTAACCGGCGGCTACCAGCGCGACGCCGCCTCGTCATCGCTGTCACGCGCATCTACCCAGCGCGCTCCCTGCGCCGTATCCTCCCGTTTCCAGAATGGCGCCCGCGTTTTCAGAAAGTCCATGATGAACTCGCAAGCCGCAAAGGCGTCACCCCGATGGGCTGACGACACAGCAACCAGCACGATGCGGTCTCCCGGAAGCAAGTTGCCGATCCGATGGATCACCCTTGCGCCGAGCAGTGACCAGCGCTTGCCGGCTTCGGAAATGATTTCGCCAATCGCCTTTTCCGTCATGCCGGGATAGTGCTCAAGAGTCATTGACGACAGTGATTTTTTTTCGTCGCGCACCAGACCGACAAAGCTGGCCACCGCGCCGACATCACCCGATCCCGCGGTCAGCGCATCAATTTCCATGCTGACGTCAAAGTCATCGGCCTGGATCGAGATGCGGGACACCATTGCCCTACCCTCCCGTTACCGGCGGAAAAAAGGCGATCTCATCACCATCCTTGATCACCGTGTCCATTGCCACCATCGATTGATTGACGGCTGAGCGCAGATTGCGGGTCGTCAACAACAGCTGCCATTTGTCGCCACGCGCAGCCAGTTGATCGCGCAGTTGTGCCACCGTGGCGATCTGTGGCGTACAGGCCAGCGACTCGCCCGACCCCAGGGCTTCGCGCAGGCTGGCAAAGAAAAGCACGCGGATCATGTTCAGTACAGCAACTCGGTGAAGGGGATATAGCGCACAGTATCACCGGCCGCCACCTTCTGCTCGGGAGCAAGGTCGATCAAGCCGTCCGCCCAAACCGTCGAGCTCAACACGCCCGAATTCTGCTGCGGATATATCTCGGCGCGACCATCGCTGCCGATGCGCGCACGGATGAACTCGCGACGCTTGTCGGGACGGGTCCAATCGAAGCCCGCCGTCAAGGCGAGGCTGCGCGGCACATTGACCATCGCACCCTGGCGTTTCTTCAGGAAAGGGCGCACCAGCATCAGGAAGGTGACAAAACTGGCAACCGGGTTGCCGGGCAGCCCGATGAAAGGTGTGCCGGCGACGGAGCCGAACGCGAGCGGCTTGCCCGGCTTGATGGCGATGCGCCACAGGTCGAGTTGCCCTTCTGCCTGCACAGCAGCCTTGACGTGATCCTCTTCGCCCACTGACACGCCGCCAGAGGTCAGGATCAGGTCGGCACCATGTGCCGCTCGTCGCAGAGTTTCGCGTGTCTGCGCCAAATCGTCGGCAACAATACCCAGATCGATCAGTTCGCAACCCATGCCCTGCAGCAGTCCGCGCAGCACGAAGCGGTTGGAGTTGTAGATGGCGCCGGGGCGCAGGGGTTCGCCCGGCATCATCAGTTCGTCGCCGGTCGAAAAGATTGCCACGCGAATCTTGCGAAACACTTCAAGGCGGGCAATACCCACTGACGCTGCCAAGCCAAGTGCCTGGGGCACCAGCAGGCTGCCGGTCGGCAGAATTACGCTGCCCGCGGCGACGTCTTCGCCACGCCGACGAATGTTCTCGCCCAACTTCGGTATGTGGTTGACGGTCACCCTGTCGCCTTCGGCGACGCACTGCTCCTGCATCACCACCGCATCGGCATTGGCGGGGATTGGCGCACCGGTGAAGATGCGCGCCGCCGTGCCGGGCATCAGCGCAGCGCCGACACTGCCGGCCGCAATACGCTGCGATATCGGCAACGAGCACCCTGCCGCCGTAACATCGCTGGCGCGCAGCACATAGCCATCCATAGCACTGTTGTCGTGTGGCGGCACATCGATGCCGGACTGCTGCACCGCGGCCAATACGCGCCCGGCCGCGTCAAGCGTATTCAGCGTCTCCGTCTCGGCCACAGGCACCGCCCCGGCCAGCAGCCGCGACAGCGCCTCCTCGAAACTGAGCATTTTCTGGTTCATTTCAATCCCGTGTGTGTGAGGACAAATTCTGCCACTGCCGCGTGGTCGTTAATATCCAGCTGTGGCAAGGGGCAATCGATTTTCTCGTCCCGGGCAATCGCCACGACACCAGAAACTTCCGCCCAGATGGTCGGCTTTCCATTGGCAACGCGATGGACTTCGATCTTGTCCCACGGAGATGTCTTGAAACCTTCGAGGATCAGCAGATCACAGGGCGACAGGTGCTTGATCATGTCGTCCAGCATCGGCGGCGGCTCAACGTGGGCGGGGCGCATTTCGTGCATCAGCACCCAGCGCTGGTCGCTCAGCAGCATCACCTCCTGCGCGCCGGCCTCGCGATGACGCCACGAATCCTTGCCCGGTCGATCCATGTCAAAGCCATGGTGCGTGTGCTTGATCAACGACACCTTGAGCCCCCGCGCGGTAAAGCGCGGAATCAGTCCTTCGATCAGGGTCGTCTTGCCCGCACCCGAATAGCCGCAGAAGCCGAAGACTTTCACCGATCTGTTCCGCGCGACCTGCTCAGGGCTTGATCAGGCGCTCGGCGGCACGCTCGCCACTGGCAACAGCCGCTTCCATGCCGCCGAACATGAAGATGTCGCCGCCCAGCTGCACACGCGGCTCTTTTCCCACCGCATCCCACAACTGACGGGTGCGATGGAAGTAGCCAGAATCCGGCACATAGCTGACGCGCGTCTGGCGCGAGAGATAGCTGAACTTGAAGTGACCCTTGACCTCCGGGTACAGACCCTCGATCTGGTCACGCATCATCGCGATCGCGGCATCGTCACTCATCGCCGCCATGTTCTCGTATTCCTTGTGCTCGGTAAAAATCGAGAACAGGCCCTGGCCTGCCGGCGCGCGGTCAGGCGACTTGTTGTGCGACAGCGAGATCACGTTGAGATTCGGGTTTTCCTTGTACGAAATCATCACCATCGAGGCCTTGCTGGAGGGACGTTTGCCATAGGCGAGCTTGACATCCAGCATGCGCATGAACTGCATCTTGCTGCTGTAGCCATTGCTGATCTCGGCAAAACGCGGATACATTTCTTCGGCTTGATCGAAGCGCGCGGTGATCAGGCATTTGTCGAACGTCATGGTGCTTGCCGTTCCACCAGCATCAACCACATCAATGGTGACGTTGTCGGGGTTCGAATTAACACGCTTTACCGTGGTCTGGTAGCGCACATTCAGCTTCTCGGCCATTTTCTTCGGCAACCGTTCCAGCCCGCCGCGCAGCGTGACCATCTGCGTCCAGTCCGACAACGTATAGGGCAGCAACAGCGTCGACATCATGTCCAGCGTCACCCCACCGATCGGGCGCAGCAGCGGATTGATCAGGTTTTCGGTGACCTCGGGGCCAAACGCCGCCAGCGACATCGCCTCGGCATTGCTGTTCGGGACGTCCAGCGAAATGTCGTCGAGCAGGTATTGCGGCACCGAGCGCAGCTTGTCGCGCATGCCAATGGCGCCGCGCAGAAAACGCAGCTTGGCGCCCCACGACAGCACGGGTGTAAACGCCACCGACATCATGTTGCCCATGTCGATGTCGATCAACTGCCCGCCCTTCAGCATGCTGACAATGGTGGGGCAATTGATCAACTCGCTGCCGAGGCCGACCTCGTCGATCATCGCCAGCCAGCGTCGGTAGCTTGATGCCGCCAGTTCCGGACAGGTGTCGATGATGAAGCCATCGCGGTGCACCGCCTTGCAGCACCCACCCGGGTAGTCGTTGCTTTCGATGACCTGGACTTCATGGCCTGCCTGTTGCAGACGCCGGGCCGCGGTAAGGCCGGACAAGCCGGCGCCGATGACAGCGATTTTCATTGATGCTCTCCTGATTGATTCAAACCGGCAGGATTATCGCCTGCCAAAGCGGCGCGGGGTCGGGTTTCATACCGCTACCACTGGCGTAAAACCGCCCCCTTTTGTTCTGAAATTCGTGGTCTGTCCCTGCCACACTCGCGTCGTCGTCAGCAGCACCTTGCCGCGATAGGCGTAGCAACGCAGATCGAACTTGAGTTCCGTCGCGGTGCCGTCCACCTCCACCACGCGCGTTGGCGGCGGCACCAGCGTCTGGGCCACGTAGTCGCCAGCCATGATCTCGGCCAGCACGCGCGTCGTCACACTCTGGCCGCGATAAGTGGCCTTGGAGCCATAGCCCGTCGCCGGCTTGAAGAACAGTTGCTTGCGCCGGGCGCGGATGTCCTCGGCGTTGGCGGCCATCACCCGCTCGGTACGCGGCACGACGGCGGCGACCAGTTCGCGATCGGCAGCGTTGACGCCGATCGCCGCCAGCCACGCTGCGTCGCAAAGCAGCACCATGTGGCGCTTGTCGGCATACAGCGCGTAGTTGTTCGGGTTAGGCGTCACCACCACGGCATCGGCCAGCCAGGCACTGCGCAGCGCGGCATGTTCCGGTGCATCAAGCAGAAAATCGGTCAGCCGGTTGTAGACGATGTCCACCCGTCGCCCGTCGCAGCGCAATTCGCCATCGACAAATTGCAGCCGGGCCGCATCGCAGATCACCGCCGACAAGCCATTGCGCTCCAGCAACAAGCGGCAGATTTCGAAATCGGGGTTGAGGTACTGACCAGCGGGATCGTCGTCGACAATCGCAATCAGGCCGGGTGAACCGGCATGCCCCGTCGCCAGCCACTCGCTTCGGAACATTGCGATGATGCCCTGCTCTATGACCTCGGCATTGGCCATGCCGCCACGATCGCCCAGCTGTGCCTTGAGCAGCTTGACGTTGAGCGGCCCACCACCCGCATTGGTGTTGATCTCGATCAGCTTCGGCCCGTCGCCATCGATGTGGAAGTCGTAACCAAAGAAAACGCCATGCGCAGCACTGGGATGGCGGGCAGTTTCGCCAGCATCCTTCAGCACGGCGTCGCGCCAGCTAGGCAGCGCCACGATGCGTTCCATTGCCGCCGCAAACGCCGCCATGGATTCGAGATGTTCGTGCGCGACAAAGACCCGCGTATCGGAAAAGATCAGTTCACGATCGGCCAGCAGCTGTCGTATCCACTGCCGATCAAGGCAACCGGACAGTGGGAGGGCATTCAGTTCTCGGGCTTTGTCTATGGTGTTCATGCGGCTAGGCCCTCAAGTCATTCGCCGGGCCGTCCCCAAGAATGACTTGGACCCCCTCGGCGGGTGGCTCAGCCGCCTGCGGCTGAGGCGGGGGGCCAAACAATCCTTCGGCGGCAAAGAACTGCTCGACATCGCCGATGATGCGCGTGCGCTTCATTGGCGGCAGCGATTGCCAGACGCGGCGGCCATAGGGCTTGCTGATCATGCGCGGGTCACACACCATCAGCACGCCGCGATCGCTTTCGTCACGGATCAGCCGGCCGGCGCCCTGCTTCATGTTGATCACCGCACGCGGCAGCTGGTAATCGAAAAACGGATTCTTGCCGGCACGACGCATATGCTCGATGCGTGCCGCGAGCACCGGGTCGTCCGGCGGTGCGAAGGGCAGTTTGTCGATCACCACCAGCGACAGCGCCTCGCCGCGCACATCGACGCCCTCCCAGAAACTCTGGCTCGCCACCAGCACCGCATTGCCCAGTTGACGAAAACGTCGCAGCAGCTCGGTACGCGAACCGTCGCCCTGCAGCAGCAATGGCATGTCCAGCTTGTCGTCGGCAATGCGCTGGGCCAGCGCAGCATGGATGTAGCGCATTGCCCGCAGCGAGGTGCACAGCACGAAAGCACGGCCGTTGGAGGCGCGAATCGCGGGCCAGGCTGCGGCCACCACGGCGTCGTTGTATTCGGGTGTGTTCGGCTCCGGCATGTCGGTGGGGCAATAGAGCAAGGCGTTGTTGGCGTAATCGAAGGGGCTGCCCCACAGGCCGGTCGCCGCATCGTCCAGCCCCAGCGCGCCACAGTAGTGGCTGAAGTCGGGCCCGACCGCCAGCGTCGCCGAGGTGAATATCCATGCCCGCGGATGGCCTTCCAGCTGGCGCTTGAAAATGTCCGCCACCGACAGCGGCGTCATGTTGAGCGACAGCGAATGGGCAAAGGCCTCCACCCAACGCACATAAGCGGTCTCCACTTCTTTGTGTTGCCCATCGGGCAACCTGTTTCCTTCCCTCTCCCCTTTGTGGGAGAGGGATCGAGGGAGAGGGGAAGATTCGCGACCATTCCCCCTCTCCCTCTGCCCCTCTCCCACAGGGGGCGAGGGAAGATCATCGCCCGCACCCCAGTGCTTGAGCTTGATCATCAGCTCCTGGCTGCGACGCAGGCAGTTCTGCAGACCCTCGCCGCGTGCGGCCTGCGAATCCAGATGGCGCGCCAGGTCGGCCAGTGCCGCCTCCACCGAGCGCAGGGAGTGCTGGAAGCCCTCGTCATGCGCCACCTGGGCATAGGGCAGGCGTGACGCATCGCCACGGATGGCGAGCCGCAGGTCGCGTGCCGCCTTGTCAAGCACGCGCGCTGACTCCTGCAAGGGCGGGTAGTCCTTGGCGACCGCAATCGCCTCGTTGCGCGAGTCGCGCGCGAGTTCGATCAGTTGCGTGGTGCCGACGCCGTCGCCGAAGAACAGGCTCGCGGTTTCCGGCAGCTGATGCGCCTCATCGAAAATCACCGCGTTACAGGCCGGCAGCAGTTCGCCGAGCCCTTCGTCACGCAGCATCACGTCGGCAAAGAACAGATGGTGATTCACCACCACCACATCCGCCACCAGCGCCTCGCGCCGGGCGTTGAGCACAAAGCACTCGCCCACGTTCGGGCATTCCTGCCCCAGGCAGTTGTCACGGGTCGAGGTGGCCAGCGCCCAGGCACCAGAGTCCTCCGGCACCGCCGACAGGTCCGACTTGTCACCGCTCTTCGTGACCTTGGCAAACTTGGCAATGCTGCGCAGATGCCCGGCCTCGGTGCGGCTTTGCAGCTTGCCGTCGGCGAGCGATCTTTCGAGATGGTAGGGACAGACGTAGTTCGAG
>CANJXH010000065.1 GCA_947478755.1 Betaproteobacteria bacterium | reverse complement strand
GATACCAGCGCACGGTTTTGCGGATGCCGCTCTCGAAGCTCTCGGCAGGTCGCCATCCCAGTTCGCGCTCAATCTTGCCGGCATCAATGGCGTAGCGCCGATCATGGCCGGGGCGATCCTTGACGAAGGTGATCTGCTCGCGGTACGACTTGCCATCACTGCGAGGTTGCTCCTGATCGAGGATGTCGCAAAGCGTGTTCACCACGTCAATATTGGCTTTCTCGTTCCAGCCGCCGATGTTGTATACCTCACCGACGCTCCCTGCTTCGAGTGCGCGTCGAATGGCGCTGCAATGGTCAGCAACATGCAGCCAGTCGCGGATCTGCTGACCATCCCCGTAAATCGGCAACGCCTTGCCGGCCAGCGCATTGGCAATGCAAAGTGGTATCAGCTTTTCGGGAAAATGGTAAGGGCCATAGTTGTTGGAGCAGTTGGTGGTGACCACTGGCAGGCCGTAGGTGTGATGCCAGGCGCGCACCAAATGATCGGACGCCGCTTTGCTGGCCGAATACGGGCTATTCGGTTCATAGCGCCTACCTTCGGTAAACGCGGGGCTGGTCTTGTCGAGCGAGCCATAGACTTCGTCGGTGGAAACATGCAGCAGGCGGAAAGCGGCCTTGTCGCCGTCCGGCAACCCGGACCAATGCTTGCGTGTTGTCTCCAGCAGGCGGCAGGTACCGACGACATTGGTCTGGACAAAAGCTTCGGGGTCATGAATCGAGCGGTCGACGTGGCTTTCTGCCGCAAAGTTGATGACGGCACGAACCTTGTGCTGGGCCAGCAGCTTTGAAGTCAGCAATTCGTCGCCAATGTCTCCCTGCACGAACACATGGCGCGGATCATCACGCAAGGCAGCAAGGTTCTGCAGATTGCCGGCGTAGGTGAGCTTGTCGAGGTTGACCACGGTCTCGTCACGCGCCGCCAGCCAATCGAGTACGAAGTTGCTGCCAATGAAGCCGGCACCCCCGGTGACCAGAATAGTCATTGCTTGTAGTTCCGATACCAATCGGCAAAACGCTTCGCACCTTCGGCAATCGGCGTATCAGGCGTATAGCCGACGGCTAGCTGCAGCTCGTTGATGTCGGCATGGGTGGCCTGCACATCGCCGTCCTGCATGGGCAGGAAGTTCTTGACGGCCTTTTTGCCGAGCGCGTTTTCCAGCGCTTCGATGTAATCCATTAGCCGCACCGGCTGGTTGTTGCCGATGTTGAACACGCGGTACGGCGCCCAGCTGGTGGCGGCATCCGGGTTCGCCTTGTCGAAGCTGGCGTTTGGCGCTGCCGGTTTGTCGAGCACGCGCACGACGCCTTCGACGATGTCGTCGATGTAGGTGAAGTCGCGCTGCATGTTGCCGTTGTTGAAAACGTCGATCGGCTTGTCTTCGAGTATCGCCTTGGCAAACAGGATGGGCGACATGTCGGGCCGGCCCCACGGGCCATACACGGTGAAGAAGCGCAGGCCCGTGGTCGGCAGACGGAACAGGTGGCTGTAGGTGTGAGCCATCAGCTCATTGGCCTTCTTGGTCGCGGCATACAGGCTGACCGGGTGGTCGACGCTGTCGTGTTCGGAGAAAGGCAGTTTGGTGTTGCCGCCATACACGCTGGAGCTGCTGGCGTAGACCAGATGCTCCACCTTGCCGTAACGGCAGCCTTCCAGCATGTTGACGAAGCCGACGAGGTTGCTGTCAGCGTAGGCATGCGGGTTCTTGAGCGAGTAACGCACGCCGGCCTGCGCAGCGAGATGCACGACGCGACGCGGCTTTTCGATTTCAAACAGGGCAGCCAATCCGGCGCGGTCGGCAATGTCGAGTTTCTGGAAGCGAAAAGCGGCATGCGGCGTGAGCCGGTCAAGCCGGGCCTGCTTCAACGAGACGTCGTAATAGTCGTTGAGGTTGTCGATGCCGATGACTTCGTCACCTCGGGCGAGCAGCCGCTCGCAAACGTGCATGCCGATGAACCCCGCGGCGCCGGTGACCAGTATTTTCACTGTGAAGAGTCCGCAGAGGGAGTGGAATCAGTGCGAAGGGCTAGCATTTTCGCATACTTGGCAAAGCTGTTTCCGCAGCCGATGAGGATGTGCACCAGCCCAGGCAGGCCATCCAGAAAGCCGAGACGGACGACATAGAACTTGATGAATCGTATCGGTGGCGACAGCAGCAGCTTGGTGATCGAGGCGCGTTTGCCGGCGGCCAGTGCCGATTGTGCGGCCAGCGTGGTGTAGCGGTTCTGCTTGGCCAGATAGCTGTCCAGCGACTCGGCCGACTCGTGCAGCAGGTCGCCCGGCAAGGTGCCGATCGAGGCGTCGGTGATGACTTTTTCATGCACCGCATCGTCGGACCAGCGCGCATGGCGGCGGTCAAAGAGGCGCAGGCTCCAGTCCGGGTAGCCTTCGCCATGTCGCAGATAGCGGCCCATGAAACGGTTGCAGCGGGCAAAGCGGTACGCATTTGCCTGCGCGGCGGGCAGTGTGGTGGTGATGGCTTGTTGCAGCGCGTCGCTCACCCGCTCGTCGGCGTCGATGCACAGCACCCAGTCGTTGGCGGCCAGTGTCACGGCAAACTGCTTTTGCGCGCCGAAGCCGCGCCATTCGGATTGAATCACCCGCGCACCGTGGCGCTGCGCCAGTTCGATCGTGCCATCGGTGCTGCCCGAATCCACCACGACGATCTCGTCGCAGAACGACAGCGAACGCAGGCAGGCCTCAAGCTGGCGTGCCGCATTGAGGGTGACGAGAACGGCGGAGAGGGGCGGCGTTTGGGTGGGGGGCACAGAGTTCGACAGCTATAATCCCGGCAATTCCGCGATTCTACCGGTACATGCACGCACTTCTCGTCAAGACGTCCTCGCTCGGTGATGTCGTTCATAACCTCCCGGTAGTCACCGACATCCAGCGCCACCTGCCCGGCACGGTGATCGATTGGGTGGTGGAAGAAGGCTTTGCCGACATTCCGGCGCTGCACCCCGGGGTGCGGCAGGTGATCCCCGTCGCGCTGCGACGCTGGCGCAAGCAACTCTTCTCACTGGATACTTGGCGCGACATCGCCGAATTCCGCCATGACATCAAGAGTGATTTCTACGACGTGGTGCTCGATACGCAGGGCCTGATCAAGAGCGCCGTGATCGCGCGGCAAGCCGAGCTGGCGATAAACGGCCGACGCCTCGGCTATGCCGCCGAAGCCGCCCGCGAGCCGCTTGCAGCGCGCTTTTACGATGCCGGCTTCGCGATCCCGAAAAACGCCCACGCCATCGAGCGTAACCGCTGGCTTGCCGCCGCGGCCCTGGGCTACACGCTGGACCAGACGCTTGACTACGGCATCAGTGCCGCGCCCCTGCAGGCCGACTGGCTGCCGTCTGCGCCTTACGCGGTGTTCTTTACCGGCACCTCGCGCAGCGACAAGCTGTGGCCCGAGGCAGACTGGGTCGCGCTGGCGCGCAACACTCAACTGCACATCGTGCTGCCCGCCGGCAGTGCGGAAGAACAGGACCGCGCCCGCCGTCTGGCGGCCCAGCTGCCACAGGCCACCGTTGCGCCGCCCCTCGGCGTGGCCGACCTCGCCGGCCTGCTGAGCGGTGCGCAGGCGGTGGTGGGCCTTGATACCGGGCTTACCCATCTGGCGGTGGCCTTGCAGAAACCGACACTGGCGATTTTTTGCGGCTCCGACCCGCAGCTCACCGGCGTGTTGCCGGGCGGTACGGCGGGTGTCGCCGCCATCAACCTCGGCGCGAAGCAGGCGCCGCCTGCGGTGGATGATGTGATCACGGCATTTCAGGGCCTGATGCGGGGGCTGGCGTAGTGGCACGTCGCCTCTACACTCTGGTGCTGTGGCTGCTGTTGCCCTGGGCCTTGCTCCACCTGTTGTGGCGCAGCCGCCGGCAACGCGAATATCTGCAGCACTGGAGCGAACGCTTCGCCCTCTATCGCCGCCAGCCATCACCACAGTCGCCGCCGACGATCTGGATCCACGCGGTGTCGGTCGGCGAAACGCGTGCTGCGCAACCGCTCATCGCGGCGCTGCGCGAACGTTACCCGTCACACCGGATACTGCTCACGCAAATGACGCCAACCGGTCGCCAGACCGGAATCGAACTGTTCGGCGACAGCATCGCACGCGTCTACCTGCCCTACGATTTTCCGTCGGCGATCAACCGCTTCCTCGACCACTGGCAGCCGGTGTTCGGCCTGATCATGGAAACCGAGTTGTGGCCGAACCTGATCAGCGCCTGCCATCAGCGCGGCCTGCCGCTGATGCTGGTGAACGGTCGGCTTTCGGAAAAATCGGCGCGCCGCTACGCCCGTTTTGCCGCGCTGTCGCACGGCGCGCTGGCCAATCTGGCGGGGGTCGCCGCGCAGACCGAAACCGACGCGCAGCGTCTGGCGTCACTTGGCGCGAAGAAGGTCGTCATCACCGGCAACCTGAAGTTCGATATCACGCCGCCGGCTGAGCAACTGGCGCTGGGCGCCCACTTCCGCCAGCTGCTCGGCAGGCGCAAGGTGCTGCTGTGCGCCAGCACCCGCGACGGTGAAGAGGCGCACATCCTGACGGCCTGGCATCACGCGGCGCTGCAAGACACCCTGCTGGTGATCGTGCCGCGCCACCCGCAGCGGGTCGAGAGCGTGGCCAACCTGATCAGCGCGCACGGCTTCAAGCTGCAGCGTCGATCAAGCGGCTTGCCACTGGACGCCGACACGCAGGTGTGGCTGGGCGACAGCATGGGTGAAATGTTTGCCTATTACGCGGCCTGCGACGTGGCCTTTGTTGGTGGCAGCCTGATCGACCATGGCGGGCAGAACCTGATCGAGCCCTGCGCGGTGGGGGTGCCGGTATTGATCGGGCCGTCGACCTTCAATTTTGCGCGGGCGGCGGATGATGCCGTTGCCGCCGGCGCCTGCCGCAGGGTGGCCAATGCGGAAGAGTTGATGGCCGCCGCCGCGACCCTGCTGCATCACCCGGCGATGCGCGCCGACATGGCCGGCAGAGCGCAGGACTTTGCCAGCCAGCATCGCGGCGCTACCGCCCGCACGCTGGACTGGATGGCGCAGGTGCTCAGTCGAGCAGGGCGTTAACCGCTTTCAGGTCGCCTTCGTTCAGGTTGCCGGCAGCGGCCTTGAGCTTGAGCTGGGCCAGCAGCGTATCGAGCCGTGCCTTCATCAGCTTTTGCCGAGTGTCGAAGTACTGGCTCTGCGCATTGAGCACGTCGATGTTGATGCGCACGCCCACTTCATAGCCCAGCTTGTTTGAATCCACCGCAGATTGCGACGACACCAGTGCGGCTTCGAGCGCCTTGACCTGCGCCAGGCCGGAGGTCACGCCGACGTAGGACTGGCGCGCCTGCAGCGCCGCAGTGCGCTTGGCATTGTTCAGGTCGGCGAGCGACTTCTGGTGCAGGGCGACGGCTTCGTTGTCCTTCGACCAGGTGGCACCACCGCTGAATATCGGAATCTGCAGTTGCAGGCCGACCACATTGGCCTTGCTGTCGGTACCGCCGAAGATCGGCTGGTTGCCGACATAGCTCTTGCCATGCGAGGCAACGAGGTCGAGCGTGGGCAAGTGGCCTGCGCGTTGTTTGGAGATTTCCTGGTCGGCGATCTCGGCACTGCTTTCGGCCAGCTGGACATTGATGTTCGCGGCCTCGGCCTGCTTCGCCCACTGGTTGATGTCGTCCGGTGCCGGGCGCGGAATCTCGACGCCGGCCTTGAGCGGCTTGAGGTCGTCGTGCGCCTTGCCCACCACCGAGCGCAGCACGTCGCGGCGCACCGACAGTTCGCTTTCGGCGGCGATCAGTTGGGCGTCGGCGAGGTCATAACGGGCTTGCGCTTCGTGGGTATCGGTAATGGTCGAGGTGCCGACTTCGAAGTTGCGCTTGGCCGACTCCAGCTGTTCGGAGATGGCCTTCTTCTGGGCTTCGGCACTGGCCAGCGCCTCCTGCGACTGCAGCACGTCAAAGTAGGCTTGCGCGACGCGCACGATCAGGTCCTGGGAAGCTTGCGAGAACTGCGCTTCGGCGATGGCGACGGCCTGCTCCGACTGCGTGTAGTTCACCCAGTTCTGCCAGCGGAACAGCGGCTGGGTCAGATTCACCGACCAGCCGTGGCTGTTGTAGTCGGTATCGAATTTGGCGCCGGTTGCAAGCTGCTTGGTCTTGGTTTCATTCCAGTTGGTGTTGGCAGAAGCACCGATGATGGGCAGCAAGCCCGACCGGCCCTGCGGCAGGCGCTCACGACCCGCATCAAGCGAGGCACGCGCGGCAGCAAACTGGGCGTCGTAGGTCTTGGCTTCGTTGTAGAGCCCCAGCAGGTCGGCCGCGTGGACGGAGTGGGCAGCCGTCGATGCAAAGGCCAAGCCGATCAGGGACGAGAGAATTTTTGTTTTCACGTGAGACTCCTTTTGCTTCAGTAGGTGGGCATGGTCGAATCGACCTGCGCCGCCCAGGCGGCAACACCACCGCTCAGGTTGTAAAGTTTGCCAAAGC
Organism: Betaproteobacteria bacterium; assembly: GCA_947478755.1. Taxonomy (GTDB): domain Bacteria; phylum Pseudomonadota; class Gammaproteobacteria; order Burkholderiales; family Rhodocyclaceae; genus Georgfuchsia. Next base: position 8,144 of record CANJXH010000065.1, on the reverse strand, counting down.
CCTGTTGCTGCAAATACATCGCCACCTGCAGGCTGCGCATGCCGTGATGGCAGATCACCACCGTTGGCACGTCGGCATCCAGTTCCTCGATCCGCGCCGGAATGCTGGCCATCGGCATCAGCTGCGCGCCTTCGATATGGCAATGCGCGAATTCACCCGGCTCGCGCACATCGAGCAGCAGCGGCTTGACGCTGGCGGCATCGTCCAGCCATGCCTTGAGCTGCGGGGCGGAGATCTGTTCCATGCCTAGAGCTGAAAGGTGCTGGTGGCGGCGGCGTTCTTCAGCATCGGCGCCACCGTTTCAAACAAGGGCGTCGCGGTACAGGCGGATTCGCTGGTGCGCAGGATCAGCTGCACTTCCATTTTTGCCTCGTCGCCGATGATGCCGACCATGCGGCCACCGACCTTGAGGTGGGCCGTCAGGTGATTGGGAACCAGCGGCAAGGCACCGGACAGCACGATCACGTCGTAGCTGCCTTCAATCGCATCGGCGGCCAGCCCGTCGGCCAGCTTCACGTCCACCTTGCTGACACCGGCGGTCTTGAGGTTGGCGCGGGCGGTGGCGGCCAGTTCCGGCACGATCTCGATGGTATCGACATGGTGCACCTTTGCTGCCATCAGCGCCGCCATGTAGCCGGAACCGGTGCCGATTTCGAGCACGCGGTCGGTTCGTTTGAGTTTCAGCGCATTGATCATCCGTGCTTCGACGCCGGGCGACAGCATGTGCGCGCCATGGCCGAGCGGCACTTCGGTTTCGGCAAAGGCCAGGTTGCGATAGCGCGCCGGCGCAAACAGCTCGCGCTTGACCGCAAACAGGGTGTCGATCATGTCCGGCGCCAGCACCTGCCAGGTACGGATCTGCTGCTCGATCATGTTGAAACGGGCTTTGTCGAAATTCATGTTGGCGGGCTCTTCAGAACGGACTCGGATTTTAGCGCAGGCGGCTTGTGCGGGTTAGGCAGGTAAGCGCACGCGATACCACGCGGCATACAGCGCAGGCAGGAAAAGGCAGGTGAGGATGGTCGCGACCACCAGACCGCCCATCATGGACACCGCCATCGGCCCCCACAGGGTCTCGCGGATCAACGGGATCATGCCCAGCATCGAGGCGGCAGCGGTGAGCACGATGGGACGGAAGCGGCGCACGGTGGAATCGACGATCGAATCCCACAGGTGCTTTCCGGAATCATGGTCCTGCGCGATCTGGTCGACCAGGATCACCGAGTTGCGCATGATCATGCCGGCCAGCGCGATCGAGCCGAGCATGGCAACAAAGCCAAAGGGCTGGCGTGTCGCGGCCAGCGAGATGGCGACGCCGATGATGCCCAGTGGTGCGGTGACCATCACCATCGCCGTCTTGCTGAAGCTTTGCAGCTGGATCATCAGCAGCGCAGCGATGGCCAGCGCCACCCAGGGCAGCACGGCCTGGATCGGGCCTTCACCCTTGGCCGATGACTCGGCCATGCCGGCCACCTCGAAGTGATAGCCCGGCGGCAGCTTGTCGGCGATCTGTTGCAGGGCGGGCAGCATCTGCGCGGTGACGGTGGGGCCCTGAATGTTGGGCGTCACGTCGGCCTGCACCAGAATGCTCGGCTGCCGGTCCCAGCGCCGGATCACGCCTTCTTCGACGATCGGTTCCAGCCTTGCCAGCTGCGCCAGCGGCACCGCACGACCAGTCGCGGTGGGGATCAGGATGTCCGGCAGCTGGTTGACCTTTCTCGCCTCGACACCACCGCGCCAGCTGATGTCGATCAACTGGTCGCCTTCGCGCATCTGCGTGATGGCCACCCCATTGAGCACCGCTTGCAGCGTCGTTGCCAGCGCCTGTCGGGACACACCCATTTCACGCGCCTTGTCTTCATCGACCACGACATGGACGCCCTTGCCCATGGTCGCCCAGTCGAGGTGGACATCACGCGCGTTGGGGTTCTTGCGCATCTCGGTGGCCATCAGCTCGGCGAAATGACGCAGGGTTGGAATGTCCTCGCCGGAGAGGCGAAACTCGACCGCGTAATCCACCGGCGGGCCGTGACGGAATATCTGCGTCCGGGCGCGAACCCCGGCAAAGCCGCCATTGGGATCGTCAAAGATGGCCTTGATGCGGGTACGGAACTCGTCACGCGACTTCACGTCCTTGGTCATCACCACGTATTCGGAAAAATTGTTGTTTTCCAGTTGCTGGTTCTGGCCCAGCACAAAGCGCGGCGAGCCGGCACCGACATAGCCGACGTAATGGCTGACTGCCGGGTCCTTGGTCAGCAGCGATTCCAGCCGCTTGCCTGCCTCGGCAGTGGCCTTGATCGACGAGCCTTCGGGCAGCCACAGGTACACCAGCACTTCACGGTGCGCCGAACTGGGGAAGAACTGGTTCTGGATCGAGGTCTTGAACAGCACGACCGCCCCCATCAACGAGGCCACGGTCGCCAGGATCACGCGCCAGCGATGATGCAGGCACCAGACCACCAGCCCACGAAAGCGCCGATAGAAGGGCGTGTCGTAGATGTCCTCGCTGTGGTCTTTCACCGACGCCCGCAGCTTCTCGACGTTCAGTATCTTGAAACCGATGAAGGGTGTGAACAACACCGCCACCACCCACGACAGCAGCACCGCAATCACCACCACCGCAAACAGCGAGAAACAGAATTCGGCCGAGGCCGACTCGGCGAGGCCAACCGGCATGAAGGCGGCGGCCGTGATCAGCGTACCGATCAGCATCGGCATCGCGGTCGAGGTGTAGGCGAACGTGGCGGCCTTGGCCTTGTCCCAGCCCTGCTCGATTTTGACCACCATCATCTCGACGGCGATGATCGCGTCGTCCACCAGCAATGAAAGCGCGATCACCAGCGCGCCCAGCGAGATCAGTTGCAGGTCGATCTGGAACAGGCGCATGACGAGGAAGGTGGCCGCCAGCACGATCGGGATCGACAGCGCAACGACAAGACCGGTGCGCCAGCCCAGGCTGACGAAGGACACGGCCAGCACGATCGCCACCGCCTCGCCCAGCGAGCGCGTGAACAGATTGATGAAATGATCGACATCGCGTGGCTGGTCGGCGATGGTGTGGAAATCGATGCCGCGCGGTGTTGCCGCGCGGATATTGTCCAGCGCCGATTTCACGTTGCGCCCCAGTGCAATCACGTCGCCGTTCTTTTCCATCGCGACGCCGATGCCGATCGCGTCGCTGCCGGCAACGCGCATCATCGTATCGGGCGGATCGGAATAGCCGCGCGTCACGGTCGCGATGTCGCCCAGATGCATGGTCCGGCCATTGACCGACAGTGAGGTGTTCCGCACCCGGTCAACGCTGTCGTACTCGCCGCTGACCCGCAGCTGGATGCGGTCGCTGGCGGTCTCGACGAAGCCGGAGGGAATCATCGCGTTCTGCTGTTGCAGGGCGTCGATGACGACGGCCGGCGACAGGCCGAGCTGCGCCATGCGCGCCGGCGGGATGTCGATGAATATCTTTTCGCTCTGCACGCCGAACAGGTCGACCTTCTTCACGTCCTTCAGCCGCCGCAGTTCGCGCGCGATGCGGTCTGCCTCGTGCCGCAGCGCGCCAAGGCCGACACCGTCGCCGGTCAGTGCGAAGATATTGACGTATACGTCGCCGAACTCGTCATTCGGAAACGGCCCGTGGACGCCAGTGGGCAGCGTGCTTTTCACATCGTCGAGCTTCTTGCGGATCTGCTGCCACAGGAAGGGCACTTGCGACGGTGGCGCCGAGTCCTTGAGGATGACGAAGATGGTCGACTCGCCGGGTTTGGAATAGGAACTCAGGTGATCCAGCCACGGCACCGTCTGCAGCTTCTTCTCGACCCGCTCGGTCACCTGCTGCGCCACCTCCTGTGCCGATGCGCCCGGCCAGATGGTGCGCACGATCATCACCTTGATGGTGAAGTCGGGCTCTTCGGATCTACCCAGCTTGAGGTAGGACTGGGCGCCGGCGATGACCACGAACAGGATCAGGAACGAAATGAATTGCGGATGATCAAGTGCCCAGCCGGAAAGATTGAATTTCTTCATGCCTGTTTCTTCTTGCCTGTGTTCTGTCTCGATCAGCGCGCGGCGAACTCGACTTTTTCACCGGGGTGCACCTTGTGCACGCCGGCGGCGATGATGCGCTCGCCACTCTTCAGGCCGTCGTTCACCATCACGTCACCATCGCGCCATGAAGTGACCTTGATCGCACGCAGGTTGGCGATGCCCTTGTCGTCGATCACCCAGACGGCGGGCTGTCCGTCCTGCTGGTAAATGGCGGTGGAAGGTATCAGCATGCTGCCAGCCTGTTGCGATTTGAAGGTCACCCGTGCCGTCATGCCCAGCACCACCGCTGCGTCGGTTTCCTGCAGGGTCACGCGTGCAGCATAGGTGCGGGTGGCGGGATCGGCAGCCGGCGACAGCTCGCGAATCTTCGCGGTATAGGCCTTGGCATCGTTCGACCACAGGCGAATCTCGGCGGCATCGCCGACCTTGTAGCGGCCGATGCTGGATTCGGGAATCGACACCGCCACTTCGCGCTCTCCATCCTGCGCCAGCATCACCACCGGCGTGCCAGCGGCGACTACCTGCCCGGCATCGACCAGCGTCGCGGCCACAATGCCCGCCGCATCGGCGCGCAGGGTGGTGTAGTCCTCGACGTTTCGCGCCAGACCGGCTTGGGCCTGCGCTGCCTTGAACGCCGTCTCGTGCGCGTCCAGCGCCGACTGGCTGATGAAGTTTTTCGCCCGCAGATCGCGGAAGCGCTTGACGTCGGCCTCGGCCTGCGCGCGCTGCGCTTCGGCCTGCGTCACTTGCAGCGCGGCATCGGCAGCATCCAGCGTCGCCAATGGCTGCCCGGCCTTGACCCGGGCGCCGGCATCGACCAGGCGCTTCACCACCTTGCCACCGATGCGAAAGCCGAGCGGGCTTTCATGCCGCGCCCGCACTTCGCCACTGAAGCTCTGTTCACCGACGGCATTGCCGCTGCCAACGATGACGGTGGCTACCGGTCGCGGTGGCTCGGCCTGTGGTGCCTTCTCGGAACAGGCAGCGAGAGCAATCGTGCCCAGCAGGGCAAGGACAAGGGTTGATTTGTTCATTGCGGTACACCTTCCATCGTCAATTCATTCGGCGTTGTGATTGTATCCGGGGCACCCGGCTTCACCCGATACCAGGCGGCATACAGCGCGGGCAGGAACAGGCAGGTCAGCAGCGTGGCAACCAGCAGGCCACCCATGATGGCGATTGCCATCGGCCCCCAGAATGTTTCGCGGGCCAGCGGGATCATGGCCAGCATCGAGGCGGCGGCAGTCAGCACGATCGGGCGGAAGCGCCGCACAGTTGAATCGATGATCGCGTTCCACAATGACTTGCCAGCCGCCGTATCCTGATCAATCTGATCGACCAGGATCACGGAGTTGCGCATGATCATGCCCGACAGCGCGATCACGCCGAGATTGGCGACAAAACCGAAGGGCGTGTTGGTCAGCACCAGCAGCAGGGCGACGCCGATCATGCCCAGCGGTGCCGTCAGCAGCACCAGGGCGGTGCGGCTGAAACTCTGAAGCTGGATCATCAGCAGGGTGGTGATCAGCAGGCCGACCCAGGGCACGAGGTCGAAAATCGGATCGGAACCGCGCGCCGACTCTTCGGCGAGACCGGCCACTTCGAAATGTACGCCGGGCGGAAGCTGGTCGATGATCGGCTTCAGTTTCGGCAGCAACTCTTCCGTCAGCGTCGGCGGTTGCCGGCCATCGATCACGTCGCTTTGGATGGTGATGGTGGGCAGGCGATTGCGGCGCCAGATCACGCCATCTTCCATCGTCGGTTCCAGCGTCGCTACTTGCGACAGCGGTATCGAGCGTCCGCGCGTACCCGCGATCATCAGGTCGGGAAGCTGCGACATTGGTTGCGCTTCCTTGCCGCCACGCACGACGACATCGATCAGTTCGTCACCATCCCGCACCTGGGTGACCGGAATGCCGTTCTCTGCCGCCTGCAGCGTCAAGGCCACTTGCTGGCGCGACACGCCCAACGCTGCGGCCTTGTCGTAATCGACCTTGATCTGCATGCGCTTGGACGGCTGTGCGCCATGCAGGTGGACGCTGCCCAGATGCGGGCTGCGCCGCATTTCTGCCGCGATCATTTCGCCATAGTGCTGCAAGGTCGGGATATCGGGCCCGGACAAACGGAATGCGACGGGAAAATCGACCGGTGGACCAAAACGGAAAATATTGGCGCGGGCACGCGCGCCGGCGAATGGGCCGGCGGGGTCGGCAAAGTGTTCGCGCAGGCGCTTGATCAGTTCGCCACGTGCCTTGCTGTTTTTGGCGACCGCGGTGTATTCGGCAAAATTGTTGTTCTGCAGCTGCATGTTCTGGCTCAACTGGAAGCGCGGTGCGCCGCTGCCGATGTAACCGGTGAAGCTGGCGACGGCGGGGTCTGCCGCCAGTGTTTCTTCCAGCTTGAGCGACATGGCTTTGGTGGCCTGCAGCGACGCGCCTTCCGGCAGCCACAGATTGACCATCACTTCCAGATGGTCGGCATCGGGGAAGAACTGCTTTTGCACAACTGTGGACATCAGCACCACGGAGGCGGCGAAGGCCGCAGCCGTGGCCGCGATCACCCGCCAGCGATGCTGCAGGCACCACTCGACCACGCGCCGCAGGCGGTTGTAGAACGGCGTGTCGTAGACGTCGTTGCTGTGGTCCTTGATCGACGCGCGCAATTTATCCACGTCAAGCAGGCGATAGCCGATGTAGGGCGTAAACAGCACGGCGACAAACCACGAGATCAGCAAGGCGCCAGCCACGACCCAGAAGATCGAGCTGGCGTATTCGGACGACGATGATTTCGCCAGACCGGCGGGCATGAAGGCGGCGGCGGTGATCAGGGTGCCGAACAGCATCGGCATTGCGGTCGATGTGTAGGCGAAGGTGGCCGCCTTGGCCTTGTCCCAGCCCTGCTCGATCTTCACCACCATCATCTCGACGGCAATGATCGCGTCGTCCACCAGCAGGCCCAGCGCGATGATCAGGGCACCCAGCGAGGTGAGATGCAGGTCGATGCCATATAGACGCATGGCGAGAAAGGTGGCGGCCAGCACCAGCGGTACCGACAGCGCGACCACCAGCCCGGTGCGCCAGCCGAGGCTGAGAAAGGACACCGCCAGCACGATCGCCACGGCTTCGGCAAACGAGCGCATGAACAGGCCGACGCCCACCTTGACATTGGAGGGCTGATCGACGATGACGCTGAAGTCCACACCACGTGGCGTATCCGCCTTGATCGACGCCATCGTTTCATGCACGCGGCGGCCAAGCGCCAGCACGTCGCCACCCTTTTCCATCGACACGGCGACGGCGATCGCATCCTTGCCGCCGACGCGGATCATCGGGTCAGGCGGGTCCGAATAGCCAGCCGACACCTCGGCCACATCACCAAGGCGGAACTTGCGCCCGGCCACGGCCAGCGCGGTATCGCGCACCTGGGCGACGGTGTCATAGGCACCGGTCACCCGCAGCTGCAGGCGGTCGGTATCGGTTTCGACAAAGCCCTGCGGCTGGACCATGTTCTGCTGTTGCAGCACCGCCACCAGATCGCCGGTGGAAATACCGAGCCGGGCGAGGCGCGACGGCGAGATGTCGACGTAGATCTTTTGCTGCTGCACGCCGAACAGGTCGACCTTCTTAACATCGGGCACGCGCCGCAGCTCGCGGGCAAAACGATCCGCCTCGCGGCGCAGCTCGCCGAGGCTGACGCCGTCGCCGGTGAGCGCGAAGAGGTTGATATACACGTCGCCGAATTCATCATTCGGAAAGGGACCCAGCGCACCCGCCGGCAGCTCGGGCCGGACGTCGTCCACCTTGTTGCGGACCAGACGGAAGATTTCGTTGGCGCGTGTCTGCGGCAATGATTCCTTCAGCACGATGAAGATCAGCGACTCGCCCGGCTTGGAATACGAGCTGAGGTAATCCATCCATGGCACGGTCTGCAACTTCTTTTCGACGCGCTCGGTGATCTGCTGTTCGACTTCCTTTGCCGTGGCGCCGGGCCACAGCGTCTGCACCACCATCACCTTGAGCGTGAAGGAAGGCTCTTCCGAACGTCCCAGCTTGAAATAGGACTGCACGCCGGTGAGCATGACAAACAACATCAGGAACACG
>CANJXH010000064.1 GCA_947478755.1 Betaproteobacteria bacterium | reverse complement strand
TGCGTCAACAGCACCTGCGCGGTCTTGAGACCCAGTGCGGAAAACTGTGTTTCGTAGGCCTGTGCCAGGCCCATCTGGCCGACGGCGGCCGCAGCCTGCAATTCATGCACCGCGTGAGGACGAATCGCCCAACCCAGACGTTGCATGCCGGCAGCGATCGCCCCCGACGACACGAGAACCACCTCGCGCCCTTGTTCGTGCAAAGCCGCGATTTGACGCGCACAACTGGCAATGAACTCTTCATCCAGCCCGGCGCCATTGTTGGTGACGAGGGCGCTCCCTACCTTGACGACCAGGCGTTTAGTCTTCGTTATCTTCTGTCTCATCGTCGGTGTCTTCAGCGTGGGATTCGCGTTGGTGTTGATCGACATGATCCATGATCGCATAGGTCAGCGGCTTGCAGCCGTCGCCAGTCAGGCCGGAAATGGTAAAGCAGCGATCGACCTTGCCGTATCCCTTGATCAGGTCGGCGACGCGTTTTTTGCGTTCTTCCTCGGGAACCAGATCAATCTTGTTGATGACCAGCCATCGCGGCTTGTCGTACAGAGACGCATCGTATTTCTTCAATTCTTCGAGAATTGCGTGGGCATCATGCACCGGGTCGGCATCGGGATCGAAAGGTGCAATATCAACCAGATGCAGCAAAAGACGCGTGCGTTGCAGGTGGCGCAAGAAGCGATGACCCAGCCCGGCACCCTCGGCGGCACCTTCAATCAGGCCGGGAATGTCGGCAATAACGAAGCTGCGGTTGTTGTCGACGCGCACCACACCCAGATTCGGGTGCAATGTGGTGAACGGGTAATCGGCGACCTTCGGTTTGGCAGCAGAGACCGCACGAATGAAAGTCGACTTGCCGGCGTTGGGCAAGCCAAGCAGCCCTACATCTGCAAGGATCTTGAGCTCCAGTTGCAGCGTGCGGCGTTCGCCTTCACCACCCGGCGTGAACTGCCGTGGCGCGCGGTTGGTACTGGTTTTGAAATGCAGATTGCCGAGGCCGCCGTTGCCACCCTTTGCGATCAGGGCGCGTTTGCCGTCGACGTCCAGATCGGCAATGATTTCACTGGTTTCGAAGTTGGAGAATACGGTACCGACCGGCACACGCAACTCCATATCTTCGCCGCCCTTGCCGTAGCAGTCGGCACCTCGGCCGTTTTCGCCTTTTTGTGCTTTGAAGGTGCGGGTGTAACGGTAGTCAATCAGCGTGTTGAGGTTGCGGTCAGCCACGGCGTAGATGCTGCCGCCCTTGCCGCCATCGCCGCCATCCGGTCCGCCGAAAGGAATGAACTTCTCGCGACGGAACGATGCGCAACCATTTCCGCCGTCTCCGGCAATGACTTCGATCTTCGCTTCGTCAAAAAATTTCATGTGCGTGTGCGCGGCAAGCCAAAAGACAAAAGCCCTACCGTAACGATAGGGCTTTTGGGCGGTTCTGAAAGAACCGGTTTATGCAGCAGCGGGAACGATACTAACCGTGCGACGCTGTGCGGCGCCCTTGGTCGTGAATTCCACTTTGCCCTCGATTTTTGCGAACAGCGTGTGATCCTTGCCGATACCGACATTTTCGCCGGGATGGAACTGGGTGCCACGTTGACGAACGATGATGCTTCCCGCGGAAATCAATTCACCGCCATAGCGCTTTACGCCGAGACGTTTCGATTCCGAATCGCGACCGTTGCGGGAACTGCCGCCTGCTTTTTTATGTGCCATGGTGTCAGTCTCCCGTTAAGCGGCAATGCCGCTGATCTCAAGCTCGGTGAAGCCCTGGCGATGGCCCTGGTGCTTCTGGTAGTGCTTGCGACGACGCATCTTGAAAATCAGAACCTTCGGTCCGCGCCCTTGGGCGATGACCTTGGCAGTTACCTTGGCACCGGAAACGAGGGGCGCGCCGATTTTCACCGATTCGCCTTCTCCGACCATCAACACCTGATCGAGAGTAATTTCCGTGCCCACTTCTGCCGGTATCTGTTCTATCTTTATCTTTTCGCCGGTAGCAACGCGATACTGCTTGCCGCCGGTTTTTATGACCGCATACATAATGGACTCCAAACGGGGTATTGCAAAGAGCCGCGCATTATACGTATCCAAGCCATTAGAGTCAAAGGCAATTTTCGGTGCGTCTGTGGCAAGTTGACGGCGCTCCGGGCGCCCCCTAACATCCGCGCTTTCTCAGGTACCGCCCAGCGATTATTGTGTCCCCAGAATCCTTATATGCCCTGATCGCCGATGACATGAAGGCGGTTGATGCCGTCGTGCGAGCCAGATTGCACTCGGATGTTGTATTGGTGCGCCAGGTGGCCGAATATATCGTGGCCGGTGGCGGCAAGCGCATGCGCCCGGCGCTGGTGGTCCTTTCCGCTAACTCACTGGGTTATGTTGGGAGTAAGCACTTCGAATTGGCTGCGGTCGTCGAGTTCATCCACACGGCGACGTTGTTGCATGACGATGTGGTCGATGAGTCCACTCTGCGGCGTGGGCGGGAAACTGCCAATGCCCTCTTTGGCAATGCAGCCAGTGTGCTGGTGGGAGATTTCCTTTACTCACGCGCGTTCCAGATGATGACGGCCGTCGGCAGCATGAAAGTGATGGAAGTGCTCTCCGAGGCCACCAACGTGATCGCCGAGGGTGAGGTGATGCAGTTGATGAACTGCAACAACGCCGATATCTCGGTGAATGACTATTTGCAGGTTATTCAATACAAGACCGCCAAGCTTTTTGAGGCCGCCGCCCGACTTGGCGCCATCCTGGCGAATGCGGGACCTGAAGTTGAACAAGGCATGGCCGAATATGGAGCACGCCTTGGTACCGCATTCCAATTGGTTGATGATGTTCTCGATTACTCAGGTGATGAGGCCGAAACGGGCAAACATCTGGGTGACGACCTCGCGGAAGGCAAGACCACGCTACCGCTGATCCACGCCATGGCGCATGGCAATGCTGAGCACGCTCAGCATGTGCGAACTGCTATTGAAAGCGGTGGGCGCGATTTGTTTTCACACGTTCTTGTGGCCATTCGCGCTACCGGAGCCCTTGACGCGACCATGCAGGCGGCACGCAACGAGTCCGTCGCCGCAAAAGCAGCGTTGGCTATACTGCCTGCTTCGCGCTATAAAGATAGTCTGATAGAATTCGCCGACTTTGCAGTTGCCCGCGCTTATTGAGCAGTGTTGGTGCGGGCGGTGGTTTCGAATTTGATCAAGATTCGTCCCGATTATGGCCACTCATGTAAACAAGCAAGTTTGTCTCGGGGTGTAGCTCAGCCTGGTAGAGTACTGCGTTCGGGACGCAGGAGTCGGAGGTTCGAATCCTCTCACCCCGACCATATTGAGACCACAATACGCCGGTATCCATCTTGGAACCGGCGTTTTGATTTTGTGGCACGTCATCCAACGGAATACGGAGCGGGCCAATGCTGAAATGGCTGGTGATTGTTGCAATCGGGATCGTCATTTATCGATACCTTTCCCGTGATTCGGACGCCAACAAGCCAAAGTCCGAGGGAAATGGCGTAACCATGGTGCAATGTGCATCCTGTGGTTTGCATTTGCCTCAAGGCGAAGCCATACCGGATGAAGGTCGGTGGTATTGCAGCGAAGCGCACCGGAGCACTGGCGTGAAGACTTTGCAGGCAAGATAGTTTTGCTTTGATGCCGGGCCTGCGTGGGTACCTTGAAGATTCAGGACGGGGGGAGCGATGATTCTGGTTACAGGTGGTGCCGGCTTCATTGGGTCCAATTTTGTTTTTCGATGGTGTGCTTCCATGCGTGAGCCAGTGGTCAACCTGGACGCACTCACCTACGCGGGAAACCTGCAGAACCTCAAACCATTGAAGGATTCACCGCAACATGTTTTTGTTTGTGGCAGCATTGCAGACGCCCCCCTCGTGTCCGGATTGCTTTCACTGCATCGCCCACGCGCAGTGATTAATTTTGCAGCCGAATCCCACGTTGATCGTTCCATTGACGGGCCGGAGGCCTTTGTGCAGACGAACGTGGTTGGTACATATCGTCTTCTTGAAGCGGTGCGTGCCTACTGGGCGAGCATGAGCTCGCGAGAACAGTCCTTGTTCCGTTTTTTGCACGTGTCGACTGACGAGGTTTACGGCAGCCTTGCAGTTGATGAAGCGGCCTCGAGCGAGACCACGCCGTATGCGCCCAACAGCCCCTACGCGGCCACCAAGGCAGCATCAGATCATCTGGTTCGGGCCTATCATCAAACTTATGGTTTGCCGACAATTACTACCCATTGCTCGAACAACTATGGGCCTTTGCAGTTTCCGGAAAAACTGATCCCGCTGATGATTGTCAATTGCCTCGCCGGAAAGTCATTACCGGTATATGGCAACGGACGACAAATCCGTGACTGGCTGTTTGTCGAAGATCATTGCGCAGCACTATGCAGTCTGTTGGAGTCAGGTCTCGTGGGGGAGACCTACAATGTCGGCGGACAAAGCGAGAAGGAAAACATTGAAGTCGTGAATGCGGTTTGTGCCTTACTTGACCAGATGGCACCAGCGATCGAGCGAGACATTCAAAATGCTAAAACCGGGTACCCCCTGGAAAGATATGCGGATCTGATTACTTTCGTGAAAGATCGTCCCGGTCATGATCGTCGTTACGCAATCGACGCCCGCAAGATCGAACGTGATTTGGGCTGGAAGCCTGCCGAAACCTTTGAGACGGGGCTGCGCAAGACGGTGCGCTGGTATCTCCACAATCAGGATTGGATTGCAAGTGTCACCAGTGGGCAAAGTCGGCAGTGGATCGACCACCAGCGTTGCCATGCGTCCGAGTGAATATCCGGCTTTGCACAAAGCCAATGATGCGGGTGCATCATTGTCTGCAGTTGAGAGGCGGGTGTTTTCATGACGCTGATTGCGACAACCATTCCTGATGTTGTTCTGGTGGAAACAAAAATCTTTACCGACGAACGGGGCTCCTTCTACGAGAGCTGGAATCAACAGGAGATGATCGGATTGGGCGTTGATCACCGCTTCGTCCAGGACAATTTTTCACAGTCCCGGAAGGGGGTTTTGCGCGGCTTGCACTATCAGATCAGACACCCACAGGGAAAGCTGGTTCGGGTTGTCGCCGGTGAAGTCTTTGACGTCGCCGTTGACTTGCGCAAGTCATCACCGACTTTCGGGAAATGGGTTGGTTTTGTCTTGTCCGGCGAGAGTGGCCGGATGGCATGGATTCCGCCTGGGTTCGCGCACGGCTTTTATGTGCTTTCCCAAAAAGCCGATCTTTTGTACAAGACAACAGATCATTGGTATCCACAATTTGAACGCACCCTGTTGTGGAATGATTCCACCATAGGGATTGACTGGCCATTGGAGGGCAGGCCGCTGCTTGCGGCGAAGGACCAAGAGGGCACGTCGTTCTCCGAGGTGGAGACCTTCGATTGAAAATACTGCTGCTTGGCAAAGATGGACAGCTCGGCAGGCAACTGCATCGGACGCTGGCTGTTTTGGGCGATGTGGTCGCACCTGGCCGGCAGGAACTGGATATTTCCTGCCAAACAGCGACAAGGGCAAAAATCCGGGATGTCTCGCCCCAGTTGATAGTCAATGCTGCTGCATATACGGCAGTAGACCGGGCTGAAAAAGAGCCGGGCGTAGCACACTCGATGAATGCCGTCGCGCCGGGGGTTCTTGCCTCAGAAGCTTTGGTTCTCGGTGCGCGGCTTGTGCATTACTCCACCGACTATGTTTTTGATGGTGAGTCGTCGCGTCCATATACCGAAGAAGATTCGCCGAATCCGCAAAATGTATATGGAGCGAGCAAGCTTGCGGGGGAACGGTCTGTCATGGCGGCGGGCGGGCAGTTTTTGATTTTCCGAACAAGCTGGATGTTTTCCGGACAAGCCAATAATTTCGCCAGTACCATGCTGCGCTTGGCAGGGGAACAAGATTCGCTAAGTGTTGTAGCCGATCAGATTGGTGCGCCAACAAGCGCTGATTTCATTGCCGACGTGACGGCTCGTATATTGACGGAATTGCTTCATTGTCGCGCGGATGAAGCTTGTTCTGGTATTTATCACCTGACCGCATCGGGTGAGACATCGCGCTGCGACTATGCCCGGTTTTTGATTGAAAGAGCCACTGCGCTTGGGCTTTCCCTCAAATGCCGTCCGGAGGATGTTGCTCCGACAATGACTGATGACTTCCCCATGCCTGCTAGGCGACCCAAGAACTCGAGACTTTCTACAAGCAAACTTCGCAGCACATTTGGCATCATTACGCCACATTGGTCAGAGCATGTCGACAGGATGCTGGTGACGCTTGCTGGTCAGACTTGATTGCCTTCATGCCAAACATGCCGGCGGATTTTCGTGGCGGCACGCTGAGGCAGCGAAGATCGGAAATAAACTGTGCAGTGTGAGCTTTTTGGTCTCCGCCACGATTCCGGCGTTTGCGTCGACATGCAACACAAGTAAGATTGATGCAAGCCAATGTAGTTTTTCATATCGGTGCCAGTGGAATGTCGACGGTTCGCAGTAGCTCAAATCTCAAGACCGACCTGATGAGGATTCTGCGCGGGGACTACAGCCCGCCGGAGTCATTTTGGCGATCGCTTAACTACTTCCACTTCTACCGACTGGTGGTTGCCAGCCTGTTTGTTCTGGCGACCATCTATCCGGCCTGGGCAACTCCTTTTGCCAGCGAGAATCTGAGGCTGGCTGCATGGGTCAGCCAGTGCTATTTAGCGACTGCCGTAGTCATTCCCCTGCTATTGCTCGGCTGGCGACCACCATTCAACCTGTTGTTGACCTCAGAGGTGTTCATCGACATCGCCGCGTTAACGTTGCTCATGTCAGCAAGCGGCGGCAATCGAAGTGGCCTGGACTATCTGTTATTGGTAGTACTGGCTGCAGCCGGTTTGGTGGGGCAGGGGCGTCTGACCTTGTTCTACGCCTCATTGGCAACACTCGCCGTGTTGCTGGAGCAGGTCAACCGCGCGCTTGAAGGTGGCAGCGAACCGGGTGACTTTACGCACACGGGAATTATCAGCATCGGTTTTTTTGCAATGGCGGCAACGGCTCGTCTTCTGGCAAGGCGCGTAATCGCCAATGAAATTCTCGCCCGTCAACGTGGCATCGAACTGGCAAACCAACTGGAAATCAACCAACGGGTTATTCGCGACATGTTGGATGGCGTGCTGGTTGTTGACGCAGAAGGGAAAGTGTCACAACACAATCCGAGGGCTTCCTCCCTGTGGGAATGCATTCCACCGCCCAACCCGCATCTGAGCGATTTTTCTCCTGATCTTGCGAGTCACTATCTGGGCTGGCGTGCTTCCATGGAGGAAGTGATTGAGACAATGAA
The DNA here is from genome assembly GCA_947478755.1 of Betaproteobacteria bacterium. Lineage (GTDB taxonomy): Bacteria > Pseudomonadota > Gammaproteobacteria > Burkholderiales > Rhodocyclaceae > Georgfuchsia. Next base: position 7,301 of record CANJXH010000064.1, on the reverse strand, counting down.
TACCCGGCGCAGCGGTCGCGCGCTGCGTGTGCGTTTTCTTCCTGCCGGCGAGACAGCAAATGCGCTGATTTACATTGAAGACATGGAACGGGTGCAGGCCCAAGCGCAGCAGATCAAGCTTGTGGCCCTGGGACGCTTTACCGCCAGCATGGCCCACGAGATTCGCAATCCGCTGGCGGCCATAAGTCATGCGGCCGAACTGCTTTCCGAAAAACAGGAGCATGAGATACACGACCGATTGACACGCATCATTGGCGAGAACACGAAAAGGCTCAATCGATTGGTCACTGACGTGATGGAATTGGGCCGACGTGATCGCACGCATCCGGAGTGGCTCGGTTTGCAGGAAGTGATCGGCGCCATGATCGATGACTTGTCGGTCATCAACCCCGTGGTGCGGACAACTATTGAAGTTGACGGGTCCAGTACCGCAAAGCTATGGTTTGACCGAGGGCATTTCCACCGAGTGTTGACCAATCTGGTGGAAAACGCGTTGCGATATTGTTCCGGCAAGCGAGGTTCCGTTCGCATCAATGTTGTCGGCAGTGTGTCGGTCGGGACAATCGATATTTGTATCCTCGATGACGGTCCGGGCGTCTCCGCCGAAGTACGTCAGCACTTGTTTGAGCCATTTTTCACGACGCGCACTGCCGGAACGGGGCTGGGGTTGTATATTGCGCGCGAGCTATGTATTGCGAATGGTGGTTCACTCGACCTGATAGTTCAGGAAGAAGGGGGCGGGTTCAGTATCAAGGTCAAGGGCGAAACATGAAAACGGACGGCAATGCAAATGAACGCAGGAAAAAGCGGATTCTCGTTGTTGATGACGAGGCGGATATTCGCGAACTTCTTGATCTCACCCTGGCTCGCATGGGGTTGGAAGCGGACTCCGTCGGGACGGTGAGTGCAGCGAAAAGCCTGCTGAGAGAACATCAGTATCGCCTGTGCCTGACCGACATGCGTCTGCCGGATGGCGAAGGATTGGAGCTGGTTCGATATATCAACGAAACCTGCAGCGACCTTCCTGTAGCGGTCATTACCGCACATGGCAGCATGGAAAATGCCGTATCGGCACTGAAGGCCGGTGCATTCGATTACTTGTCGAAACCCGTGGCGCTGGAACACCTGCGTACCCTGGTGAAGTCCGCGCTGGATTTGCCGACAAACGGCGATAGCAACGAGACGAAGCTTGGCCTGGCTCTGCTCGGCAAGTCCCCGCCGATCGTCGAAGTTCGTGCCATGATTGAACGGGTCGCCCGCAGTCAGGCGCCGGTGCATATCGGGGGGGAATCGGGGAGTGGAAAGGAATTGGCAGCGCGATTGATCTGCGAGATGAGTTCGCGCCGCAAGGGCCCCTTCGTTCCAGTGAACTGTGGGGCCATTCCCGAAAACCTGATGGAGAGCGAGTTCTTCGGCTATCGCAAGGGCGCATTTACCGGCGCTGACAGTGATCGGGATGGCTTTTTCCAGACAGCCAATGGTGGAACGCTTTTCCTTGATGAGGTTGCGGATCTGCCTTTGTCGATGCAGGTCAAGCTGCTTCGCGTCATCCAGGAAAAGAGGGTGCGCAAAGTGGGTAGCCCGAACGAAGAGCCAATTGATGTTCGCATCATCAGTGCGACACACCAAAAGCTCAAAGGGCTGGTAGATGTCGGCAACTTCCGGCAGGACCTGTTCTATCGACTCAACGTCATCGAAGTTGGCATGCCGGCACTGCGTGATTGTCGGGAGGACATCGGGCTGCTGGCTGACAGCATGTTGGACAGACTGGCCCAAGCTTCAGGCATACCTGTCCCGCGACTGGCACCTTCAGCGCTCCATGCGCTGAAGGAATATTCATTTCCCGGCAATGTTCGAGAGCTTGAAAATATTCTTGAGCGGGCAATAGCCCTGTTACAGGGCGATACCATCAATGTTGCCGACCTGCATTTGCAACCAACCTTGACCGAAAGCGTTGATGTCACAGGCAGCCCTGCATCGTTGCAGGGTTATCTGGATGAGATGGAGAAGAAGGCAATCCTTGAGGCTTTGCAAAAAACACGCTTCAACCGTACATCTGCGGCCCGGTTGTTAGGTGTGACCTTCCGTTCATTGCGCTATCGCATGGAGCGGCTTGGATTAAATGACTGAAGCGTTGCGCTGGCTTGATTGCGCTGAGGGCCGACTGGATGGGGCGCGCTTTGTAGCGTCACCGAACTGCGACGATCGTCCTGGGGGCATCAAAATATCATTGCTGGTGGTGCATGCCATCAGCTTGCCACCCGGCCAGTTCGGCAGTGATGCAATTGAAGCGTTTTTCACCAACTCGCTTGATCCGGATGCCCATCCCTATTTCAGAGAAATTGCCGATATGAAAGTATCGGCCCATTTTTTGATCCGACGCACCGGTGAAGCGCTCCAGTTCGTTTCATGTACCCGGCGTGCCTGGCATGCTGGCACGTCCGTGTGGAATGGCCGGGAACGATGCAACGACTTTTCGATCGGCATTGAGTTGGAGGGATGCGACCAACAGAATTTCGAGTTGGCGCAGTACGAGACACTCAATCGCCTTGTTGCGGCACTGCATCAACGTTACCCGATTGAAGCAATCGCGGCCCATTCTGATATTGCCCCCGGCCGCAAAAGTGATCCTGGTCCGTGCTTTGACTGGTCGCTTCTCTCTGCTCGATAGGCGGCAGCCAATTTTCGAGATTGCCTGCTTGATCAGGAGACGCAGTTCTCGCGTCTCCTTTTTACGCCGGTAGCCGAAGAATAATTTGCAACGACGCAAAAAATACTTGCAACTTAAAAATCGCATCACTAGAATTAGTCGTCAATGGCTGGCGACCTACTATATCTAGTAGGTTAACCGGGGCTTGCTGGGGAGCAGCTACGGAATTCAGCCGCAAACGGCCAGCCATGGCGGGTAAATAAAGGGAAACTATTGATGCGGACTGTGACGACGGAAAGTGCGGGTAATCAGGCAATGCCTCCCGCAGAAATGATCAAGGAATCGGTCTCGCTACCGCCTTCACACCCCGCTTACAGTGACTTCAAGATCATCCGGCGCAACGGCGCGGTGGTTGGCTTTGAGCCGGCGAAAATTTCGATAGCAATGACCAAGGCCTTCCTTGCTATCGCAGGAGGGCAGGGCGCTGCCTCAGCGCGAATACGGGATCTTGTCGCGCAGTTGACTGATAGTGTGGTCGCCGCTCTGGTTCGCCGTCAGCCAAATGGGGGAACCTTTCATATAGAGGATATTCAGGACCAGGTCGAGTTGGCGCTAATGCGCTCGGGAGAACATGACGTGGCGCGCGCATACGTTCTCTATCGCGAAAAACGCAATCAGGAACGAGGTCAACTAAAAAAGGTGCGTCCTTCGGGCGAACCTGAAATCCATGTGGTCGAAAATGGAGTCCGCAAGCTGCTGGACCGTGACGCACTGCATGAGGTGATATCAGCAGCATGCGAGGGCTTGGGGGGCGGGGTGGACCCGGAGCCGATATTTGACGCGACCCTGAAGAACCTGTACGACGGCGTGCCGGCCGAGGAAATTTCCAAGTCGTCCATTCTTTCAGCACGTGTGCTGATCGAAAAGGAGCCTGCCTACAGCTATGCCACATCGCGCCTGTTGCTCCATACGGTCCGCCGCGAGGTGTTGGGAGAAGAGGTAGGGCAGGCCGCCATGGCGATGCGTTACGCTGAATGCTTTCCTGGTTTGATCGCCAAGGGTGTGCGCGCGGAATTGCTGGATCCGCGCCTCGCGCAATTTGACCTGGTTCGATTGGGCAAGGCGCTGGATGCCAGCCGGGATCTCAAATTTGGCTATCTGGGCTTGCAAACCCTCTACGATCGCTACTTTTTGCATATCGACGAACAGCGGATCGAGTTGCCGCAGACATTCTTCATGCGTGTCGCGATGGGGCTGGCGCTCGGCGAGATTGAGCGTGAAGCCCGCGCCATCGAGTTTTACGAAGTGCTGTCGAAGTTTGATTTCATGAGTTCGACACCGACCTTGTTCAACTCGGGTACTCTGCATTCCCAGCTGTCATCCTGCTATCTGACGACGGTAGATGATGACCTTGACCAGATCTTTGGGGCCGTCCGTGAAAATGCCCTGTTGCAGAAGTACGCTGGCGGGCTTGGCAACGACTGGACCAATGTCCGTGCCTTGGGATCTCGCATCAAGGGTACCAACGGCAAGAGTCAGGGCGTTATTCCCTTCCTGAAAGTCGTCAACGACACGGCAGTTGCCGTCAACCAGGGTGGCAAGCGCAAGGGTGCGGTGTGCGCTTATCTGGAAAGCTGGCATCTGGACATGGAAGAGTTTCTAGAGCTACGCAAGAACACCGGTGATGATCGGCGCCGCACGCACGACATGAATACGGCCAACTGGATTCCCGATCTATTCATGAAGCGGGTCATGGAAGGCCGTGATTGGACACTGTTTTCGCCATCGGATTGCCCCGATCTGCACGACAAGTTCGGCAGCGCTTTTGAAGAGGCCTATGTTCGTTATGAGCAGATGGCGGAGCGTGGCGAGATCAGGCTTTTCCGCAAAGTCCCTGCCCAGAACATGTGGCGGAAGATGTTGACCATGCTGTTTGAAACCGGACATCCATGGATAACGTTCAAGGATCCTTGCAATATCCGTTCGCCCCAGCAGCACGTGGGCGTGGTGCATAGTTCCAATTTGTGCACCGAAATCACGCTCAACACCTCGGATACAGAAATTGCTGTCTGCAACCTGGGCTCGGTCAATCTGATGGCTCACCTGCAGGACGGCCAGATCGATCACGCAAAGCTGAAGCAAACTATACGGACGGCGATGCGCATGCTGGACAATGTGGTTGATATCAACTTTTACGCCGTCGACAAGGCAAGGAATTCCAATGTGCGCCATCGTCCGGTCGGCTTGGGCATCATGGCTTTCCAGGATTGCCTGCACGAGTTGCATATTCCTTACGCTTCGGACGCGGCAGTCGAATTTGCCGACCGCACCATGGAGTCGGTTTGCTATTACGCCTACTGGGCATCGACCGAACTGGCGGAGGAGCGCGGCAGGTATTCCAGTTTCAAGGGCAGCCTGTGGGATCGGGGCATCCTGCCACAGGACACGCTGGGTATGCTGTCAGAGCAGCGCGGCGGCTATGTCGAAGTCGATCAGTCTTCGACCATGGATTGGGACGCGTTGCGAACGCGTATCAGCCAACACGGTATGCGCAACTCCAATTGTGTCGCGATCGCACCAACAGCAACCATTTCGAACATTGTGGGCGTATCGGCGTGCATAGAGCCGGAATATCAGAACCTTTACGTCAAGTCGAACCTGTCAGGCGAGTTTACGATGACCAATGAGCATCTGGTGCGCGATCTGAAGGCCCAGGGCTTGTGGGACGAAGTCATGATTGCCGATCTGAAGTACTTTGACGGTTCGCTGGCACACATCGATCGCGCGCCGCCAGAAATGAAGGCACTTTATGCCACCGCTTTTGAAATTGACCCTAAGTGGCTTGTTGAGGCTGCTTCGCGCAGACAAAAATGGATTGACCAGGCCCAATCGTTGAACATTTACATGGCGGGCGTGTCTGGGCGCAAGCTGGATGAGACCTACAAGCTCGCGTGGCTACGTGGGCTGAAGACCACCTATTACCTGCGTTCGCTGGGCGCCACCAGCGCAGAAAAGTCCACGACACGGACCGGTGAACTGAATGCAGTGTCCAGTAGCAGGGAAGTCCAGGAAGGCAAGTTCTGCTCCATAGACAACCCAGAGTGCGAATCCTGCCAATAGACACCGGTCCGAAAAGGAAGATACATGTTGAGTTTTGAGGAAGAAGTTTCACCACATTCAATTGAGCAGCGCTTTGGCCACAGATTGTCGTCAGTGGATGAAGTAACGGCGGAAGAGAAAGGCACGCACGCCACGCTGCGTCGCGTACGTGCCGAGGACAAGTGCATCATCAACGGCCAAACCGACGTCAACCAGTTGGTGCCGTTCAAATACAAGTGGGCCTGGGACAAATATCTTGCCGGCTGCGCCAATCACTGGATGCCGCAGGAGATCAACATGAGTCGCGACATCGGGCAATGGAAGGACCCGAATGGGTTGAGCGACGACGAACGTCGATTGGTCAAGCGCAATCTCGGTTTTTTTGTTACCGCAGATAGTCTTGCCGCAAACAATATCGTACTTGGTACCTATCGCCACATTACGGCTCCAGAATGTCGCCAATATCTCTTGCGCCAAGCTTTTGAAGAGGCGATTCACACGCATGCCTACCAATACATCGTCGAAAGTCTTGGGTTGGACGAGGGAGAGGTGTTCAACGCCTATAACGAAATCCCGTCGATTCGGGCCAAGGACGAATTCCTCATTCCCTTCATCAACACGCTGACTAACCCGGAATTCTGTACAGGTACGATGGAGGCAGATCAGACCCTGTTGAAGAGTCTGATCGTCTTTGCCTGCCTGATGGAGGGTTTGTTTTTCTATGTCGGTTTCACGCAAATTCTGGCGCTGGGCCGGCAGAACAAGATGACCGGGGCTGCCGAACAGTACCAATACATCCTGCGCGATGAATCCATGCATTGCAATTTCGGCATTGATCTCATCAACCAGATAAAGCTGGAAAACCCCCGGCTCTGGACTGTGGAATTCCGCGCAGAAATAGCCGGCTTGTTCAAGGCGGCAGTCGATCTTGAGTATCGGTATGCGGAAGACACCATGCCACGCGGCGTGTTGGGTTTGAACGCAGACATGTTCAAAGGTTATCTTCGGTATATCGCCAATCGTCGCTGCCAGCAGATCGGGCTTGATGCAATGTTCTCCGGCGAAGAAAACCCGTTCCCATGGATGAGCGAAATGATCGATTTGAAGAAAGAAAAGAATTTTTTCGAAACCAGAGTCACCGAATATCAAACCGGCGGCGCGCTTTCTTGGGACTGATTCCGAAACCCACTAATGGTGCGACTTTTCGTCAGGCAGACATTCTTGATCGACGATTCTATTTGCATAATAATGATTTGTCATTTATGTTCGGGTTGCTTTTAAACGAAATGATAGGCCGATAAACGTTGGGAATTCGTCGCTTTCATTATTTGAAAGTGTTGAATAATCCGTGCTAACCCAGACGGGTTGAAGTTCAGTAGTAGATTTTTTCCTGTTACTCATTTTGTTTATGGAGGTTCACCATGGCTATAGCCAAGAAACCGGCGGCGAAGAAACCTGCTGCCAAGAAGCCCGCTGCAAAGAAGCCCGCTGCAAAGAAACCGGCTGCAAAGAAACCGGCTGCAAAGAAACCGGCTGCAAAGAAACCGGCTGC
>CANJXH010000063.1 GCA_947478755.1 Betaproteobacteria bacterium | reverse complement strand
TCACAACCGGGTGCAGAGTGGGTACAAACGCTGCTGGTGGCGACACTCAAGGCGGTGCTGGTGCTGAGTCTGGTAATTTTCTTCGGCCAGAAGCTGATGCATGCCTGGTTTTTCATGATGGCGCGCCGCAAGTCGTCCGAGCTGTTTGTCCTGAATGTATTGCTGATCACGCTGGGCCTCGCGTGGCTCACCGAACTGGCGGGTTTGTCGCTTGCGCTCGGCGCCTTCCTGGCCGGTATGCTGATTTCGGAGACCGAATATCGCTATCGGGTTGAAGAAGACATCAAGCCGTTTCGGGATGTCTTGCTGGGGCTGTTTTTCATCACCATCGGCATGATGCTTGACTTGCAAATCGTGGCAAGGGACTTGGGATGGGTCCTGTTGTTACTGGCCTCCTTGCTGCTGCTCAAGCTGTTTCTGGCAGCCTTGTTGTCGCGTGTGCTGGGTAGTTCACCGGGTACGGCGCTCCGGACTGGCTTGTGGCTGTGTGCGGGAGGCGAGTTCGGTTTTGTATTGCTGGCACAAGTTCGCGCGCTTTCATTGCTGGAAAGCGAACCCTTGCAGACTGTATTGGCAGCGGTGGTGCTGTCGCTGTTGCTGGCACCCTTGATCGTTCATTTTTCCGATCGCATCGTGTTGCGCCTGGTCGCTTCCGAATGGTTGGCGCGTTCAATGCAATTGACGCAGATTGCTGCGCGTTCGATGGGCAGCGACAAGCACGCCATCATCTGCGGCTATGGTCGTACCGGCCAGCATCTGGCGCGATTTCTTGAGCAGGCCGACATCTCCACGCTGGCGCTTGATCTCGATCCCGAGCGGGTCAGGGATGCCGCCCTGGCAGGCGAAGCGGTCAGCTATGGCGATTGCTCGCGGCGTGACACGCTGGTGGCGGCTGGCATCGCTCGTGCCCACATTGTTGTCATCACCTTTGCCGAGTGCGAGCCTGCACTGCGCGTGATTGCGCAGGTACGCGAACTGAGGTCCGATATCCCGATCATCGTGCGCGCCGCCGAAGACAGGGACGTTGCCCGTCTGACCAGTGCCGGTGCGACCGAGGTCGTGCCTGAAGCGCTGGAATCCAGTGTCATGCTGGCGACGCATGCGCAGGCCTTGCTTGGCATTCCCTTGCACAAGGTCATTCGCCGATTGCGCGAAGTGCGCGAACAACACTATTCTTTGCTCAAAGGATTTTTTCACGGCGCGTCGGATGCCAGCGAAATGGCCGATGACGACCAACCACGCCTGCATTCCATTACGCTCGGGCAGGGCGATAGCGCGTTGGGAAAAAAGGCCGGCGATCTGAAACTTGACGAGTTGCGCTGCTCGATATCGGCGATTCGTCGTCGTGGCGCTGGGCATAGCCTCGCAGCCGAGGAATTGCTGATCGAAGGTGATGTCGTGGTTCTGCTGGGCACCCCGGCAGCACTGGCGGCAAGCGAACAGCGCCTGTTGACCGGGAAATAAAAAGCCCGCCGAAGCGGGCTTTTTATTGATTCGACCAAACTCACATCACATCGACATGCAGACCGTGTAGGACTGGTCAGCGGCAATCGCCGTGTTTTGAATTGCGGGCTGGCCACGGGTATGGGGCGTCCCCGAGGTCGTGCCATTGACCGTTCTCATCGAACCGGTCGCGGTGTTGCCGTCATCCATGGTGGTATCCAGCTGGATTGCGAACTTGCCCAGAACACCATCCGAACAGATCACGTAGCTGCCGGTCAGGGCCGGGGTTGCCGCAATGGCGGGCGGGCCGGCGACAGCCGCTTGAGCGCCGATGAAACCGCTGACGCCTGACTCGATACCAATCCGGCCACCATCGGCGTTCTTCGGAACGTAGGGGTCGCCTACTACCACCGGGTCAGCCAGCCAGGCCGTCGGGCCGGCGGCCAAGCCGGCAAGGCGAACGTGCTGCCAGAACAGAACGCTTTCATCAGCAGCGCTGGTGCTGTCCCAGTCACCATTGATGACGCCGTTGCCGTTACCAACTCCCGGCGTTGAGGCGAAACCGCGGCCGGTTGCATTGACATCGTCACCGGGCAGCGCCTTGAACTTGTCTTGATAGCCGTAGATGAACAAGGGGATATTGCGAAAGTCCGTCGCGAAATTCTTCACCTTGGCGCTGTTGATCAGTTCCTGGCCCTTGAGGACGCCCCCGAGCAACAGGCCGATGATGACCAATACTATGGCGATTTCAACGAGGGTAAAACCTGCTTGTTTGCGTGGCATTTTGATTCTCCTGTTAGTTGCCTGACTGCATATGAGCACGTTCTGTGCCAGTCCTTATTCATGGCTCAAAATCGCCCTTTGTGCAAATTGTCACGGCAAGCTGTCGTTAACTCAGACAGACCTGTCAGAAAATTGACATCACTCCCCTGAAAATACGGTCTCGGCCCGCTAAAATCGACGCATGCGACGTGATCTCGGTTTTCAACGGCTTTCAAGCTATATCGTCGGTTTGCTGACTCGTCGCCAGATGCTGCTGGTGCTGATGTTTGCCGTTCTGCATGCAGCATTGTTGCAGAACATCACGTCGCAGGCCGGACGCATTTTGATGTTGATGCATTTTGCGCTTTTCCTGCTGTGGCAGCCATTTGTCAGCGCCCAATCCCGCATCGCCAGCCGCCAGATCGTCCTGATGGGCATTGTGCTCGGCGCGCTTTCCTACTGGATGTCATGGTGGTTGATGTGTTTCTGGCTGGCATTGCTGGCCGGTCTGGTCGGCGGGCGGGTGTTTTTCTATAACCAGAGGTCAACCAAGGTTTTCTATCTGCTGGCCCTGTCTTACCTGATCTCGATGCTGATGCTGTACGCCATGCCTTATGTTATCCCCAACGGGTATGCGGCCGAAAAGCAGATCATGCCCTTGATCGGCTATGGCCTGCCTGTGGTGATCATCGTCATGGCCTTGTTGCCGGAAGGGGGCGAAGTCGAGTCCTCACGCGAGGCCATCGACCTGGCCTACAGCGTGTTCATCATGCTGATGCTCGCCGTCGTGGCGCTGGGCAGCATCGCGATCATGATGCTCAAGCAGATTGACTATATTCAAGCATTGCTGCTGACTATCTTCACGATGGCGGCCACGCTCCTGCTGGCCAGCTGGTTGTGGAACCCGGGGGCCGGCGTATCGGGCCTGAGTGCGGTTGCCTCACGCTACATGTTGTCGATTGGCCTGCCCTTTGAACAATGGCTCCGTTCCATGGCCGAATTGGCGCAGCAGGAACCCGACCCCGACCGCTTTCTCGATGGCGCCTGCAAGGGCATGGTGGCGCAATTGCCATGGGTCCTGTCGTGCCACTGGACGGTTGACGGAAAATCATCCGCGACTGAGCTGCCGGATATCGGGCGCATCAAGACGGTATTCCAGCAGGGGGAGCTGACATTGACCCTGGCGACCGAACAAGCGGTTGCGCCGATGATGGTGTGGCATTTCAATCTGGTGACGCAATTGGTTGCCCGGTTCCACGCAGAAAAAAAACGCGACCGGCAACTACGGGAAATGGCCTACATGCAGGCGGTGCATGAGACCGGTGCGCGCGTGACGCATGACGTCAAGAATCTGTTGCAGTCGCTGCATGCGCTGCTGTTCGTCATCGGCGAGCAGGGCGAGATCAGCATCGACAAGGCTCAGCCCCTGTTGCGCAGGCAGCTGCCCTTGATAACGCAACGCCTGCAGCGGACACTCGACAAATTGCGTGTCCCCGAGACCGAAGGCGGTGAAAAAATGGGGGCACAAAGCTGGTGGAACGAATTGCGCAACCAGTATGAAGCGCGTGGCGTGAAGTTTGAAGTCCAGGGCGACTTCGACGACAAGCGCATTGCTGCCAGCCTGTTCAACAACGCCGCTGAAAACCTCCTGCAAAACGCCTTTGACAAGCGCGCCGGCGAGCCGGATATCGACATCACGGTGTTGCTGGATCTGCGATTCGACAAGCCGGTATTGAAAGTGACCGATACCGGATCACCGATGCCGTCGACCAAGGCTGCAGATATTGGACAGCGCCCCGTCGCCTCCGAAAATGGACTGGGCATCGGTTTGTATCAGCTGGCGCGAATGGCGGCGATGGAAGGCTATGGGCTGGTGCTGCGTTCCAACAAGTCCGGCGACGTCTGCTTCAAGCTGGCCCCGGCAAGAAGGCCGGACTAGGCCGGTTTTCTGCCAATCAGCCGATAGACCTGCATCTCGCCGATGCCCTTGAGGTTGAGCACGATCGGTTCTCCGAATTCAAATCGATCGTGCAGGAGCTGGTAGCTCTTGGTGTCACAGTGAATCATGCCCGGCGTGCCTTCCGAGGTAATGCGGCTGGCAATGTTGACGGTGTCGCCCCATAGGTCGTAGATGATTTTTTCTTGCCGACGACGCCGGCAATCACGGGGCCGGTGCGAATGCCGATGCGCATCTGCATGTGCGTGCCGTTGATGTCGAATTCGCTCTTGAGCAATTCGCACATCGCCAGCGCCAGGTCGGCGACGGCAGCCACATAGTCTTCATTGCCGTCGTTGATGCCGCCGGCCACCATATAGGCGTCACCGATAGTCTTGATCTTTTCCAGGCGGAACTTGTCGGTGAGATCGTCAAAGGACGAAAAAATGTGGTTGAGCATGGAGAACACCTGCATCGGTGTCATTCCGCTCGCAAGCTGGGTGAATCCGACGATGTCGGCAAACATCACCGAGGCGCTGGCATAACCATCGGCGATGATCTTGTCGGAGTGCTTCAGGCGCTCGGCAATGGTTGCCGGCAGCGTGTTCAACAGCAGTTTTTCCGAGCGGGATTGCTCGGCCTGCAGCAAGCCGTGTGTCTGCTCCAGCGACTCCTTGGCCTTGATCTGCTCCTTGATCGAGACGATGTTGACATGTTTCGGCAGCCGTTCCATCAGGACCCGGCAGAGCATGGTTTTGCCGCTGCCGACTTCGCCGCTGATCTTGACTATGCCTTCCTCGTGACTGGCGGCGTAAAGCAGCGCATCCAGCGTGGCACCGCGATTGGCACCTGAAAAAAAGAATTCGGTATGCGGTGTGATGCGAAACGGCGGCTCCGCCAGTCCAAAGTGATCGAGGTACATTTTTAGTTATCAGGTGGGTTTCGCGATAGTGTTTCCATGCGGTTATACAGGGTGGTGCGGTTGACGCCCAATATGCGGGCAGCTTGGCTGATATTGCCATGGGCAAGCCGTTGTGCTGCCTCAATATAAGCCTGTTCCCACCTGCTTAATGCGGCATCAAGATTGAAACGCGGGTTTTCTTCTATCTCGCGGGTCAGGGCCGCCACCAGGTCGACCGGCTCGGATGGAAGCGTGTTGGTCTGACTTGCCTGGTGCGTATCGTCAAATTCGGACATCAGCTCTTCGGCGCTGACGACGTTGCCGGCGTGCTTGGCTGTCAGCCGGATCACGATGTTGCGCAATTCGCGCACATTGCCGGGGAAGCTGTAAGTCAGGAGCTGCATTTCTGCGTCGTCCGCCAGTGTGAATTTGGACGCATTGACAGCGCCGGAGTAGAGGTCGCGAAAATGATCAAGCAAGGTGAGGCGGTCGCGGCCAAGGTCCCTCAAGGGAGGGACACTGAGCGAAAAGACGGTGAGGCGATGATAGAGGTCTGTGCGAAAACGCCCCTCCTTCACTTCGCGACGAAGATCCCGATTTGTTGCAGCGATCACCCGCGCGTGGCTTTTTCGCGTCTGGGTCTCGCCGACACGCTGGAATTCGCCGTTTTCGAGTACCCGCAGCAACTTCGATTGCAGTTCAAGCGGGAGTTCGCCGATCTCGTCGAGGGAAAGTGTGCCATTTCCAGCGTCCTCGAAATAGCCGGATTTGGCGGTGACGGCACCGGTAAATGCCCCGCGGGCATAACCAAAAAGTGTTGGCTCAACCAATGTCGGAGCAATCGCCGCGCAGTTGAGTGCCAAATAGGGATTGCTGCGACGAGCCGATTGGGCGTGAAGGCTGTTGGCGACGATTTCCTTGCCGCTGCCAGATTCACCTTCAATCAGCACGGGAAAAGGAGAATCAGCAAACTGCTTGATCTGCGCCCGCAGTTTCTGCAAGGGCAGGCTGTCGCCAACAAGCCCCTGCACGGTTTCGGCGGGCTCGCGCTTGAGTTCGGAATCGCTGAATGAAAGTGCTTCGAGCAACAGGCGCCTGATGGTCGGCGGGTCGGTGGGTTTGGCGACAAACTCTGTCGCGCCCAGGGCCCGTGCATGTCTGGCGTTGCCTTCATCGTTTTGGCCAGAAAGCACGATGATCTTCATCCCGGGCGAATGCGCCAGCAGGTCTGCAATCAGGGCGAAGCCTTCGTCGGGTCGATGTGGTCGTGGCGGCAGACCGAGGTCAATCAGCGCCAGGGGCACATTGTGTTGCATGTCACGCAATTGCGCGATGCAGGCCTCACGTGACGATGAGGTGAATACCTCAAAATCATTGGCAAGAACAAAGCTGAGCGTATCGACGATCAACGGGTCGTCGTCTACGATCAGCAGTGCGGGTTTGTTGGATTCGTGGGGCTGATGCGTGCTCATCGCGGGCATCATAGCGCAAGGCACAAGACCTGTCTGTTAGAATCCGCGGACTTCATTTGGCGAGTTTTTTTGTGAGCGCAGACCCTCTGGTTCGTTTGACCGACGTGAGTTTTGCCTACGATACAAGGCCTATTCTCAGCGGCTTCAATATGCAGATTCCGCGCGGGAAGGTAGTCGCCATCATGGGTATCAGTGGGGGCGGCAAAACCACGACCCTGCGTTTGATCGGTGGTCAGGTGAAGGCAAGCTCCGGCGAAGTAGTGGTGGCTGGTCAGCGTGTGGATCAACTGGATGACAAAGGCCTGTATGCGATGCGTCGCCGCATGGGCATGCTGTTCCAGTTTGGTGCCTTGTTCACCGATATGTCGGTCTTTGACAATGTGGCCTATCAGATACGCGAACATACCGACCTGCCGGAGTCGCTGGTCCGCGATCTGGTCATGCTCAAGTTGAATGCCGTCGGCCTTGCCGGTGCCAAGGACATGATGCCATCCGAGTTGTCGGGGGGCATGGCGCGCCGCGCTGCGTTGGCGCGTGCCATAGCGCTCGATCCGATGTTGATCATGTACGACGAGCCTTTTGCCGGCCTTGACCCCATTTCGCTGGCAGTGGTTGGGCATTTGATTCGCACCTTGAACGATGCGTTAGGCGCAAGTTCGATCATCGTCACCCATGACATTCAGGAGTCCTTGAAAATCGTCGATTACATCTACTTTGTTTCCGATGGAAAGATTGTCGCCGAGGGCACCGCAGAAGATATTCGGCAGTCGGACATTCCCTACGTGCACCAGTTTGTCTGGGGAGAGACGGATGGTCCGGTTGCCTTCCAGTACCCGGCACCTTCCTACCGGCAGGATATCTTGCGAGGGGCTGCCCGTGCTCAATAAGGCGAATGTTTTTCTGCAAGGGCTTGGTTTTTCGTTAACCAGCCGAATGGCGCGTCTGGGGTTCGCTTCAAAGTTTTTCGTAATGACACTGCTTTATTCGGGAACGGCATTGCGGCGTTTTCATCTTGTGGTCCGTGAGGTGTATTTCACCGGCGTCATGTCGATGATCATCATCCTCGTTTCCGGCTTGTTCGTCGGCATGGTTTTGGGGCTTCAGCTCTACCAGACGCTGCAGACCTATGGCTCCGCCTCTGCGCTGGGCACGCTGGTGGCATTGACACTGGTGCGAGAACTCGGCCCGGTTGTGGCCGCACTGCTTTTTGCAAGCCGGGCGGGCTCGGCGATTACCGCCGAAATCGGACTGATGAAAGCAACCGAGCAATTGTCGGCAATGGAAATGATGGCGGTCAACCCGATTGCCCGCGTGGTGGCGCCACGGTTCTGGGCGGGGGTGATCTCGATGCCGCTATTGGCCGCCATGTTTTCCGCGATGGGTATCCTGGGTGGCTATCTGATCGGGGTGCAACATCTGGGTGTTGATTCCGGTACGTTCTGGTCGCAGATGCAGGCGTCCGTTGATGTCCGTGAAGACATCGTCAATGGCGTTATCAAGAGCTTTGTCTTTGGCATCATCGTGACCTGGATTGCTGTTTTCGAAGGGTACGACTGTGAGCCGACCGCCGAAGGTGTGTCCGGCGCAACGACGCGTACGGTTGTCACTTCATCGCTGGCCATTCTGGCAGCCGATTTTGTTCTCACTGCCTTCATGTTTAGAGGTGCTTAAATGAATCGTTCCACACTTGACCTCTGGGTCGGATTTTTTGTTGCCGCCGGCATCGTTGCCTTGGGGTTCTTGTCGCTCAAGGTCGGCACCATGGACACCACGACGGCTGGTGCGACTTATCAGCTTCAGGCCAAGTTTGATAACATCGGCGGCCTAAAACCCCGGGCGCCGATCAAGAGTGCCGGTGTCGTTGTCGGGCGGGTAACAGATATCCGTTTTGATTCGAAGGATTACATAGCCGTTGTGACGATGGCGATTGATTCCCGCTACCAGTTTCCGCGCGACACCTTTGCCACCATCAATACCTCCGGGATGCTGGGTGACCAGTACATAGGTTTTGAAGTCGGCGGTGATCCGGAAATGTTCAAATCGGGCGATACGATCAAAAAGACCCAGTCCGCCGTGGTGCTGGAAAAACTGATCAGCCAGTTCATGTTCAACAAGGCCTCTGAAGGCACGGAAAAGAAATAGCCCCGGCGCCAGAGCACAAAGAGAAAGGATGCATCGTGAATAGGACCTTGACCGTGCGTTTGTCGGGCTACTGTGCCCTGACAATGGCTGCACTGTTGCTTGGCGGTTGTGCAGCACCGGGAAAGCTGACCAGCAATCCGGTTGACCCGATGGAGGGCTTTAACCGTGCGGTGTTTGCCTTCAATGATGGTATTGACCAAGCTGCGCTGAAACCCATTGCCAAGGGATATGACGCCGTCGCGCCGCTGCCTGTCAAAACCGGGATTGCCAATTTCTTTGGCAATATTGCGGATGTGTTCATTGGCGTGAACAACTTGCTCCAGGGCAAGGTGCGTGATGCTGCTGGTGATGGCGGCCGCGTTGTCGTCAATTCCACGATTGGCATCCTGGGTTTGATCGATTTTGCGAGCGATTTCGGCCTGGAGAAGCACGACGAGGACTTTGGTCAGACTTTCGGACGTTGGGGTGCGGGCCCAGGTGCTTACGTCGTGGTGCCGTTGTTCGGCCCGCGTGATGTTCGGGATACCGCCGGTCTGGTGCTGGATTCGGTTGCGGATCCGGTTGCAGACATGCACAACGTCCCGGCGCGCAATACGCTGCTGGTCACGCGTATCGTCAGTGACCGTGCGGCGCTGCTTCCGGCCGAGAAGGTGATTGAAGAGGCGGCGCTCGATAAATATTCCTATATCCGTGACGGTTATCTGCAGCGTCGACGCAGTCTCGTGTATGACGGATCGCCGCCACGCAACGACGACGAATAGACGAAAAGCAGCTGGTAGCAAACGGATACAAAACCGCTTCGAACAAATCCCCTGTGGGGTTGTCCAAACTGGTTCCATCATGGAGAAAAAAATGAAGTCACCCCAATTGCAGTTTATTCGCGCTATGACCGGCATTGTTGCGGCGGCGCTGATCGGCCTCAGCCCTGGTTTTGCCGGTGCCGAAGAAACCAGTCCTGATGTGCTGGTCAAGAAGGTTACGGAGGAAGTGCTGGACATCATCCGCAAGGACAAGGATATCCAGTCGGGCAATGCGCACAAGGCCGCAGAATTGATCGAGGCCAAGGTGCTGCCCAATTTTGACTTCAACCGCATGACGGTTCTGGCCGTGGGGCGCGAATGGCGCAACGCAACGCCGGCGCAGCAAAAAGCCCTGACGGACGAGTTTCATACGCTTTTGGTCCGCACCTATTCGAATGCGCTGACCGCCTACAAGAGCCAGACCATTGACTTCAAGCCGTTCAAGATGGTCGCCGGAGAAACTGACGTGGTCGTCAAAACCGAGGTAAAGCAACCGGGCGCAAAGCCGATCGCCATCGACTATTCGTTGCAAAAAACCGACGCAAGTTGGAAGGTGTATGACGTGATTGTCGGTGGCGTCAGTCTGGTTACCAGCTATCGAGACCAATTCAAGCAGGAGATAGGCGCGAGCGGGATCGACGGATTGATCAAGTCACTTCAGACCAAGAATCAGGCGCCTGCGGCCTCGGCCAAGAAATGATTCAGGTCTCGGCAGATAGCGCCAAAGTCACGAGCGTGATGACCCTGGCAAATGCCAGGGAACTTCTCGAGCGCGGCAACGAACTGATTGCCGGCCCGGTGAGCAGCTTCGATCTCGGTGCTGTGACCGATGTCGACTCGTCCGGTCTGGCCGTGCTTTTCGGCTGGCTTCGCGAGGCACAACGCCTCGGCAAGACCGTACGCATCCTCAACCTTCCGCAAAACCTTTCCAGTCTGGCCGAGGTATATGGCGTAAGCGACTTGTTGCCAGCGTCTTGACCGGCAATACGGGTATGGCGGCAGCGATTCAGGTCAGGCAGCTGACCAAGCGTTACGGGCAACTCGTTGCCCTTGACCAAATCGACCTCGAAATACAGCAAGGTGAGTTTTTCGGTCTGCTTGGCCCAAATGGTGCCGGCAAAACCACGCTCATATCATCGTTTGCCGGCCTCGTTGCGCCCAATAGCGGGCGTGTAGCCATCATGGGCCACGATGTACAGACCGATTACCAGAACTCGCGCCGCTGTCTCGGCGTGGTGCCGCAGGAACTGGTCTACGATCCGTTTTTCACTGTTCGCGAAACCTTGCAGTTCCAGTCCGGTTACTACGGCATCCGAAAAAATGATGCATGGATTGACGAGATACTCGCCAATCTCGACCTGACGGGCAAGGCCGACACCAACATGCGCAAGCTCTCCGGTGGCATGAAACGGCGTGTGCTGGTGGCTCAGGCGCTGGTACATCGGCCGCCGGTAATCGTGCTGGATGAGCCGACGGCAGGCGTTGATGTGGAATTGCGCCAGACGCTCTGGAAATTCATTCGGCGTCTCAACGAAGAAGGCCATACGATTGTGCTGACCACGCATTACCTCGAAGAGGCGGAAAGCCAGTGTGGTCGCATCGCCATGATGAAGGCGGGACAGGTAATTGCCCTTGACAGGACGTCTGCCCTGTTGCGCCGATTTGCCACCCATACCCTTCGTATTACCCTGCGCAATGGTGACGTCCTGCCGGCGCGAATCGCTGAAACGGCAGAACGGCGCGGGACACAATGGCAGTTGCAGTTCGAGCGATTCGAGCAGATCGAACAGATGCTGGCCGAGCTGCGCAATGCCGGTTGCGTGGTGGAGGACATGGAAGTCGGCAAGCCCGACCTTGAAGAAGTCTTTGTCAAATTGATGCGGGCGGAGACGGAATGACGAGTTTCCTGACACTGCTCTACAAGGAAGTCCTGCGCTTCTGGAAGGTTGGCTATCAGACCGTTGCTGCGCCGGCACTGGCCGCACTTCTTTATCAGCTGATTTTTTCGCACGTGCTGTCGACGCATGTGAAGGTGTACGAAACACTGTCTTACACCTCGTTTCTGATCCCGGGTCTGGTCATGATGTCGGTGTTGCAGAACGCCTTTGCCAACTCGTCTTCGTCGCTGATCCAGTCAAAGGTTACCGGCAATATCGTTTTTGTCCTGTTGCCGCCCATTTCCTATGGAGCGTTTTACGCGGCCTATGTGATTGCTTCGGTCATTCGCGGTTTCGTGGTTGGTGTTTGCGTGCTGCTTGCGTCCTGGTGGTTTTCGCCACTGACTTTTGTCGCGCCACTCTGGATTCTTGTCTTTGCGGTTCTCGGTGCGGCGCTGATGGGCACGCTCGGCATCATCGCCGGCCTGTGGGCGGACAAGTTCGATCAACTGGCCGCTTTTCAGAACTTCCTCATCATGCCGCTGACATTCCTCTCCGGCGTGTTCTATTCCATACATTCCCTGCCGGAATTCTGGCAAATGGTGTCGAGCTACAATCCGGTCCTTTACATGATTGACGGTTTTCGCTACGGCTTCTTCGGTATTTCCGATATTTCACCGTGGCGCTGCCTGTCGGTGGTGATGATCTGTTATTTGTTGTTGACCGGCCTCGCGCTCATTCTGCTCAAGCGCGGTTACAAATTACGCAGCTGATACTGAAGACGCAAATAACGAAATGGAAACGCGATGCTGGATCCCAAATTGATTGAACAATGGATTTCCGCGGGCTTGCCCTGCGAACATATTGAAGTGGATGGCGACGGCCATCATTTCAAGGCGGTGATCGTCAGCGGCGATTTCGCCGGACTCAGTCGCGTCAAGCGTCAGCAGCGCGTCTATCAGACCGTGCTAGACAAGCTCAACTCGGGAGAGCTGCACGCCTTATCGCTGCAAACGCTCACACCAGACGAATGGAAGAACGCACTTGGATAAGTTATTGATTGAAGGTGGTGTGGCGCTGTCCGGTGAAGTTGCCATCTCCGGCGCCAAAAATGCCGCTCTGCCACTGCTTTGCGCCGCCCTGTTGAGCCGTGAGCCATTGACACTGACCAATGTGCCGGATCTCAATGACATCGGCACCATGTTGCGCTTGTTGCAGCAGATGGGCGTCAAGACGACGCGTGAAGGGAATGTTGTCACGCTTGACGCCTCCGGTCTCGATAACCCGGTGGCGCCCTACGAGATGGTCAAGACGATGCGGGCATCGATTCTTGTGCTTGGACCACTGGTGGCACGTTGTGGCGAGGCAAAGGTATCGCTGCCCGGCGGCTGTGCGATCGGTGCGCGGCCGGTTGACCAGCACATCAAGGGCCTCACCGCGATGGGCGCCCAGATGTCCGTTGAGCACGGCTATGTTCTCGCCCGCGTACCGAAGCTGAAAGGCGCCAGGCTGTTTACCGACATGGTGACGGTGACCGGCACCGAAAACCTGATGATGGCCGCCTGTCTGGCCGAAGGCGATACGGTGATTGAAAACGCCGCGCGTGAGCCGGAAGTGGTTGACTTGGCGAACTGCCTCGTTGCGATGGGGGCACAGATTTCAGGCGCAGGTACTGACGTGATACGCATTCGCGGCGTCGAGAAATTGCACGGTGCAACGCACCGCATCATGCCGGATCGCATTGAAACGGGCACGTACCTCTGTGCCGCTGCTGTTACGGGTGGCGATATCCGGTTGACCGGCACTTCAGCCAGCTATCTCGATGCCGTCATTGACAAGCTGATGGACGCCGGCTGCGACATCGAGTCGTCGCGTGATTCGATTCGCATCAAGGCTCCCGCGAGGTTGAACGCCGTGAGCCTGCGTACCGCTCCTTACCCCGCCTTTCCGACCGACATGCAGGCGCAGTTCATGGCCATCAATGCCGTTGCCAGTGGCACCGCGATCATTCGCGAAACGATTTTCGAGAATCGTTTCATGCATGCAGTCGAGTTGATCCGTCTTGGTGCCGACATACGGATTGACGGCAATACGGCCGTGATCCAGGGCGTTGACAAGCTGGAAGGTGCGACCGTCATGGCGACTGATCTGCGGGCTTCCGCCGGGCTGGTGATCGCCGGTCTGGTGGCGCGCGGAGAAACATTGATCGACCGCATCTATCACCTTGATCGCGGCTACGAACAGCTGGAACACAAGCTCTCAGGCCTTGGCGCGAAGGTGCGTCGAGTCAAGTGAAAAGGCAGGCGTGCGATAGAATCGCGCTGCATACTTCATTGCCCACTGCTCATGACCATCACCATCGCCCTGTCCAAGGGCCGTATCTTTGACGAAACACTTCCCTTGCTGGCCGCCGCAGGCATCGTGCCGGCTGAAAACCCGGAAAGTTCGCGCAAACTGATCATCGGCACCAACCGTAGTGACGTCAGCCTGGTGATCGTGCGCGCATCGGACGTACCGACCTATGTGCAGTACGGTGCCGCCGATATCGGGATCGCCGGCAAGGATGTGCTGATCGAACATGGCGGCGCAGGTCTTTACCAGCCGCTGGATCTGAACATCGCGCGTTGCCGCATGTGCGTCGCGGCACCACTCGGCTTTGACTATGCCAATGCTGTCAAACAGGGCGCGCGTCTGCGGATTGCCACCAAATACGTGCTGACTGCGCGCGATCACTTTGCTGCGAAGGGCGTGCATGTCGACTTGATCAAGCTCTATGGTTCCATGGAGCTTGCCCCGCTGGTCGGCCTGGCCGATGCGATTGTCGACCTGGTGTCGAGCGGCAGTACCCTGAAGGCCAACAACCTGATCGAGGTCGAAGAAATCATGCCAATTTCTTCCCGATTGGTCGTCAATCAGGCTGCGCTGAAGGTCAAGCACGACCTCCTGCAGCCGGTTATCGACGCGTTCAAAAAAGCTGTCAAATGAGTGTCTCTGCTTCGATACGGCGCCTTGATACGACTGATCCGGATTTCCAGAAAAAGCTGGATCAGCTGCTGGCGTTCGACAATTCCACCGACGAGGCAGTCGAGCAGGCGGTAGCCGGGATCATTGCCGATGTGCGAAAACGCGGCGATGCTGCGGTGCTTGATTACACCAATCGCTTTGATCGGCTTGCGGCAGGGTCGATGCAGGCGCTCGAAATTCCCAAAGCAGAACTTGCTGCCGCTTTTGCTGCACTTGGTGCGGAGCAGCGGCAGGCGCTGGAAATTGCTGCCGAACGTATTCGCAGCTATCACCTGAATCAAAAGGCGGACTCATGGGAGTATGAGGATGCGGAAGGTGTGCGCCTCGGCCAGAAAGTAACGCCATTGGATCGTGTCGGCCTCTACGTTCCCGGTGGCAAGGCGAGCTATCCCTCTTCG
>CANJXH010000062.1 GCA_947478755.1 Betaproteobacteria bacterium | reverse complement strand
AAGAGAAAAAACGTGCCGAGACCGAAGAAAAGGAACGCTTGGCGAAAATTGAGGCCGCCAAGCGAAAGGCAGAGGAAAAGCTGAAGCAGGAGGCTGAAGACAAGGCTCGTCGTGAAGCGGAAGACAGGATCAGGATTGAGACCAAAGAGCGCGCACAGCGTGAGGCCGAGGAAAGACTGAAAGAAGCTGCCAAGGAGCAGGCACGACGCGACGCAGAGGAAAAGCAACGACTCGAAACCGAAGCCAGAATAAAGAAAGAAGCTGAAGAAGAAGTTCGCAGGGAGTCAAAGGAAAAGGTCAAACGTGAAGCCGAAGAATTGGCGGCACGCAAGGCCGAAGAAAAGGCCGCAGTGAAGCAGGAAAAGGCTGCCAACCGACCCCAGGTGAAATGGGGGAAGGCGATTACCTTGGGTTCCATGCTGCTGATGTTGTTGCTCGTGGGTGCCGTTCAGTTCATGTCTTTCGACAGTCGTATTCCTGGTTTTGAAAAGGCGGCCAGTGATCAATTTCAGCAGCCGGTAAAAATTTCGGGATTGCACTTGTCGTTATTTCCGCCGCACTGGAAAGCGGACGGCGTCTCGATTGGCGCCGATGACCAGATCAAGGCGCCAAGGTTGACTGCGACAATTGACGTTGGTGGCCTGTTTGGCGCCGATAAGACATTCAAGTCGCTGAATTTCGAGTTTCCCGTCTTGAAAGATCAGGCAGCTGCGTGGCTGTTTTTTGGCAAGGCGCAGGGGCTGGGGGTCAAAGTGACGACGATCACTGTCAAGAATGCGTCATTTGAATCTGACAAGATCAGTTTGCCAAAATTTGATGCCAAGGCCGATGTCGGACCGGACGGTAACTGGCAAAAGATGATTCTGGAGTTTTCGAACAAGGACGTTTATGTCGAGTTGCGTCCCGATGGCGATCGGGTCAAGTTCGAAATTACCGCGACCACTTTCATGCCGCCTTTTGGTGGAACCCTGCAGCTTGAAGACTTCAGTGCCAAGGGTAGCTTTACCGAGCGGGAAATGGCCATCAGTGACTTCAACGGCCGGAGTTTCGGTGGTTCACTGAGCGGCGAGGCCAACCTGAAATGGGGTGGCAGCTGGGCCGTTGATGGGCGTCTCAGTGCCAAACAGGTCGACAACTCGAAACTTGCCCCAGCATTGTTTTCAAGCGGACGCGTCGATGGCAAGGCGGCATTCACCATGCAGGCCGCCGATGCAAAAACCTTGTTTGCATCTTCTCGCGCCGAGGGCACCTTCGTCACCGGGCAAGGAGAACTGCACGGCATCGACATGATGCGCATGCTGCAGAACTCGACGGATACCGGGAAAACCGGCTTCCGCGAACTGGCCGGAAATTTTGTCTATGACCGGGGGCTCACACAAATCAGGCAAGTCCGCATGGATGCAGGGATATTGTCAGCCAGCGGAAGCGCGGAAGTCGGTGCGAATGATGCCTTGCGAGGCCGCCTTTCAATGTCGTACCGGTTTGACAATCAACGGGCGAATGGCAACCTGACATTGGGTGGAACGCTTCAATCTCCGGCATTCAGTCGCTAGCGGCGCTAATTCAGCGCAGCAATGATTTCAGCAGCCAGCTTGCGGAGCTTTTCCATATCCTCCTGAAAAACCGCGTGCATGCGCATGGCGTCGCCTTCCCGACGAGGGATGACGTGAAAGTGCAGGTGCGGCACGCTTTGCATCGCCGCTGCGCCATTGGTTTGGGCAATCAGCACACCGGGAGCTGAAAAGGCCTTGCGAGCGGCTATCGCAATCTTTTGCGTGATCAGGATGGTGGCAGCAAGACTTTCCGGCGTCAGGTCAAAGATGGTCGCAGCGGCTTCTTTTGGAATCACCAAGGCATGCCCATCGGTTTGCGGCATGATGTCCATGAATGCCATTGTTTTGGAGTCTTCATATAGTTTGATGCAGGGCAATTCGCCACGCAGGATTTTGGCGAAAATGTTTTGCTGATCGTAGGACATGGCAATGGTATCTCCGTTGTTATGCAGGGCAGGTAGGGTCGCAAGTCGGCGCTATGTAAGGTTTCTCTAAGTTTGGTGCCACATACTCATGGCAAGAGAATAATACTCAGGAGGATGACATGAGCAGCTATCAGGCATTTTATCGGCAGTCGATCGACCAACCGGATGCGTTCTGGACCCAGGAAGCGGCACTGATCGAGTGGAACGAGCCTTTCAGGCAGGTCTGTGACGTTTCGAGACCACCCTTCGCCAAGTGGTTTGTCGGTGGCGAAACCAATCTCTGCCACAACGCCGTTGACCGGCATGCAGCCGAGCGGCCGCATGCCGCCGCATTGATCTACGTCTCCACCGAAACAGGGCACGAGACCACCTATTCATACGCCGAGCTGAAGGCGGAAGTGATGTGCATGGCCTCGATCATGCAGTCGTTGGGCGTCGGTCGCGGTGATCGGGTGCTGATCTACATGCCGATGATTCCCGAGGCCGCTTTCGCCATGCTGGCCTGCGCGCGCATTGGCGCCGTGCATTCGGTGGTATTCGGGGGCTTTGCACCACATTCGCTCGCGTTGCGCATTGACGATGCGCAGCCGAAACTCATCGTGTCGGCCGAGGCAGGGATTCGCAACGGGAAGGAAATTCCCTACAAGCATCTGCTCGACGAAGCGGTCTGCTTGTCGCAAACGCCGCCGGCAAAGGTACTGATGGTCGACCGCGGCCTGCACAAGGGCTGGAACAAGGTCGATGGGCGCGACGTTGACTACGAAGTGTTGCGCGCCGAGCACCGCTATGCCGAAGTGCCCGTGACCTGGCTGGAGTCTTCCGAGCCTTCCTACATCCTCTACACCTCGGGCACCACCGGGAAACCCAAGGGCGTCCAGCGTGACACCGGTGGCTACTGCGTGGCGCTGGCGTCGTCGATGCAGCGCATCTATTGCGGTGGCAAGGGTGAAACGATGTTCACCACTTCCGACATTGGCTGGGTGGTAGGACATTCGTACATCATCTACGGGCCGTTGATTGCGGGCATGGCAACCCTGATGTACGAGGGGCTGCCGATTCTTCCCGATCCGGGCATCTGGTGGCGGCTGGTTGAAAAATACAAGGTGGCGGTAATGTTCTCCTCGCCAACCGCGATCCGTGTGCTCAAGAAACACGATCAGGCCTGGTTGAAAAAATCGAATCTGTCTTCACTCAAGCACCTCTTCCTTGCCGGTGAACCGCTTGACCAGCCAACCCATGAATGGATCATGACCGGCCTCGACAAGCCGGTGATCGACAACTACTGGCAGACCGAGACCGGCTGGCCGATGATATCCACCGTGCGCGGCGTCGAGGATACGGAAATACGCTATGGGACACCGGCCTTCCCCGTCTATGGATTCAACCTGAAAGTATTCCGTGAGGATGGTTCCGAGTGCGATGCCAACGAAAAGGGCATTGTCGGCGTCGTCCCGCCGTTGCCGCCTGGCTGCCTTTCCACCGTATGGGGCGATGACGAACGCTTCGTTCGCACGTACTTCAGCCTGTTCAAACAGCCTCAGGTCTATTCATCCTTCGATTGGGGAATTCGTGACCAGGACGATTATCACTACATCCTGGGCCGGACCGATGACGTAATCAACGTTGCCGGACATCGCCTCGGCACGCGCGAAATCGAGGAGGCAGTGCAGTCGCATGCCGCGATTGCGGAAGTGGCCGTGGTCGGCGTCAAGGATGACATCAAGGGGCAAATGCCGGTAGCCTTTGCTGTGGTCAAGGATCCGACAAGAGTCGCGACTGCCGAAATGTGCGCAACGCTGGAAAAGGAAGTGATGCAGGCGGTTGACGCCAACTTGGGTGCGATCGGCCGCCCGAGCCGGGTGCATTTCGTCAGCGGCTTGCCCAAGACCCGCTCCGGCAAGATGCTGCGTCGTTCGATCCAGGCGATTGCAGAAGGGTGTGACCCCGGCGACCTCAGCACTCTGGATGATCCGACTACCCTTGCTGGCATTCAGACGCTGCTGGCGGCAAAATGATCTGAATTTGTCTTTGACTTGGGGCGCGTTTCACGTAAAATGCGCGCCTTCGTAGCAGGTAGCAGGCGCGTAGCTCAGCTGGTTAGAGCACCACCTTGACATGGTGGGGGTCGTTGGTTCGAGTCCAATCGCGCCTACCAACAAGTCTTCTTGTTGGCAGCAGTTTCACAAGAGCTGCTGGAACCCCCCTCACAGGCGGGCCTTGTGGCGGTAGCGCCATTCTCAGTTTCCCGAATCAACGCGGAACCCGGCCAAATTCGCCTTTCGTCCCCAGGATTTCTCAGTCCGCAAATAGCTGGCCACCACCAGCTATCAACGGATTGGCGCGTGTTGCCCCTAACGTAAACGGCCTGCAGAGCAGGCCTTCGGGGTGCGGCTTCAGGTTGCGCCTTGGTCTAGTCAAAGACACCAAACAGCTTCCGTTGATTCCCCCAGTCCAACGGTAGAGGTCCCATTCTGGCCACCCGACGAGCACTCAATTCCACCGGTTGATTCCCTTGGAGACACCGGTCAAGAATGTCCGGTGCCAGAAACGCCAGATGGATCACCTTGGTCACATAACTTTGGGTGAGCCCTTCCGCTTCAGCAATCGCATTGACACTTTCGTAGCATCCCTACGTCAGCTGCGCGAATCACCGGTGTGCCTTTGCCAGCAACCCGATCAGATAGGTATCCGATTTCCCGGCCTCCATCATCCGCGGCGCATGCACGATCAATCGTACTGCTTTGCCACGACACTTCAGTTCCACCGGCACCTCCAGTGTGGTCACGGACCCATCGGCCACTGGCTCTGCATCCGAACCAATGACACCTATATGAACCGCGATCTCCAGATGATCGTGATGCACGACGATCCGTTTCACCAGGCGCAGGATTAGCGCAATCCTCTCAGCCAGATTGAGATCAGTACCCGTCAGCGCAAGTTGTATCGCTTGTTGATTGACAATCGCCAGCCAGCTGAAGCTGGATCGTAAATTTCGATTGAGCTCAATGCATGAAAAAGCCCCACCAGTCGAGGAGAGAAACTGGCGGGGCCAAACAAGACTTCAGGTAGCAAGAAGATCAGCGAATGCCTTCGCCTGCCATACCTTCCGGTGAGTAGAAAATGTCGCCGTGGTCGGGGCCAGCAGACCAGCCGCAGGAGTAACCATTCACCTTGCAAACGCCCATGCCTGAGGTTGCGGCGATGCCGGTTTGCAAGTCAGTCACGAAGGCGCCGCTGGCAAAGCCGCCTGTCCCGCCGGGCGTTTCGTAGAAAGGATGAGATATCGAATTGACTACCCGGTACAGCGAGCCACCCGCATCGTAGTTTTCAACGACGCCACCGCCGAACAGGTCCTCGTCCCAGAACATCATGCGTTTCTTGTAGTTGTGACGAAAGCCTGACTTCAAATCCCCCTGTACCACCCATACGCGATGCAGTTCCCAGCGCACGCAGTCCGGATTTATGAAGTTCTTGGTCGCATGCAACTTTTCCGCCGGACAGGTTTTGTTGTCCATCAGTGCAAAGTTGTCGTAGGGGATGAATTTTTCCTTCTTCCCGACCAGCTTCCAGTCAAAACGCTCAAGCGAACCTAGGAAGCCCTTGCTGTCATCAATATTGTAGGCACCGCCACCATAGGGGCTGGGCGTGTCGAATGCCAGGTCAGGCGCCAGTTTCACGCGACGCTGCCCGGGAATGTACTGATAGGCACGCCGCGTCGCATCAAGCGCATCGAGCAGGACGATCTTTCCGCCCGCAGTGCGCGCAGGTTCAATATTGTTGGTGCGCACGCGCCAAAAAATGACGTTGGACGGTTGCGGCGTTGTACGGGCCGGGTCATAGAACGGGACTGACTGTATGGTGTATACCAAGCCTTGGAGAACCGGCGCGCCGTTGGGGGGAATCACAGTGTTGTCACTGGTTCCTTCGTAGAAACGGGCTTCGAACTGGGTCAGATGGTTCCACATTACCTGGGCACCAGTCTTCGGAATCAGGAACGGGACGCCCGGATAGCAGCCTTCGAGCTTCAGTTCATCGGCGGACGTTTTGCACGATGTCAGGTTTTTTGCCGCATTGTCGAGAACCCATTTCGGATACACGAAATTGCGGTGGCTGGGATAGATGTCCATGCGGTACTGGGGAAAGCGCTTGAACATTTCAGCCGAGCCATCGAGCTTGTCAAGATACTTGGTGTAGTTTTGAGCAGTGATCGAGAAAAGGGGCTTTTCGTTGAACGGATCAGGGTGTTGCCCCGGGTCCTTCGGGTTGTAGCCTGCCGGCATCTTGATCGGCTGGCCGGTGTACTCGGGAATTGTGCCCTCCTTGTTACCCGCCTTTTCAGCGCCATGCGACGTAAGCGTGGTACCCAGTTGCCTCGCTTCGTCCGCGGATACCGCCGCAATCGCCCCCCCCGATACTGCGGCCGAGATGGCCAACACTAAAAGACCAGTATTCGATTTCATATTCTCTCCTCTTTGGTTAACGACAAACATCTAAATTTCCGAAAATCCGGATCGGAACTGCTTGTTCAGATGGAGCTTCCGCGAGAAAGTTCCATTCGATGCAATTGTTGTACTTAAGCCGTTGCGGTCTTGCCAACCAGGCTCTGAATCGGCGACGCGTCCGGATTGCCCTTCCGCAGCGGTGAATCCGTTCCGAGCACCAGGGCTACCGCGTGCACCGTCAATGCTGTGAGTCCCAGGCAGGCAATGCCAGCGAGGTTGCTGACCAGCGGAGATACGTTGGGCGTATGAACGGCCATGATGGGCGGCAGTGCAACGGTGGCGTATCCAATTACATCGGCCAGCGGCATCACCAGGGGGATCAACAGCAGCTTCCAGCCGCGCAGATATGGCGCCATCAGCGTGACAAGGACGACACCGAGATACACTCCCATACCGTTGGCAGCCGACCACCACAGCGGGAACTTGATGAAGGCGATCAGTGGCTGCTGACCATAGTAGTAATAAAGATTTGTCGAGAGCATGATTTCTTCCATCACGATGTCGATCACCATGGGCACAAAGAACCACAGCCAGACCGTACGCATGGTTGCGCCCTTGCTGAAACCCATGAAGTTAAGGGTGCCCAGACCGCCGAACAGGAAGATGTAGCAGGGAACCACCCAGAGCGGAATCGGCCGGCCCATCAGGTCAAACGCCGTGTCCTGCCCCGGAATTGGGTGGAATGCACCGCCGATGAAGTCAAGGTAGGGCTCGACGATGACCGTGGTCAGGCCGCCAAGCATCATGAGCAGCACGATCGGGTCATTCGTCTTGCGCCAATGCCTTACGCCGACCAGAAACGTTGCTATCGAGAGCAGGCTGAAAATGATGGTCGCCCAGTTGCCAGCACTGACATTGAACACGGTGTCAAAAGGCGGTACCAGCATGTTGTGCTCGTTGAACATTTCGCTCTCCTTGTTGATTATTCGACTTAAAACATCAGCTTAAATGCTGCGAAGCCTTGCGGGCTTGTACTTTGAGACAATTTAGGCCAATACGAGGTTAATTCCGGCCAGTGAAATATTCAAGGCGGGCTGACAATTTGGTGCGGCAACCTGTCAGTGCGAAAGTTCGTATCCAACGGTACAAGGGTTTTCTCCATCAGCAAATGCTCTCGTACAACACGCGGAGAGTTGGAAAACCAGCGTTGGCAACTGCGGATAAGGACCGCAGACTCACTGTATCCAAGCATTGCGGCGATACGTGTAAAGGGAATCGACGGCATGCTGAGATACCGTAGCGCAGCGTCTCGTCTTACACCGTCCTTGATTTCTTCAAACGATGCACCTTCAAGCTTGAGCTTCCTTTGCAGGGTTCGTGGATGCAGACAAAGTCGCTCTGCTACTTCGTCCTGGGTACACAAACCAATCGGAAGGAGCCTCTCCGAAAGGGCTCTAACTCGCGTTGTCAGATCGTGCTGCTCGGGGGGGAACTGCAGGTTGATGAAGCTGGAAGCAAGGTGATATAGCTGGGGGTCTTGATCTATGATCGGCAGAGCCAAATCTCGCCTGCGCATGAATACTGCGTTGAATGGCATCTCAAAGCGGACTGGCGCGCCGAAAAATTTGCGATAAACGGATAGAGGTGCAAGTCGGGAGTGGGTAAACCATATTTCATCGGCACCGGCGAGTCCATGAGACAGGGTGAGAATAGCCTGATGTGTCAGTCCTAGAGAGTTCTCAACCGCCTGACGATAATGCAAGTTGCCGCTCAGCAGTATCTCGAATCTCATGAACTGCCGATGTGCATTTTCGTCGCTTTCCATCTGAATACGAATCGCCGAGCTGTAAACTCTGAGGTGGGCAGCGCAATAATTAAAGGCTTCCCCGACAGTTTTGGCATTTCGCATTGCAACGTGCAGCGGGCCAAGCACTCGAGTCCCTCCCTGATGAGAAGCCAGCTTCAGACCAAATTCAGCACAGTTCAATTCGGCGCTGGAAATCTCAAGCAGTCGAATCATTGAGCGATAAGGGAACACGGAATCGGGATTGCTCAACGCCATCGAACTGATATTGGCCTTTGCAAGCAGGGAAGCAGGGTCACCACCCAATTCAACTACTGTGGTATCGAAGGTGCGCAGGGCGTCAGAACGAACCATATCCCCCTCTACGCGATGCACTTCTTTGAAATCAACCTTACGTAGCATGGCCTCTCCTCGTTATTCGCATTGCCATGGTTTGCACAATCTGTTCGTAGATTAAATTCCCGCAAACCACTGCACACATGGAGACAATCACGAGTTGCGGCGCTTGCCTAAATGCGTCAATTTGATGCAGCGCAACAACGAATTTGTTCTCATAGTCTAATGAAAATCGCTGCAGCAGAGTAGATCCCCCAGAAATTGATTACGCAATTTTGACCCCCCCTAAAGCACTAACAACTTCAACTCGAAATACGGAGTGATGCCAGAAGTGAAATGAAAAGTCGCGCACTGACGCTATTTTGTCGGATTCGATCAATACCCACGTAACCCAACAGCCTAACGTTCTCAATGCAGTTGGGAGATGGTCGTTTGATGCCTCGAATGCACCACAATTTCCTCTATACAAAATTCAACGAGGTTTAACAATGTCAGCAAACACAGTCACTTTCACCGATAGTGACACGCAGAAGTGTCCTTTTCATGCTTACGAGGCGGCGCGGAGTTTGAGTCCCGCATACAGGGATCCGGCAAATGGGTTCTTTATTGTCACGGACTATGACAAAGTGCGTGCCGTCGCTCTGGATACGGAAACCTTCTCCAGCGAAACCGGCCTGATGTTCGTCAAGGATTCAGAAATCAAGGAAAAAATTGACAAGATATGGCGCGAGAACGGCGTAATGCCTGTCAACACCATGGTCGTCAAGGACGATCCGGAGCACAAGTTCCATCGTTCGCTGGTCGACAAGGCGTTTACGCCACTACGTGTGCGCCAGATGGAAAGCTACCTCGAAAGCATCGTTGACGACATGATCGACAAGTTCGCCGACAAGGGCGAGGCTGATTTCCATAACCAGATGTCGGTGATGGTGCCGCTCTCGGTGATCGCAGACCAGTTGGGAGTGCCACGCTCCAACATGAAGAAGTTCAAGTTCTGGTCCGACACCGTGATGCGCGAGTGCGACCAGTCGAACACGCCCGAGCAGCAAATCGAGATCACCTACGACATGTGTGAGTTGCATCGTTACGTGATCGAGAAAGCTGCCGAATACAAAGCGGCACCGGCCGAATGCATGCTGAGCGACATGGTGAATGCCGACGTTGATGGCCGCCGCCTGAGCATCGAGGAGTTGGTCGCGATCGTGGCGCAAATCCTGACCGCAGGCAACGAAACCACGGCAGCTGCCATGTCATCGGCAATGATACGGCTGATTGAGGAACCCGGACTGGAAGCACGATTGCATGCGAATCCTGAACTGATTCCGCAATTCGTTGAGGAGGTGTTGCGGCTCGATTCCCCGATTCAGGGCCTGTTCAGGCGAGCGACACGCGACACTGAAATCGGCGGCGTACCAATCCCGGCTGGTTCAATCGTGGTGATCAAATGGGCCGCAGCGAATCGCGATTCGGCGCAGTTCCCCGACGCTGCCAAGCTCGATCTCGATCGGACCAACTCCCGGCGGCATGTTAGCTTTGGGTATGGCCCGCACATCTGCATTGGCAATCAGTTGGCACGTGGCGAGCTTCGCATCGCCATCTCGCGACTGCTGCAGCGCATGAAAAACTTTCGTTACGCGCGCGGTGATGCCAGTGCCATTCGGCATCCGCATTATTTTTCGTACAGCGTCTGCGAACTCCATATCGCGTTCGACAGGCTGTGACGGCGTGAATCGTTGCCTCTCTCTGACGCTCGGGTTGCGAGGTAAATACCTCAGAATTCCGTCGTTAGATCCATTGCCAATTGCAAACAACTCAAGACAAAACGGAGGGTATTGGGATGTCCAATCTTTTTGATGGAAAAGTCGTCATCGTAACCGGCGCCGGTGGGTCAATCGGACGTGCGGCTGCGCTGGGCTTTGCTGCAGAAGGTGGGCGAGTCACAGTAGCCGACATCAATGCCGATGCGGCCGCCGAAACGGTTGAATTGATACGAAAAGCTGGAGGACAGGCCATGATGTGCGCCGGCGACCTGTCGCTGGCGAAGGATGTCTCCTCACTGGTTGACGCGACGATCAAGCAGTTCGGCCAGCTCGATTGCGCGTTCAACAATGCCGGCATCACGCATCCCGAAGACGGCGAATGGAACGAGACCGTGTTCCGAAAAATCATTGATGTCAATCTCACTAGCCAGATGCTTTGCATCAAATATGAGATTCCTCACATGCTCGCCCGCGGCTGTGGCTCAATCGTCAACATGTCGTCGACGATGGGTATCATCAGCCAGGGGGACCCTGCCGTGACCGGCTATTCGACCAGCAAGCACGCCATCATTGGCCTTACGCGTTCAGCTGCCCTTCAATACGCAAAGCACAACATCCGCGTGAACGCCCTCTGCCCCGGCGTGACGCGCACACCAATGCTTGATGCCGTTGCCGCATCAAGCGAAGTAATGCGCGAGCGGCTCAAGAATTACGCGCCACTAAGGGGTATCGCCGAACCTGAAGAAATTGCCGAGGCAGCGATATGGCTCTGTTCAGACAAGTCAAGCTTTGTCACTGGTCACGCTTTGGTCGCTGATGGTGGTTTCACGATTCAATGAGTAGCCTGGCGTGGGATGCCTGCTACGACTTCGTCGTGGTTGGCAGCGGCGGAGGTTCAATGTGTGCTGCCCTTGTTGCAAAGGATGCAGGCAAGAAAGTCTTGATTCTTGAAAAGCAGGACAAGGTTGGCGGCTCCACAGGGTTTTCGGGTGGCGTTTGGTGGATACCGAACAATCCACTGATGGCAAGGGAGAATGTTCCTGATTCCTACGAGCGCGCGCGTACTTATCTCGACGCCGCAGTTCCCTACCAGGGCCCGGCAACTTCGCCGGCACGGCGTGAGGCTTTTCTTCGAAGCGGGCCCGACATGGTTTCCTTTCTCGAAAAGAAAGGCATGAAGTTCAAGCGGGCCGAAGGCTATTCCGATTACTACGATGATCTCCCTGGTGGTGAGCCGCGTAGCCGTTCTCTGATCGCCGAGTTGTTCGACATCAACGAGCTCGGCGAGTGGAAAGAGCGGCTGTCTACCTACCCAGGTGCGCCCTTCAATATCGGTAACGACGAACTGCCGGTACTGTTGCTCATGAAACGTACATGGAAAGGCAAGGCAATGGCCTTGCGCGTCGGTCTCCGATTGCTGAAGATGAAATTGACCGGACAAGACTTGCGTGGCACAGGTACCGCAATGGCAGGTCGCATGCTGCAGCTGATATTGCGCAACGGCATTCCGATCTGGACTGGATCGCCTGCTGCCGAACTTGTTGTGGATGGCAATCGTGTGGTCGGAGTTGTCGCGATGCGCGGCGACAAGCGTGTCCGCATCCAGGCCCGTGATGGCGTGCTCATAGGCTCAGGGGGCTTTGCACGCAATGCCGAAATGCGCCGTAAATATGGTCGCACTCCAGCCTCAGCCAACTGGACACTGGCAAATCCCGGTGATACCGGAGAGATGATTCAAGCCGCGATGGGACTTGGCGCCGAAGTGGACTGCATGGATACCGCCGTGTGGGGAATGACGTCGCTCGGCCCTGGAGAAACATTTCCTGAGGGCGCACACGATCTTGATGGCAAGCCATTGGCTTTTCACCACCATTTCGACATTTCTTTCCCGCACGCTATTTTTGTCGATCAGGACGGACAGCGCTTCTGTAACGAAGCTGGCTCCTACATGGAGATCGGCGAGCGTATGTATGACCGCCAGCAAAAAACCGGGAAAGCCATTCCCGGCTGGGCGATCATCGAAAGCCGTCATCGGCAGCGCTATCTGTGGGGCTCTGTCATGGGAAAGTCGCCACAAAGCTGGTTTGACAGCGGCTACATGATCCGGGCCGACAGCATCGGGGACCTCGCGCGGCAATGCCAGATAGATCCCGCACAGTTGCGAACCTCCCTCGATCGCTTCAACTGCTTTGCCAAAAGCGGCGTGGACCACGACTTCCATCGTGGCGGCAGGCATTTCGACCGATTCCACGGCGACCCGACCGTCAAGCCGAACCCGAATCTCGGCGCGATCGAAAAACCGCCGTTTTTTGCAGTCAGAATCTACCCCGGCGATGTCGGCACCTACGGCGGGCTCGTGACCGACGAACATGCACGGGTGCTGCGCGAGGATGGCTCGGTCATCGAAGGGCTCTACGCAACTGGCAACAGCGCGGCATCCGTTACCGGGAGAAGCTACATCGGTGCCGGCGCAAGCATCGGACCAACATTTGTCTTCGGTTACCGCGCTGCAATTCATGCCTGCCAAACGGCGCGCCATGGCAGTCGCGACAATAAGCCGGGACATGCAGATACTGCTGGCCGGACTATGTCACAGGCAGCCGGATGATCATCCCGTCCATGTCTTCGCGAATCGCCAGTTGGCAGGTGAGACGGCTGTTGGCTTGCCGATCAACAACGCCGTCAAGCATCGACAGTTCATCAGCCATTGGGAGCGGAAAAAGATTCAGCCAAGCCTCATCGACGTAGCCGTGGCATGTTCCGCACGCGCAGGAACCGCCGCAGTCGCCGGTGATTGCCGGGACCATGTTGTCGACCGCAGCCAGCATCAGGCGCGTGCCGACTTCGGCAGTCACGGAATGTTCGGTGCCGTTAGGCTCGATGAAGATAATGGTAGGCATGGGAGCAATGGCAACTGTGGTTGATCAGGGAATTGAATCTGAATAGTCAATGTCGAATGTAAGGCTACAGCGCAGGCAAGATATTGATCCACGACGACAGATTTCAACTCCGACCCGACGCTTACTGTCGGTGCGTGGGTTCAATGCCATGTGCTGATCCAAGTTGTCGCATCTTGCTCCCCCAATGTCGCATCGAATCAATACGAACGAATGTCGTCGTATGTATCTTCCCATGCAGACTGGGTCATGTCATCCTGGGAACGCGCAGCGTTTGCTTTAGAAACCGCGCGCCAGTGAGGCGGGCCCATGTTGCGGGAGATGGCAGACGCCGCTTCCCATTCGATTTCTGACATTTCAGGGAATATCTGTCGATGACATCGGTCGAAACGAGGCGGGATGTCGGGGGCTGGCTGATTCACTGGCGGCCCGATCTTGCACGACAAGCACAGCTGAGCGGGGCATGGCCGAACCTGACTATCGCGCAGTTCGCCCGCCAGCGTGCCGAAGAAGACCCGAGCCGCATCATGTTCATAGAGGGCGAGCGAGAAATCAGCGCGACTGAAATGTATCGCACAGCGCAACTGGTCGCGGGATACTTCCTTTCGTCCGGCTTGCGCCCGGGCGATGTCGTCTCGATGCAATTGCCCAACTGGTGGGAGGCGTCCGCGATCGACATTGCGGCCTCCATGACCGGCGTGGTGATAAACCCCATCGTACCGATCAATCGTGATGCCGAGGTGACGCACATGCTCGGCGCCTCAAAAAGCCGCGTACTTTTCATCCCCGCAAGCTTCCGCAATTTCGACTATGTGCAGATGATGCAGCGGGTTGCGCCCAATCTCAAGCGCAAACCCGAGGTGGTTGTGCTGCGTGGTGACTGCGTGCCATTTCAGGCCTGGGAATCGGTCCTTAAGGGCGGCACGCCCTTGGGACAGCCGATGGACGTCGATCCCGACGCTGTCAAGCTGCTCATGTACACATCGGGCACTACCGGCAGGCCCAAGGGCGTGCTGCATTCGCACAACAGCATCCACGCCGACTCGTTCAAGATGAAGCCGGCCATGAAGCTCGGCGATGGTGATCGCACGTTCTGTCCGTCGCCCATGACTCATGTGAGTGGCTATCTGTGGGGATTCAACATGCCCTGGTATGGCAACGTGCCGGTGGTGACAATGGACACGTGGGACCCCGTTCGAGGCTTTGATCTGCTGGACCGTCACGGCTGTTCCTTTGCAGTGGGGGCCACACCTTTCCTGCAGGGGCTCGTCGCAATTGCGAGGGACAGTGGCAGATCGCTGCCCGGCTTGCGTAATTTTCTTTGTGGTGGAGCTTCGGTACCGCCCGACCTGATTTACGAAGCGGCAACCCTGTTTCCCAATTGCATTCCCTGGCGCTGCTTCGGTGCCACCGAAGTACCAACCTTGACCTGCGGCCCTAGCCAGCGTGATAACCTTCGCCTCGGCGCAGAAACCGACGGTCGCATCCATGGGGCCGAGGTCAGGATCGTGGACAACGACGGCAGGACCCTGACGAACGGCGAGGAGGGAGAGATTCTGGCCCGCGAGCCGAGCATGGCACTGGGTTATGTGCTGGAAGAGGACAACAAGGAAGCCTACGACAAGGACGGGTTCTTCAGAATGGGCGACCTTGGCCGGATCGTCGATCTTGACCACATCCTTT
>CANJXH010000061.1 GCA_947478755.1 Betaproteobacteria bacterium | reverse complement strand
GGCGAGACGCCCATGACCGATTTCGCGACGCTTGGGGCTGCCGACACGACCGCACTCGCCTGTGGCATAGGGTGGCATGTTGTAGTGGAGCATGAAGCGTTCGCGGTACTCGCCCTGCAATGCGTCGATGATCTGTTCGTCACGGTTGGTGCCGAGCGTGGCCACCACCAGCGCCTGGGTTTCGCCACGGGTAAACAACGTCGAACCATGGGTACGGGGCAATACGCCGCTGCGAATCGCGATCGGACGCACCGTACGGGTGTCACGGCCATCGATACGGGGCAAGCCATCGAGAATCTGGTTGCGCACAATCTTGGCTTCCAGATCGAACAGGTGATTCTTGACCGTGTTGGCATCAGGAGCGCCTTCACCTTGACATATTGCGCCGACGACATCGGCGGTAATTTCACGCGTCTTGACGGTGCGGGCCTGCTTGCTGGTGATGCGGTAGGCTTCGCGCAACTTGGCTTCGGACAGGTCCTGGATGCGGGAAATAAGCGCCTGATCCTTCTCGTCTGCCTTCCAGTCCCATTCCGGCTTGCCGGCTTCTTCGACCATGGCGTTGATTGCATTGATCGCGGCCTGCATCTGCTCATGGCCAAACACAACAGCGCCAAGCATGATTTCTTCGGAAAGCTGCTGCGCTTCCGATTCCACCATCAATACAGCCGATGCCGTGCCGGCTACGACCAGATTCATCTGGCTTTCCTTCAATTGCGAAAAAGTCGGGCAAAGCACGTACTGGCCATTGAGGTAACCGACCCGAGCGGCACCGATCGGGCCGTTGAAAGGAATGCCGGAAATGGCCAATGCAGCCGAAGCACCGATCAATGCCGGAATGTCTGGATCGATTTCGGGGTTGCTCGACATCACGGTACAGACAACCTGTACTTCGTTGTAGAAACCTTCGGGGAACAAGGGGCGCAGGGGACGATCAATCAATCGCGACGTCAGGGTTTCCTTTTCGGTCGGGCGACCTTCGCGCTTGAAAAAACCACCGGGAATGCGACCAGCCGCGTAAACCTTCTCGACGTAATCAACCGTCAGCGGGAAAAAGTCCTGACCAGGCTTCGGCGAACGCGCGCCAACCACAGTCGCGAGGACAACGGTGTCCTCCATGGTGACCATGACTGCACCGCCTGCCTGACGAGCAATCTCGCCGGTTTCAAGCGTTATCGTATGTGCACCGTAGGCAAAACTTTTGCGAGTTGGGTTAAACAAGATATTTTCCTTTCAACAATTCATGACGGGCGTTACAACACCACCGCCCAATAAACAACAAAGCCGACGTGACTTGCGTCAACGTCGGCGTTTAGCCTATGCAACAGAGGTAACCTGTAGCACTCGGCGTATTACTTGCGAAGACCGAGGCGCTCGATCAGCGCACGATAACTGTCTACGTTTCTGCTTTTCAGGTAATCAAGCAGCTTGCGACGACGGCTCACCATGCGCAGCAGACCGCGACGCGAATGGTGATCCTTGACGTGCTCCTTGAAGTGACCAGTGAGATCATTGATACGCGCGGTCAGCAAGGCGACTTGCACTTCGGGAGATCCGGTGTCGCCGGTAGCGCGCTGATAGTCGGCCACGATGCCGGCTTTGGTGGGTGTACTAATAGCCATTTGATGCCTCTCAAACACGGTTTAGGAATGAATGCCGCCCCGGTTTGATAGAGCCTGCATTCCATGTATAGCGCCTGGGGCTATCCCAAGGCGCGCGAATTATACCTGCCGACCACAGTTACAGGCAACACAAAAAACAGGACAAACAAGTTCCGCTAGAGGCTGACAGATTGCGCTACAAGTCGTTGCGCCTGAAGCAACCCGTCTGTCGTCAGTGTCCCTATTCCAAGAAACCGATGGCTGCTCGAAAACATGCGCAAACGCTCACCGGCGTTGCCTAGCCAAGGGATTGCCTGACCTTGTCGCATTCGAAGTGATTCTTCCTCGTTCAATTCGGCACAAGACAAGTTCGCAATCAGTGTATCCATTGGCAGCAACAATGCATCTTGCTCTGGCTGTGAAAGAACCTTCAGATGATCGATCGTTACCGTATCCGCCACCTGCAGATCGGCGACACGGGTACGTCGAAGTGCCTGCAGGTGCGCACCGCAACCCAAGGCTTCACCGATATCGGCTGCCAATGTCCGGATGTAGGTGCCCTTGCTGCAATCAACGTCAATCAGGGCATCCAGGCCATTGAAGGAAACAAGCGCAACTCGGTGAATGCATATCCTGCGAGGCTGCCGCTCCAGCTCAATGCCTAGCCTTGCGTATTCATATAGCGGCTTGCCATCACGCTTCAGGGCGGAATACATGGGTGGCAGTTGATCTTGTTCGCCGCGAAATCGCTCCAATACTTCGCACAACTGCGCTTCGCTGACACCTACCTCACGCGTGATCAGTATTTCACCCTCGGCGTCCGCCGTGCTGGTAGTGATACCCAGCCTCAGCGTGGCACGGTAGGCCTTGTCTGCATCCAACAGCTCGCCGGCAAATTTGGTCGCTTCGCCAAAGCACAAAGGCAACAACCCGGTTGCCAACGGATCGAGCGTCCCTGTATGCCCCGCCTTGGCCGCATTGAACAAGCGGCGGGCCATTTGCAATGCTGTATTGGAGCTGACCCCCAATGGCTTATCGAGCAGAAGAACCCCGTCCAGCTGACGGCTTGGCATCCTACGTGGCGCGTTCATCAGCACTCTTCGCTGGCAGGATCGTCGTTATGCCGCTCGGTAGCAATTGCCTGATCAATCAATTGGGAAAGCTGGCTGCCACGCTCGACCGAAGCATCAAACACGAAGTGCAATTCGGGATTGTGATGAATCTTTACCCGCCGACCGATCTCCCTGCGCAAAAACCCGGCACTACGCTTGAGCCCGCGATCAAGCTCGGCACGTTGGTCGGCCGGAACAAGTGAGGTATAGAACACCTTGGCATGCGCGTAATCCGGCGTGACTTCAACCCCGGTAATCGTCACCAGACTGACGCGCGGATCCTTGAGCTCCAGCCGGATCAGCTCCGCCAACTCACGGCGTATCTGTTCCGCAACGCGGTCGGAACGTGAAAAACCGGCTGGCATCAGTATTTACAGGCTGCGCGCAATTTCCTGAATCTCGAACACTTCCAGCTGGTCGCCCACCTGGATATCGTTGAAGTTTTTCAGATTGAGACCGCACTCGTAGCCTTCGCGAACTTCCTTCGCATCGTCCTTGAAACGCTTGAGTGATTCCAGCTCGCCGGTATGAAGAACAACGTTGTTGCGCAGCACACGCACCGAGGAATTGCGCTTGACCTGTCCCGACAGCACCATACAGCCGGCAATGGTGCCGACCTTGGAAATGACGAACACTTGACGCACCTCGACCATGCCGATGACACTTTCCTTCTTCTCCGGAGACAGCATCCCCGACAGTGCGGCCTTTACCTCGTCCACTGCATCGTAGATGATGGTGTAGTAACGGATATCGACTCCAAAAGCCTCGGCAGCCTTGCGTGCTCCCGCATCGGCTCGCGTGTTGAAGCCGATGATGACCGCTTTTGAAGCTTGTGCCAGATTGACGTCGGATTCGCTGATTGCACCTACCGCTCCGTGAATGATCTGCACCTTGACTTCGTCGGTCGAGAGTTTCGAAAGTGATTGCACCAAGGCTTCCTGTGAGCCCTGCACGTCGGCCTTGACAATCAACGCCAGTGTCTTGACGCCGGTCTCGGTCATCTGATCAAGCATGGTTTCGAGCTTGGCTGCCTGTTGCTTTGCAAGACGTACGTCCCGGAACTTGCCTTGGCGGAACAGCGCGATTTCTCGTGCCTTGCGCTCGTCGGCAATGACAATGGTTTCATCACCGGCGGCAGGCACATCCGACAATCCCTGAATCTCTACAGGAATTGATGGGCCAGCGGATTCGATCGATACGCCGTTTTCGTCAAGCATCGCGCGCACACGGCCATAGACATGCCCCGCAAGCAAGACATCGCCGCGTTTGAGCGTGCCACTTTGTACCAGCACAGTAGCAACCGGACCCTTGCCGCGATCAAGTCGCGCTTCAATCACCAAGCCTTTGGCCGGGACTTCCACAGCGGCCTTGAGCTCCAGCACTTCGGCTTGCAACAGCACTTGTTCAAGCAATTCATCAATACCAGTGCCGGCCTTGGCCGACACGGAGACAAATGGTGAATCACCGCCATACTCTTCGGGAATCACGCCTTCGGCGACAAGCTCCTGCTTTACCCGCTCCGGATTGGCATCGGGCTTGTCGATCTTGTTGACTGCAACAATCAACGGCACATTGCCTGCCTTGGCGTGGTGAATCGCTTCCTTGGTCTGGGGCATCACGCCATCATCAGCAGCAACGACAAGAATGACCAGGTCAGTCGCTTTGGCACCGCGGGCACGCATCGCCGTAAACGCCTCGTGACCCGGCGTGTCGAGGAAGGTAATCATTCCACGATCGGTTTCCACGTGATAAGCACCGATATGCTGCGTAATGCCACCAGCTTCACCGTGTGCAACACGACTCTTTCGGATGTAATCCAGCAGCGACGTCTTACCGTGGTCGACGTGACCCATGACAGTAACCACCGGGGCACGTGGCAGCTGCGCGGCATCCTTGTGCTCAGCATGCTCGTCGAGGAAGGCATCCGGATCATCAAGCTTTGCGGCAAAGGCCTTGTGTCCCATTTCCTCGACCAGAATCATCGCGGTTTCCTGATCCAGCTGCTGGTTGATGGTGACCATCATGCCCATCTTCATCAAAGCCTTGATGACTTCGGTGGCCTTGACTGCCATCTTGTGCGCCAAATCAGCAACGCTGATGGTTTCGGGCACGTGTACTTCACGAATGATTGCCTCAATCGGCTGCTGCGAGTCTTGCGTTTCCTCATGCTGGCCATGTGACTTGCCATGCCGGCCACCGCCACGAGCCCCACTGCGCCAACCCGATGCACCACCCGTATCACCACGTGTCTTGATGGTACGGCGCTTGGTCGTATCCTCTTTCCATGTAGAAGGTGCAGCCTTCTTTGCACCGGCCTTTTTCTCTGTACCAGGCTTTGCGGCCGGCTTGTGCAGCGTGCCCGTCGGCGGAGCCTCGGGTTCCTTAAGTTTGGCAGCTGCAGCCGCCATT
Organism: Betaproteobacteria bacterium; assembly: GCA_947478755.1. Lineage (GTDB taxonomy): Bacteria > Pseudomonadota > Gammaproteobacteria > Burkholderiales > Rhodocyclaceae > Georgfuchsia. The sequence goes on along the minus strand of CANJXH010000061.1, from coordinate 9,784 downwards.
TCTGCCTGGCGACGCTCAGCCTCTGCCACTTCGCGCAGCTGCTTTTCCTTGAGCTCGGCGGCCTGGAATGCCGCCAGATTTGAATGTCGTTTGGCCTCGGCTTCACGTCGCGCCAGGGTCTGCGCATCCAGAACCGACACCGGCGCGGCGGCGGCTACCTTGCTGACTTTTTTCCCTGGTGCCTTGGCAGCTGTTGCGGGCACTTCCTTGACAGTTGCAGGCACCGGTTCCGGTTCCGGTGCAAGCACAAACGGTTCGACAATGACCTCAACAACCGGTGCCGGTGGTGCCACCTCGACAACGGGCGGCGGCACTTCGACCGGCACAATGACCGGCGCTGAATCGACAACAGGCACCTTCTGCTCGGCTTCTGCAGCCAGTTCGTTTGGGTCTCGTTTGACGAAAGTCCGCTTTTTACGCACCTCAACCTGAATCGTGCGCGATTTTCCCGTCGCGTCCGCAGACTTGATCTCGGTCGTTTTTTTGCGCGTCAGGGTGATCTTCGACTTCGGTGCTGTCTCGCCGTGTGCCGCGCGCAAAAAGTCGAGCAATCGGGTTTTGTCCTGTTCGCTCAACATGTCATCAGTTGCAGACTTCTCGACACCTGCCTTGGCAAGCTGCTCAAGCAGCGCCGTCGGCGGCATTTTCAATTCCGTCGCAAATTGGGAAACGCTCATTTTTGCCATTGCCGTACCCCGCTGTTACTGCTCTTCTGCAAACCAGTGCGCACGAGCCAGCGTAATCAGCTGCTTCGCGCGTTCTTCATCAATCCCGGTCATCTCCATCAATTCGTCACCCGCCAGATCGGCAAGATCATCTCTGGTCTTGATGTTGTGACGTGACAGTGATGCTGCCAGATGTTTGTCCATGCCTTCGATGCCAAGCAGGTCATCGTCAACATTCTGCAACTCTTCTTCGTCCACGATCGCTTCGGTCAGCAGCACGTTGCGGGCACGATCTCGCAATTCATTGACCGTCGCCTCGTCAAAGGACTCGATTTCGAGCATTTCGGCCAGCGGCACATAGGCAACTTCCTCGAGAGTCGAGAAACCTTCCTGAATCAGGATATCTGCAACCTCCTCATCGACATCCAGCTTTTCCATGAACAAGGCACGAATGGCTGTCGTCTCCGACTCCTGTTTCTGCTGCGACTGCTCGATCGTCATCAGGTTGATCGTCCAGCCAGTCAATTCGGATGCAAGGCGAACGTTTTGGCCGCTGCGGCCGATGGCAATAGCCAGGTTTGCTTCATCAATCACCACATCCATCGCGTGGCGTTCCTCATCCACCACAATGGAAGAAACCTCGGCCGGGGCCAATGCACCGATCACAAACTGTGCCGGATCAGCAGACCAGAGCACGATGTCAACGCGCTCGCCGGAAAGTTCGTTGGTTACCGCAGTCACGCGCGAACCACGCATGCCAACGCAAGTCCCGATTGGATCGACGCGAGGATCGTTCGACTTCACAGCAATCTTGGCACGTACGCCGGGGTCGCGTGCGGCGGACTTGATCTCGAGCAGGCCTTCCTCGATTTCGGGAACTTCCAGCTCAAACAACTTGGCGATAAAGTCTGGTGCCGTGCGCGACAGGATGAGCTGCGGACCGCGTGCAGTACGATCAACCTTCATCAGCCAGGCGCGAACCCGATCACCGGGACGCAGGTTTTCTTTCGGGATCATCTGGTCGCGGGGCAGCAGTGCTTCGACCCGCCCTGCCTCCACGATCGCATTGCCTCGCTCCATGCGCTTGATGGTTCCGGTCACCAGCTGTTCGTCGCGCTCGAGGAAATCGTTGAGAATCTGTTCCCGCTCGGCATCACGAATTTTTTGCAGGATCACCTGCTTGGCTGCCTGTGCACCAATCCGCCCGAAGTCCACCGGCTCAAGGGATTCTTCGATGTAATCTTCCTCGGTGATATCTTCGATTTGCGCCTGCGCAGCAGTAAGTCCGATTTGCTGTTCCGCGTTTTCGACCATGTCGTCAGCCACCACCAGCCAACGACGGAATCCTTCAAAGTCACCCGTATCACGATCTATCTCGACACGAATATCGGCTTCTTCATTAACCTTTTTCTTGGTTGCCGAGGCCAGAGCCAATTCGAGCGCAGTAAAAACTATGTCGCGCGAAACATTCTTTTCGCGCGCCAGTGCGTCCACCATCAACAATATTTCTTTGCTCATTTCACGACCTCCAGCAATTTCCAGAATTCATATCAGGGCTCAATGGGATCAAAACTTCGGCACCAGACGCGCTTTATCGATCGTTGCCAGCACGAACTCATGCTCTATCGCCTTTTCGCCTTCACCCACCCTCAGCAATAACCGGTCGCCGCGGACACCCGCAATCACGCCCGTAAAGTTTCTCTGGTTACCCACAGGAATCCGCACTTTGACCTGCGCCTCCTGACCGGTGAACCTTTCGTAGTCGGCCAGCTTCTTCAATGGTCGATCAAGACCCGGCGACGAAATCTCAAGCCGGTCGTAATCGACATTCTCAACCGCAAACAATCGGGTCAACTGGTTGCTGACCGCCGTGCAATCATCAATCGTCACGCCGACACTTTCCTCCCCCGCCACTTCGGGTTTGTCAATGAACACCCGAAACAGCCGGCCACGCGGACTGGTCTCTACGTCGACCAGTTCGTAGCCCATACCGCTTACCGTTTGTTCAATCAGTTCAATAACCCGCATGCCTGCTTCCAGCGATAAACCCTTGCCCACAAATGAAAAATGGGCACTGTTGCCCATTTTCTTGCACTACCGCTCCAACCCCGCCACATGGCGAAACCGGCCCTTTTGAAGGGGGCGAATTATAGCAAGACAAAGCCTCAAAAAACAACTATTTCGGTGATTATTCTGGGGTTTAGGACGACTTGGCTGGAGGGACGCCCTTTACCGGCTATTCAAGCAATGGCTATCGAAGGATCATGAATCGCCAACCCTTTGCAGGCAGCCCGGACGGGGCCTGTAAAGAGGTGCCTCAAACATGACTGAAGACGAGATAGGTCCCTTACCCAGTAGCACAGCTACTTTGCGAGCAGCTCCCTCAAGACATATGGCAGGATTCCGCCGTGGAGATAATAGTCGACCTCTATCGGCGTATCGATCCGAAGCAGCACCTCGACTTCTTGCCTTCCACCATCCTGGCCATGGACCCGCAATGTGAGCTTTTGCTGTGGCTTGAGCCCGAAGTCAAGGCCAAGGATATCGAAGGTTTCGTCTCCCTTGATACCCAGCGAATGCGCGTCGGCTTCACCAACGAACTGCAGTGGCAAGACACCCATGCCCACCAGATTGGAACGGTGGATACGTTCAAAGCTTTTGGCGACGACCGCTTTGACGCCAAGCAGGCAGGTGCCTTTCGCCGCCCAGTCACGACTTGAGCCCGTACCATATTCTTCACCTGCGAAAATCACTGTCGGCGTGCCGGCAGCGACATATTTCATTGCTGCGTCGTAGATAAACAGCTTCTCACCGGAGGGCTGATGCAGCGTCACTCCACCCTCCTCGCGGCTACCATCGCCACGCACCTGAATCATCAGGTTCTTGATCCGCACGTTGGCGAAAGTGCCCCGCATCATCACCTCGTGATGACCGCGTCGAGCGCCATAGCTATTGAAGTCCGTTTTACCCACACCATGTTCGATCAGATAACGACCTGCGGGAGAGGTTTCCTTGATCGAACCGGCCGGGCTGATGTGGTCGGTGGTGATTGAATCACCAAACACACCCAGGGCACGCGCACCGACGATATTGCCGCCGGCGGCGGGCGGTTTCATCGAGAACTCATCGAAGAACGGCGGCTCGGCGATGTAGGTGGAGGCCGGCCAGTTGTAGATGTCGCCCGACGTGCTCGATACCTGGCTCCAGAGGTCACCTTTCTCGGTGAGCTTCTTGTAGTTGTCGGCATAGACCTTCGGGTCCATGGCGAGCTTCATCAGGGCCTGCACTTCGGCACTGGTCGGCCAGATGTCGCCGATCCACACATCCTTGCCGTCCTTGCCCTTACCCAGCGGCTCGATCATCAGGTCCTTCTGCATCGTGCCGGCGATGGCGTAGGCCACCACCAGCGGCGGGCTGGCGAGGTAGTTGGCCTTGATGTTGGGGTGGATGCGCGCCTCGAAATTACGGTTGCCCGAAAGCACGGCGGCACAGACGAGTTGATTGTCCTGAATGGTCTGGTTGAGCGCGGGCGTCAGGTCGCCGGCGTTGCCGATGCAGGTGGTGCAGCCGTAGGCAGTGACGGGGAAGCCCAGCTTTTCGAGGTAGGTCAGCAGTCCTGCGCGGGTCAGGTATTCGGTAACGACGCGGGAGCCGGGGGCGAGCGAGGTCTTGATGTGCGGTGCCACCTTGAGCCCACGCTGCACAGCCTTTTTGGCGAGCAGACCGGCGGCGAGCAGCACGCCGGGGTTGCTGGTGTTGGTACAGGAAGTGATGGCTGCAATCAGGATGTCACCGTTCTTCACGTTGATGCCATCGCTGTTGACGTGGCTGGCCTTGAGGTCGGCCTCAGGTTTGGAATAACCGTTTTCGGCAGCCGGCTTGCTGAAGAGGTCGATGAAGTTCGCCTTGACCTTGCCGATCTCGATGCGGTCCTGCGGGCGCTTGGGACCGGCGAGCGAGGGAGTGACGGACGCAAGATCCAGCGTCACCACCTGGCTGTAGTCGATGTCACCGGCTCTGGGCACGCCGTACATGCCCTGCGCCATGAAGTAGGACTTGAAGGCGTCGATTTCTTCTTCCGTCCGGCCGGTACCCTGGAAGTAGCTGATGGTGGCATCGTCGACGGGGAAGAAGCCCATGGTTGCGCCGTACTCGGGTGCCATGTTGGCGATGGTGGCGCGATCAGCGAGCGTGAGCGCCTCGACGCCTTCGCCGAAGAACTCGACGAACTTGCCGACCACTTTTTCCTTGCGTAGCTGTTCGGTGACAGTGAGCACCAGGTCGGTGGCGGTGCAGCCTTCCCGCAGGCGCCCTTTCAACTCGAAGCCCACGACGTCGGGGGTAAGGAAGTACACGGGCTGGCCCAGCATGCCCGCCTCGGCCTCGATGCCGCCGACGCCCCAGCCGACGACACCGATGGCGTTGATCATGGTGGTGTGCGAATCGGTGCCGACGAGGGTATCGGGGTAGTAGATGGTCTTGCCCTCGCGCCGCTTCTTGTGCACCCCGCGCGCAAGGTATTCGAGATTGACCTGATGCACGATACCCACACCGGGCGGCACGACGCGGAAGGTATCGAAAGCCTGCATGCCCCATTTCATGAACTGGTAGCGCTCACGGTTGCGCTGGAACTCCAGCTTCATGTTGAGGTCCAGCGCGTCGGGCTGGCGGAAGTAATCGACCTGCACGGAATGGTCGACCACCAGGTCGACCGGCACCAATGGTTCGATCACCTTGGGGCGCTTGCCCAGTTGCTGAGCCACGCCACGCATGGCAGCGAGGTCGCAGAGCAGCGGCACGCCGGTGAAATCCTGCAACACGATACGGGCGACGACGAAGGGGATTTCTTCCGTGCGCGGTGCGTTGGGCTGCCATGCGGCCAGTTGGCGCACATGCTGCTCGGTAATCTTGCGGCCGTCGCAGTTGCGCAGCACAGACTCCAGAATCAGGCGGATCGATATCGGCAAGCGGGAAACCCGGCCCAGACCGGCTTTTTCCAGGGCCGGTAGCGAATACAGGCTCCCCTTTACGCCGGACGTTAACGTGAACAGCTGCAAGGTGTCGAACGTGGATTTGGTCATGGCTCACCTCGGCGGAGTTGGAGATGGAATAGTGACAGAATGCCACTGTTGGGCGGCAAATCAAAGCGGCAGCGACACAAGTCAATGATGGGGAGGTTTCATGATGCGAACCGAGCGCGACAGTTTTGGTGCCATTGAAGTATCCGACGACTGCCTGTGGGGTGCCCAAACGCAGCGCTCGCTCCGCCATTTCGACATTTCGACCGAAAAAATGCCGGTCGAATTGCTCTTTTCTCTTGCGCTGGTAAAACGCGCATGTGCAACAGCCAATATGGAACTCAAGTTGATTCCTGAAGCAAAAGCGCTGGCGATCATTGCGGCGGCCGATGAGGTCCTGGCAGGCCGGCATGATCTGGAATTTCCACTTTCCATCTGGCAAACGGGATCCGGTACCCAAACCAATATGAACATTAACGAGGTACTGGCCAATCGCGCCTCGGAACTGATGGGGGGCGCACGCGGCGAGCGTCGATTGGTGCACCCGAATGATGACGTCAACCTTGGGCAGTCATCAAACGTCATTTTCCCGACAGCGATGCATGTTGCTGCCGGCGAAGGGCTCGTATTCAGCCTGTTGCCAGCATTGCGCCAACTGCGGCAAACACTCGAAAAAAAGTCGGATCAGTTTGCTGGCATCGTCAAGATCGGCCGCACCCATCTGCAGGATGCAACGCCCATCACTCTGGGGCAGGAGTTTTCCGGCTACGTTGCACAACTCGCGCATGCAGAATCTGCGCTGACCATGAGCCTGGGAGCTCTTTTTGAGTTGGCAGTCGGCGGCACGGCAGTCGGCACAGGAATAAATACCCACCACGAGTTCGGGGCTCGCGTTGCTGCCGAACTGACCACTATCTGCAACCTGCCATTTACGTCTGCTGGCAACAAGTTTGCGGCGCTTGCCGGCCACGATGCCATGATCGCCACGCACGGCGCCTTGAAGACCCTCGCAACCGCGCTCAACAAGATCGCCAACGATATCCGCTGGCTTGCATCCGGGCCGCGCTCGGGACTAGGCGAAATCTCGATACCGGAAAATGAACCCGGCAGTTCCATCATGCCAGGGAAGGTGAATCCCACGCAGTGTGAGGCCTTGACCATGATCTGCGCCCAAGTGTTCGGCAATGATGTTGCAATGACTTTTGGCGGAGCATCCGGCAATTTTGAACTCAATGTTTATAAACCGCTTATCGCCCACAACTTTCTGCAAAGCGTGAGGCTCTTGACCGACGGAATGAAGAGCTTCGAGTGTCATTGCGTGCGCGGCATCGAAGCCAACATCACCCACATTGCCGATCTGGTTGATCGATCGCTGATGCTGGTGACCGCCCTGACGCCGCATATTGGCTACGACAGGGCGGCAGAAATAGCCAAGAAAGCACATCGAGAGGGTTTGACGCTCAAACAATCTGCTGTATCACTTGGCTACGTCAGCCCCGCTGACTTTGATCTATGGGTAGTGCCAGAGCGCATGCTCTGACCGTAGGCGCCGTCAGCTCAAAAGCAAAAACAATTACCGTCAATAAGTTAGACGGCAATTCGGAAAATGCCAAAAAACTTTCACCAGAAAGGAACTCCGTTTCGCTCTCTTTGTTCGCCTTGTTTGACCTAGATCAAACGAAGGACAAAGGCTCCCGATAACCTCCCCGCTGTAACGATCGTTCTAATTAGATCGCGATAGTACAGGCTTGAACCAAAAGTCTGTGGGCTTAGTGAAAGAGAGAAAAGGGCTATGAGCAAAATTGACAAATTTGAGTCTCGCTTTATCCAGTATGACCCGGCAGGTCGAGTGTTTCGCGTCAACCGCGATGCCTATACCTCGGCATCCGTTTTCGAAGAAGAGAAGAAAAAAATTCTCTACAAGAGCTGGATCGTGCTTGGTCACGAGTCCGAGGTTGCCAACAAGGGCGACTTCGTTACCCGTCGCGTGATTGACAAGGAACTCATCTTCAACCGCGATGCTCAAGGCAATGTCAATGTCTTTTTCAACTCCTGCATGCACCGCGGACCTGCAGTCTGCAAGGAAAAATCAGGCAATACCAAAACTTTCGTTTGCCCATATCACGGCTGGGCTTTCCGCGCCAATGGCCAATTGGTTTCCGCCGGTTCCAATGAGGCCGATGCAGGTTATCCCCCCAGTTACTTCGAACCCGGTGGCGTAAGTCTGATGCGGGTCAAGAACGTGGCACAGCGTGCCGGTTTCTACTTTGTCAATTTTGACGAAAACGCCATGCCGCTTGATGACTTCCTGCAGGATGCCGGCAAGCGTCTCGACCGCATTGCGTCACAGTCGGCGGTCGGCTTCGAAATGATCGTTGGCGTGCATGAGTACGACATCAATGCCAATTACAAGCTGCTGTGCGAGAACAGCTATGACGGCTACCACGTGCTGCAGACTCATGCCACTTATGTTGACTATATGGGCCAGGTGCTTAAAGGCAGCGATATCGACCCAGGCGTTCGCGGCGTTGCGCTGACTTTTGGCAATGGTCACGCCGCCTTTGAAATGCCGATCCGCGCCGGACGGCCGATCGCCCAATGGCTACCGCATTGGGGCGAAGCTGCCAAGAAACTGATCGAAGACAAGCGCAAGGAAGTCATCGCTCGGCTGGGCGAGGAGGTCGGTGCCAATGTCTGCGACATGCATAGCAACATGGTCGTATTCCCCAATTCGATCATCAACGATCAGCAGACCATTCTGGCCCGTACCATCATCCCGCTTTCGCAAAATCGGATGCGGGTGCGTGCCTGGACGGTGGCACCAAAGGACGAACATCCCAAACTGCGCAAGATTCGCATGGAGAACATCCTTTCCTTTCTCGGCCCGGGCGGCTTTGCTACACCCGACGATGTCTCGATGCTGGAATGGGCGCAGACCGCTTACGAAAGTACCGACGTCAAGTGGAACGACTTCTCCAAGGGCATCACCGCCGACGAAGAGACGATGCGGACCACCGCCAACTACAACGACGAGCTTCAAATGCGCGCCTACTGGTTGCAGTGGGACAAGATGATGGCTGCCAAATAAGCCATCTGCAAACCATTCGAACATTGAGGTATACGAGATGAGTGACAACAATTTGAAGGAACAGATTGAGGAATTGATTTACCGCGAGGCGGACCATGCTGATGGTTGGGAACTCACGCAATGGCTGGCAATGTGGGCTGATGGTGAAGTGCTCTACGAAGTCGGCCCGCTGGATACACCGAATGCTGAAAGCATGTCGCACAACGACATCCTGTATCTGCTTTCCGACAATCGATTCCGCCTTGAGCAGCGAGTCATCCGCATGGGAAAAGCGACGGCACATGCCGAGTACCCGGTCCGTTCGCGTATCCGCCACAACTATTCACATCTGCGCAACATCAAGACCGACGGCGAAGCCATCACCTTCAAGGTCAACATGGTGGTCACCCGAACCAGGCGCGATACCGAGGGCGTCGCGGTGATTCCCGGCTATGTACTGTTCAAGTTGGCGCAGCAGGGTGGCAGCCTCAAGATTCGCGAAAAGCGCGTATTCCTTGATCTGCATGTGCTGTCAAAGCCCGGCACGATGTCCATCATCATCTAACAATTAAAAAGGAGTCCTTGATGACTATCCCCTTCCGTCACCAGCGCCTCGGATACATCGCGCTCAACGTGTCTGACGTAGCCCGCACTGCCGCCTTCGCCGAAGAGGTTTTTGGCGTCAACCCGGCGGGTGCCGGCGCCAATGGCGAACGGTATTTCCGCGTTTCAAGCAACAAGTTTGACTTGGCCCTGTATCCCTCAAAGGTACCTGGATTCAAGCGCGTTGCATGGGAACTTGAAAACGAAGAGAACGTCGACAAGGCTTTTGCCTATTTCACCGGTATTGGCTTGAAGCCGATGTGGATGACGGACGACGAAAAAGCACCACTGGGATTGTCGCGTGGCAATGCTTTTCGCCTGCGCGAGCCTCACTCCGGAGCCTGCTTCGAGTATTACGCATTGATTCAACAGACCAGCAAACCCTTTGACGCCAAGGTGTGCAAGATCGCTCGTCTCGGGCATTTTGCGCT
>CANJXH010000060.1 GCA_947478755.1 Betaproteobacteria bacterium | reverse complement strand
TGATGAATGCGGTGCCGGCCAAGGTGGCGGGCGTTGCTGAACTCATCATGGTGGTGCCGACCCCGGGCGGCGAAAAAAGCCAGCTGGTGCTGGCTGCTGCGCATCTGGCGGGTGTCGATCGCGTGTTCACCATTGGTGGCGCGCAAGCGGTGGCGGCGCTGGCCTACGGCACTGACACGATTCCGCAGGTGGACAAGATCGTTGGCCCGGGCAACGCCTATGTTGCCAGCGCCAAGCGACGCGTGTTCGGCGTGGTTGGCATTGACATGGTGGCCGGTCCATCCGAGGTTCTGGTCATCGCGGACAACAGCAGCAATCCCGATTGGGTGGCGATGGACTTGTTTGCCCAGGCCGAACATGACGAAATGGCCCAGTCCATCTTGCTGTCGCCAGATGCGGATTTCATCCAGCGTGTTGCGCTGAGCATCGACAAATTGCTGCCGGCCATGCCACGCAGGGAAACGATCGTGGCGTCACTTTCCGGTCGTGCGGCAATGATCCAGGTCGCCAACCTTGACGAGGCCTGTGCGGTTGCCAATCGAATTGCTCCGGAGCACCTCGAATTGTCGGTGAAGGATGCAAGACGACTGGTGGAAAAGATTCGCCATGCGGGGGCAATTTTCATCGGCCCATATGCTTCCGAGTCCATTGGCGACTACTGCGCCGGCCCCGACCACGTATTGCCAACGTCACGCAGCGCCCGGTTTTCGAGTCCGCTCGGCGTCTACGATTTCCAGAAGCGTTCGAGTTTGATCGAAGTATCTGCCGCTGCAGCACGCAAGCTTGGACCCGTCGCGTCAACCCTGGCGCATGGCGAGGGCCTGATTGCCCACGCGCGCGCTGCAGAAATGCGCTACGAGGACTAAGCCAGTATCTCGCGTAGCGCCGTCATCAGAGTGGCGCATTGATTGTCGGTGCCAATGCTGATGCGCAGGAACTGATCGATGCGTGCCATCTTGAAGTGCCGGACGATGATGCCGCGTTCACGCAATTGCGTCGCAATTTTTGACGCATCATGGTGCGGGTGGCGGGCGAAGACAAAATTGGCAGCCGATGGCAGCACATTGAAGCCGAGGGCTTCGAGGTTGCTGACCAGTTGTCCGCGTGTCGTCATCACGGCCTTGCAGGTCGACTCAAAGTAATCATTGTCCTCCAGCGCCGCAATCGCGCCTGCCTGGGCGAGACGATCCAGCGGGTAGGAGTTGAAGCTGTTCTTGACGCGGTCCAGCGCTTCTATCAGGTCGGCATGACCAGCGGCAAATCCGACGCGAAGCCCTGCCAGCGAGCGCGATTTGGATAGCGTTTGGACCACCAGTAGATTCGGATGGCATGCAATCAGGGGTATTGCCGACCCCCCTCCGAAATCGATATAAGCCTCGTCGACAACGACAACCGAATTCGGGTTGCTGCTTACCAGCTTTTCAATTTCGGCCAGCCCGAGCAGGCAGCCCGTCGGTGCGTTCGGATTGGGAAAAATGATGCCGCCATTGGGGTGGGCATAGTGAGCGATGTCGATCTGGAAGGTGTCGTCAAGCTTGACGGTTTCGAATCCGATGCCGAAAAGCGCGCAATACACCGGGTAAAAGCTGTAGGTGATGTCCGGAAACAGGATGGGCTTGTCCTGTTTGAGCAATGCCAGAAACACCAACGCCAGCACTTCGTCTGATCCGTTGCCGACAAAAACCTGTTGCGACGGAATATTGAAATTGCCGGCAATTGCTGCCCTGAGCTTTTCGGAGCCGGGGTCGGGGTAGAGACGAAGACCGTCATCAGTCGCAGCGTGAATTGCCTCAATGACGCGCGGTGAGGGGCCATAGGGGTTTTCGTTGGTGTTCAGCTTTACCAAGTTGTCCAGCTTGGGTTGTTCGCCCGGGACGTAAGGGGTCAGCGTCCGGACCGTGTTGCTCCAATAACGGCTCATGTGGGGTAAAAGGATGGGGCCTGCGCGAAAAGGCGCGCGGCTGCAGGGTTGAACGGAGCGAAATGTTATCATGCACCCTGTCGCCATTTGAGCTGCCTCAATCTCTTTCCATGCGCAAGGCTGAAGTCTCCCGCAATACCCTTGAAACCCGGATCACCGTCCGCCTCGATCTTGATGGCACAGGCGCGGCTAAACTGGATACGGGTATTGGCTTTCTCGATCACATGCTGGATCAGATTGCGCGTCACGGCATGATTGACCTCGATGTACAGGCCAAGGGCGATCTGCACATCGATGGTCACCACACGGTAGAAGATATTGGCATCACGATTGGCCAGGCTTTGTCGCAGGCACTCGGCGACAAGAAAGGCCTCCGTCGCTATGGTCACGCCTATGTGCCGCTTGATGAGGCGCTGTCTCGTGTGGTGGTCGATTTGTCAGGCAGGCCGGGACTTGTGTTCGAGGTTCCTTTCACCCGTTCGATGATTGGCGAGTTTGATGTTGATCTGGTCCATGAGTTTTTCCAGGGCTTGGTAAACCACGCCTTCATTACGGTGCAAATAGATAACCTGCGGGGCGACAACGCCCACCATCAGGCCGAGACTGCTTTCAAGGCATTCGGCCGCGCTTTGCGCATGGCCGTAGAAGCTGATCCACGCTTCACCGGCGTTCCTTCGACCAAAGGCAGTCTCTGATTCCTTTCGTATGACCACTGTTGCGGTAGTCGACTACGGAATGGGTAACTTGCGCTCAGTCGCCAAGGCGATTGAGCACGTCGCCCCCGACGCGACCTTGCACGTAACGTCAGATCCTTTGGTCGTTGCTGCGGCAGATCGCGTGGTGGTGCCGGGTCAGGGAGCGATGCCCGACTGCATGCGGGAACTCGAGGCGCGTGGCTTGCGGGATGCCGTTATACGGGCAGCTGCCGAAAAGCCATGGCTGGGCATCTGCATCGGATTGCAAATGCTATTCGACCACAGCGAGGAGGGCGAGGTTGCCGGGCTCGGCGTGCTGGCAGGGCGTGTTGCACGCTTTCCTCATGAGCAGATGGCCTTGCCTGACGGCACCCGCCTCAAGGTGCCGCACATGGGCTGGAACGAAGTGCAGCAAATCAAAACGCATTCGCTTTGGCAAGGGATCCCGGACAGTTCAAGATTCTATTTTGTCCACAGCTATTACGTTGCGCCTGATGATGACGGGCTGGTGATCGGTCGCACCAACTATGGCATCCCCTTTACCAGCGCGGTTGCCCGCGATAATATCTTCGCCGTGCAGTTTCATCCGGAGAAAAGCGCTGAGGCAGGTTTGCGTTTGCTGGAAAACTTCATGCGCTGGATGCCCTAGAACCTTTCTTAATTGAACTCATTTCGACTATGTTGCTGATCCCCGCAATTGACCTCAAGGACGGTCACTGTGTCCGCCTCAAGCAAGGCGAAATGGAAGGCGCCACCGTTTTCTCCGAGCAACCCGCAGCCATGGCGCGGCACTGGATCGACAAAGGCGCTCGACGACTGCACCTGGTGGACTTGAATGGGGCTTTTGCCGGCAAGCCGAAAAACGAGCCTGCGATCAAAGCCATTCTCAAGGAAGTCGGTGATGAAATTCCGGTCCAGCTGGGTGGCGGCATACGCGATCTCGATACCATCGAACGATGCCTGGATGACGGGCTAAGCTACGTCATCATCGGTACAGCTGCCGTAAAGAACCCCGGTTTCCTTCATGATGCCTGCACCGCTTTCCCGGGCCATATCATTGTCGGGCTTGACGCCAAGGAAGGAAAAGTGGCGGTGGATGGCTGGTCGAAAATGACGGGACACGATGTGATCGATCTGGCCAAGAAATTCGAGGACTATGGTGTCGAAGCCATTGTTTATACCGACATCGGCCGTGACGGCATGTTGTCGGGCATCAACATCGACGCGACGGTCAAGCTCGCGCAGGCGTTGCGCATTCCGGTGATTGCCAGCGGTGGCCTGGCCACGTTGAAGGATGTGAAGTCGCTTTGTGCAGTGGCTGACGAAGGCATTGTCGGCGCCATTGCCGGTCGAGCCATCTACGATGGTACACTGGATTTTGCCAAGGCGCAGGCCGAGGCGGATAAACATTCGAAATAATTCCGCGGCGCATTGAGCGCCACGAAGTGCTCCCATGCTCGCCAAACGAATCATTCCCTGTCTGGACGTCAATGCTGGCCGCGTGGTCAAGGGCGTCAACTTTGTCGAATTGCGTGACGCCGGTGATCCGATTGAAGTGGCGCGACGCTACGACGAGCAGGGTGCAGATGAGATCACATTTCTCGATATTACAGCCAGCTCGGACCAGCGCGACACCATCTTGCATGTGGTTGAGCAGGTGGCGTCGCAAGTTTTCATTCCGCTGACCGTTGGCGGCGGCGTGCGCAGCGTCGATGATGTCCGTCGTCTCCTCAATGCAGGCGCTGACAAGGTGAGCATGAACACCGCTGCCGTGCAAAATCCGCAACTGGTCGCCGATGCGTCCGGTAAAGTTGGCTCACAATGCATAGTTGTCGCGATCGACGCCAAGCGGGTTGCGCCGGGAAAGTGGAACGTATTCACCCATGGCGGACGCAAGGATACCGGCCTTGATGCCATTGAGTGGGCGAGGAAGGTGACATTGCTGGGGGCAGGCGAGATATTGCTGACCAGCATGGATCGCGATGGCACACGTAATGGATTTGACCTCGTCCTGACATCTGCTGTTGCCGAGGCCGTTGATGTTCCTGTCATCGCCAGTGGTGGCGTTGGCGAATTGCAGCATCTTGCCGACGGCGTGAAGCAGGGCAAGGCCGACGCCGTGCTAGCTGCCAGTATCTTTCATTACGGGGAATATACTGTTCGGCAGGCGAAGGAGTTCATGCGCGCGCAAGGAATCGAGGTGCGGCTGTGAGTTGGTTAAATGAAGTTGTTTGGGACGATCAAGGCCTGGTACCAGCCATCGCACAGGATGCGAAGACAGGCGAAGTGCTGATGTTCGCCTGGATGAATCGCGAAGCGCTGGAAAAAACGCTGGCCACCGGTCAGGCCGTATATTGGTCGCGTAGTCGTCGCAAGATCTGGTACAAGGGTGAAGAGTCCGGGCACACACAAAAAGTCGTTGAAATTCGTGCCGACTGCGACAGGGACGTCATCTTGCTGAAGATAGAGCAGATAGGCGGGATTGCCTGCCACACCGGCCGCCGCAGCTGCTTTTTTCATCGTCTTGAGGGCGGTACATGGGTCGAGGCGGAGCCAGTACTTAAAGACCCCACGGAGATCTACAAATGACGAACATGGACGTGCTACAGCGCCTGCAAAGCGTGCTGATCGAGCGGCGTAAGGCCGCACCGGACTCGTCGTACGTTGCCGGCCTGTATGCCAAGGGAACCGACGGCATTTGCAAGAAAATCGCCGAAGAAGCGGCCGAGGCGATCATGGCTGCCAAAGATGGCGACAAGGCACATCTGGTGAAAGAAGTGACGGATTTGTTGTTTCACAGCATGATACTTCTGGCGCATTTTGATGTCGGCATCAATGATGTGGCCGCCGAGTTTGTCCGGCGTGAGGGCATATCCGGAATTGAAGAGAAGAAAAGCCGCGAGAGATAATCGGGAAACATCATGGTAGCGTGTATTTTTTGCAAAATTGCGGCGGGCGAAATTCCCAGCAAGAAGATCTACGAAGACGAAGACATGTTTGCCTTCCACGATATCAATCCGGTTCGCCCCGTGCATTTCCTGCTCATTCCAAAGCGACACGTCGGTTCGCTTTATGACGTCGATGCTTCGTATCAGGCAGTACTTGGCAAGATGATGATCAAGGCGGGGGATCTGGCCCGCAAGCAGGGACTCAACGACGGGTTCCGCACCATCGTGAACACTGGCAAGATCGGCGGGCAGGAGGTGTATCATCTTCACATTCACGTCATGGGCGGGCCTGAACCAGTAGGCCCCATGGTTTATAGGGTTTAGGAGAGCGACATGGGAAGTTTTAGTCCTTTGCACTGGTTGATAGTATTGGTGATCGTGGTGCTGATCTTCGGCACCAAGAAACTCAAGAATGTCGGTCATGATTTGGGTAGCGCGATCAAGGGTTTCAAGGAGGGAATGAACGATGGATCCAGCGACAAAAGCCCCGATGCGACACAGAAATCCGGCCAAACCATCGAGGGCGAAATCAAGGAAAAATCCAGAAGCTGACAACAACTGCTATTGAATGCAAGCGAGCGGGGAGTGTTGGGCTCCCCGCTTATTTTTTTGGTACGGGGCATGAATGTTTGACGTCGGTTTTTCGGAAATGGTGGTGATCGCGATTGTTGCGCTCATCGTGATAGGGCCGGAGCGCCTGCCTGCCGTGGCGCGGACGGTGGGTACATTGCTTGGCCGTATCCGCCGCTATACCAGTGATGTCAAGGCAGAAGTGAATCGAGAGTTGCAGCTTGAAGAAGTTCGCAAAATGCAACGCGATCTCGCCGAGCAGGCACAGAAGCTCGAAAAAGGTGTCAGAACCGAGATTGATGTGGTGACCGCCGTGGCAAGCGATGCCGATCAAGTACTTTCGGTCGACAACAGCATTCATAGCCCGCCAAAATGATTTCCGAAGAAGCCGAAAGCTTTCTTTCCCACCTTATTGAACTGCGCGATCGCCTGATGCGGGCGCTTCTGGCTGTGCTTTTGTCGTTTCTCTGCCTGTTGCCCTGGGCTGGTCGCATCTATGATTTGCTGGCGCGACCGATGATGGCTGCGTTGCCACCTGGGACCAGGATGATTGCGACTGGTGTCATCACGCCGTTCATGGTACCGATCAAAGTGACCTTGCTGGTTGCGCTGGTCGTCGCACTGCCGGTGGTGCTTTATCAGGCCTGGGCATTTGTTGCCCCGGGACTGTACAAAAACGAAAAACGATTTGCGTTGCCGCTGGTCATTGGATCAACGTTGCTGTTTTTGCTCGGCATGGCATTCTGTTACTTCTTTGTATTTGGAACGGTATTCAGCTTTATCGCCCAGTTTTCACCCAAGAGCATCACGCCCGCACCGGATATCGAGCAGTACTTTTCATTTGTCATGACCATGTTTCTGGCGTTTGGGACCACCTTTGAAGTGCCGGTCGTGGTGGTACTGTTGGTGCGCTTCGGCGTGGTGAGTCTTGAGAAACTGAGGGAAGTGCGCCCTTATGCGATTGTTGGCGCATTTGTAATCGCGGCCGTGGTGACGCCACCGGATATCACGTCGCAGATACTGCTGGCGGTGCCAATGTGCCTGCTCTACGAGTTTGGCTTGCTGCTGGCGCGCTTTGTTGCCAAGCCCGCCCAAGAGGTAAATGCGCCGGAGATTTGAGCGGATGGTTATCGACGCTGCGTCTGCGGTCGCTTGCCTATCGTGATGTCGAGTACGATTTCTTTTTTTGCCCGCCTGACCCTCAGTTTTGCCTTGCTGTCCGGGACGAGTGCCGCAATCTGTTCAATCATGGTTTGCGAGTCACTGATTGGTTTGCCATTGACCGCGAGCAATACATCGCCAGTCTTCACGCCCCCTTTGTCAGCCGGGCTACCCTTCATGATGCCGGCAATCAATGCGCCATCACTATTTGGCATGCCAAAGGACTCAGCGATTTCAGGTGTGATCTGCTGAACTTCAACACCGATCCAGCCACGGGTGACGGCACCGTTCTTTATGATCTGGTCCAGTACGCTGTGAGCCAGCGATACCGGAATCGCGAAGCCGATTCCCATGGAACCGCCACTTTGCGAATAGATGGCCGAATTGATGCCAACCAGATTGCCATTGCTGTCTACCAAGGCACCCCCCGAGTTTCCTGGGTTGATCGCCGCATCCGTCTGGATGAAGTTCTCGAAGGTATTGATGCCAAGATGCGAGCGACCCAAAGCCGACACGATACCGGAGGTGACGGTTTGCCCAACGCCAAAAGGATTGCCGATGGCGAGTACAACGTCACCGACTCGCAGGGAGTCGGACGGCGCAAAAGTGATGACCGGCAAATTGCCATTGGCGTCAATTTTCAGTACGGCCATATCCGACTCGGGATCGGCGCCGACCACTTTGGCCTTGAATTTCTGTCCGTTGTTGGTCGCCACTTCAATTTTGTCCGCAGCTTCCACCACGTGATAGTTGGTCAGGATGTAGCCGTCTGCCGAAACGATCACGCCGCTGCCAAGACTTGAGTGTGATTGGTCTTGCTGATCCAACTGGTCGCCGAAAAAGTGACGAAACAGAGGGTCATTCATCAGTGGTTGATTGGACGCCTTGACTTCCTGCGAGGTGAAAATATAGACCACTGCCGGCACTGCTTTCTGGGCAGCATCTGCGAATGAAGCAACGTTGCGGGCGCCACCGCTTGATGGCGCTGCCTGCAATATGGCTACGTCGCGCGATGGGGCAGCAGATGAACCATCGGAAGTCAGCAAGCCGGGTTTGAGTGCTTGCACTGCAAAAAGGACGGCCACACTGAGTGTGACCGCTTGTGCGAAGATGTACCAAAGTCTTTTCATGTTGGTGTGCTGAAGGAGCGGTTATGCATCGCAACGAATTGCGGGATTACCTGAACGAATGGCTGGAAATAGAGCGATTTCGCGATTATTGCCCAAACGGCCTGCAGGTGGAAGGTCGTGAAGAGGTTCGGAAAGTGATTTGCGGTGTTACCGCTTCTCAGGCACTGCTGGACGCGGCCGTTGCCGCAAATGCAGATGCCGTCCTTGTTCATCACGGCTATTTCTGGAAGGGCGATGACGCACGCATTGCGGGGATCCGCAAACGTCGGCTGGCAACGCTGCTCGGCCATGACATCAATCTCTTTGCCTATCATTTGCCGCTGGATGCGCATCCCCTGATCGGTAACAACGTGCAGCTCGCGGCAATGCTGGGCTGGACGGTTGGCGGTCGCTTTGGTGACCAGAACATGGGGTTCATTGGCACGCACAGTCTGGCCGGAACAGCAGCCGATCTGCTGACGGATATTGAAACGAAACTGGGGCGGAGTGGGTTGATGGTGGGAGACCCCACACGAAAGGTCACGCAGGTTGCATGGTGCACCGGGGGTGCGCAAGGATATTTTGAGGCTGCCATTAACGCAGGTGCAGACATCTACCTGAGCGGGGAGATATCAGAGCAGACCACGCATCTTGCGCATGAATATGGCGTGCCATACATTGCCGCCGGTCACCATGCCACTGAGCGATATGGCGTGCAGGCGTTGGGGAAACATCTGGCCGATCGCTTTGGCATTGACTGTGAATACGTCGATATCGACAACCCGGTTTAGCTTTCCGGACGAAGTACAGCGAGCAGCAGCACGATTTCTTCTATCACTGCCAGGGGGAAGCCTTCCCGTTTTCCTTCGCGATTGTCTGCCAGCAGGCTTAACAAAAACTCGCTGCATTCCGGATTGGGCCAGAGTTTTTTCAGCTGGGTTGCTATATGTGGATAGCTCTCCAACGTTGCGTCCTTGTCAGCATCGTCGATTTCACTGCCCCACTGCGCCAGTTTGACATTGAATCCCTTGCGCATCTCGTCAGCGGCCTGTTCGTAGTTGGTCTGTTGTCCGGTTTGGCGATAAACGTCAAGCAGTTTCATCCAATGCGTCAGGGACTGTCGCGGATTGGAGCGGATGGATTGAATCAGGGCTTCAGTTGCGCCATCGGCCATGCCCATCGAGCTCATGACGTCGGCGAGTTCGATGGATTCATCCTTTAGCGGTGGCGCGTCGATTTTTGCGGCGTAGTCCTTAGCGGAGGGTTGGCGGCGCAGATACATTTTCCGCAGCTGTCTTGCCAGCAACGCGGCAATGACGCCACCCAGTGCCATCAGACCAAAACGCAGGGTGAAGGCCGATACAGGGGATGGTGGTTGTACAGGTTCCGGTGGAACAGGGGTTGGCTGCGGCCGATGTGGCTTTGGCTTGACTGGTGCGGGCACTACTGCAGCAGGCACAGGCGTCTGCTCGGTCGGCGCTGGTGCCCCGGGGTAGGGCATGGCCGTGATAACGAGCGTGATATCGGCGATCAGTTTCTCGACGTGATTCAGACGACTGATGGTTTCTTCCAGCGGGGTAGCGAACAGAGGATATGGGGGCGCCACCTGGCTACGTCGAGGCAATGTCGGCCCCGGCATTGCCTCGACAATTGAACGCAGTTCATTGGCTGTTTGGTTCAGGCGCCCGATTTGGGAGATCAGTTCATATTCAAGTCGTAACGGCGTGTCGACGTCAGCAGAGGCACGTGCCACCAGCGTGCTGGCGGGTTCGGCAGTTTTTTTGTCGGACTTCGTGGCGACGTCATAAGAAAGCTGTAAATCCTTGCCCGCAAATGACTGAAGAGGCCAGCAGACCAGGCACAAGATGCAGGCAAATTGTGCGAGGGCCAGGTTCCGTAGGGCATGGTGCCGAATCATGGGTGGATTCTAGCGTCTGGTCACGAGGAATCGTGCCAACAAAAAAGACTTAACCCTTTTTGATCATGTGGCTGAACGAGCTCCGGAGCTTGGCAACCTTGGGTGCAACCACCGCCGCGCAATATGGCTGACGTGGATTGTTGGCGAAATAGTCCTGATGGTAGGTCTCTGCCGGCCAGAAGTGCGGCGCAGGACGCACTTCGGTAACAATTTGGTCCGGCCAAATATGCTGCTGATCAAGTTCGGCAATCAGTTCCCGGGCCACGGCGAGCTGTGCGTCGGAATGGGTGAAAATGACGGAGCGATACTGTTCGCCGACATCATTGCCCTGCCGGTTTGGCGTGGTGGGGTCGTGGGCGGTGAAAAAAGCCAGCAGCAGGGTTTTGTAGTCTATTTGCATTGGGTCGAATTCAAACTGCACGACCTCCACATGTCCGCTGCCACCATTACAGATGTCTTCATAGCACGGGTTTTCCAGATGCCCTCCTGTATACCCCGACAGCGCGGACGTAACGCCCTGCAATTGAACCAGCGCTGCCTCGACACACCAGAAACAGCCACCACCGAGCGTTGCGGTTTCTGTTGACCCGTCAGGCAGGCGGCGTGAATGGTTTTCGGTCATGGTCTCTATCCTCGGCATGGGCTTGCCAGTATTATGACGCCATGGCTTGGATCAGTTCGGTCGCATGATTGGGAGGCAAGGCGCATGGCACAAGATCAGACTCACCCGCTCTTTGACAAGCACATCAATACCCTTCGACAGTCGGTAGCGGCTTGCGAAGCGCGCATCAGCTGGAGTTTTCATCCTGAATCTCCGGCAAAACGAGGTGATGCGGGGCTGGCGGCCGGGCGTGAGGCTTTTGAAGCTTATCGCGATGCTTCGTTTTACCTTGACCAACCTGGCGTCATCGGGCGTGTTGGCGCCGAGCAGTCTCCCTACGGTCTGCCGCTCAATATCAGCTATCCGCAATGCAGTGCCGATGCATTGATCGTTGCAGCAAAGAATGCGACTTCGGCCTGGGTGGATTGCGGTCCGGACGTACGTACGGGTGTTTGCCTGGAGATACTTGATCGTCTGCATAAGCATGGGATCGAAATTGCCTATGCCGTCATGCATACCAGCGGACAGCCGTTTTC
The DNA here is from genome assembly GCA_947478755.1 of Betaproteobacteria bacterium. Lineage (GTDB taxonomy): Bacteria > Pseudomonadota > Gammaproteobacteria > Burkholderiales > Rhodocyclaceae > Georgfuchsia. The sequence continues at coordinate 3,631 of CANJXH010000060.1, read as the reverse complement.
GCTGGCCTATCAGCATTCTTTGGCGGGGGCGCTTGATCGAGGTCTCGAGGCCGTCAGCGCGGCTTATCGAGAAATGAAGCAGGTTCCCGGCAGAACCCAATGGGAAAAGCCACAGAGTAAAGGCAACCCGCTGAAAATCGAAAAGCTCTACACGATTGCGCCACGCGGCATCGCGCTGTCAGTCTGCTCTGCCACTGAGCCGACATCGCTGTCATGGCCCGGATTTTTCGCCAGCTTGGTCACCGGCAACCCGGTAATTATTAACCCTCACCCGAGCGCAGTGTTGCCGATGGCGATGACGGTAGCTGTGGCACGTATGGTTATCAAAGAGGCGGGTTTCGATCCCAATCTGGTCAGCCTTCTTGTTGATGAAATGGGTAACTCTTCTGCTGCCATGGTCGGTTTGCGCCCCGAAATTCGTATTATTGACTGTAGCTGCGATGCCCAGACGTCACGCTGGCTTGAAGAAAACGCACACGAGACAGCGCTTTTTACCCTCAAATCAGCATGCAATTGCGTGGTGGTCGATTCGACGGCTGACTACAAGGGCATGCTGCGCAATCTGACCTTCAGTATCTGCCTCAATTCCGGCCAACTGCTGGCAACCCCGCGGTTGATCATGATTTCGCGCGAAGGCGTCCGCACGCCGGACGGCACGGTCTCTCCCGATCAGTTTGGTCGTGACCTGTCCTTTGCCATCGGCAAGCTTCTCGAAGACCCCGCCAGGGGCGCAGAACTACTTGGGGCCATTCAGTCGCCTGATGTATTGACGTCTTTGGAAGCGATTCGCGATGCTGCCAGCAATGAAGACAGTGGCACATTGCTGCGCGATACTGCCCGGATCGAACATCCTCTTTGGCCTGCGGCCCTGATGGCCACCCCGCTACTTGTCCGCCAACAATTGACCGACAGCAATGAGTTCTTGAACCAGGGTTTAGGTCCCCTGATGTTCGTTGTCGAAACAGCGACAACCGCCGAAGCAATATCCAGCGCAGAACGCATCATGCGCGAAAAGGGCGCACTCAACTTTTCCGTGTACACCGATAGCCAACCGCTTCAGCAATTGGCGCAGGGCGTGGCAATACGCGTCGGCGTTACCCTCAATATCAACCTTTGCGGCAATTTGCTGCCGTTGCATGCAGAGGCCTTCTCCGATTTCTACGCCAGTGGCGAAAACCCGGCCGCCTCTTGCAGCTTTATTGATGCGGCTTTTGTCGCTCGGCGGTTCTTCGTCGTCCAGACCCGGCGTCAGTTGGCATAGCCACCCCGTCGGCTGCGACTGCCGGGATGCCGGCGAGTTTGGCTTGGAGCCGCCTATGTTAGGATTGGGCGGCATCGCAAGGCTTGCGCGATAGCCAACATAGTCCCTTTATCCCGTGTTGAATAATTAAGCGGCAAACTTGGCCGACAAGGAACAAGCATGAAGATTCATGAATATCAGGGCAAGGAAGTTTTGAGAAAGTTCGGCGTGTCGACGCCGAACGGCATCCCGGCTTTTTCTGTGGATGAAGCCGTCAAGGCGGCTCAAACCTTGGGTGGCAAGGTCTGGGTGGTCAAAGCCCAGATTCATGCAGGGGGTCGTGGCAAGGGAGGTGGCGTCAAGGTCGCGAAATCGCTTGAGGAAGTAAAGCAGTACGCCAATCAGATTCTGGGCATGCAACTGGTTACCCACCAGACCGGCCCCGAAGGCCAAAAGGTCCGGCGCCTGCTGATCGAGGATGGCGCGGATATCAAGAAGGAGTACTACCTTGCGGTACTGACCGACCGCGCGACGCAAAAGATTGCCGTGATGGCATCTTCCGAAGGCGGCATGGACATCGAAGAGGTGGCGCACAGCACTCCCGAAAAAATTCTGAAGGAATTCGTCGATCCGCTCATCGGCATGACCGACAAACAGGCGGAAACCCTGGCACGCGGCATTGGCGTGCCGGATGGTTCGGTGGCTGCGGCAGTTGACCAGATCAAAAAGCTCTACACTTGTTACATGGATACCGATTCCTCGCTGGCAGAAATCAATCCGCTGATTCTTGAGGGCAATGGCGGCATCAAGGCGCTTGATGCCAAGTTCAACTTCGATCCCAACGCGCTGTTCCGTCATCCCGAGATCGTCGCCTATCGCGATCTGGACGAGGAGAATGCCGACGAAATCGAGGCTTCGAAGTTCGACCTCGCCTACATCTCGCTGGACGGCAACATCGGCTGTCTGGTGAACGGTGCCGGCCTGGCAATGGCAACGATGGACACGATCAAGCTGTTTGGCGCCGAACCGGCCAACTTCCTTGATGTGGGCGGCGGTGCGACGACCGAGAAGGTGACGGAAGCCTTCAAGATCATGCTCAAGAATCCAAAGGTCAAGGGCATTCTGGTCAACATCTTCGGCGGCATCATGAAGTGCGACACCATTGCCAATGGCGTGGTCGCCGCAGCTCGGGAGACCAGGCTGTCAGTACCGTTGGTTGTGCGCATGAAGGGCACCAACGAAGACCTCGGCAAGCAGATACTCAAGGACTCCGGCCTGCCCATCATCACCGCCAACAGCATGGCCGACGCCGCCGAGAAAATCGTCGCGGCGGTCAAGTAAGGAAACCGATCAATGTCCATCCTCATCAATAAAGATACCAAGGTCATCACCCAGGGCATCACCGGCAAGACGGGGCAATTCCACACCGAGAAATGTCAGGAGTACGCCAACGGCAAGAACTGTTTTGTTGCAGGCGTGAACCCGAAAAAGGCCGGCGAGAAGATTTTTGATATTCCCATCTATGCTTCAGTGAAAGAAGCCAAGGCTGAAACAGGCGCTACCGTCTCTGTCATTTACGTGCCACCCGCCGGTGCCGCCGACGCCATCTGGGAAGCGGTCGAGGCCGATCTGGATCTGGCCATCTGCATCACTGAAGGCATACCCGTGCGTGACATGCTCATGGTGCGCAACAAGATGAAGGCAAAGGAAGCGAAGGGCGGCAAGAAGACGCTGTTGCTCGGCCCCAACTGCCCCGGCCTGATTACGCCCGACGAGATCAAGATCGGGATCATGCCAGGTCATATCCATCGCAAGGGTCGTATTGGGGTCGTGTCGCGTTCTGGCACGCTGACCTACGAAGCCGTGGGCCAACTGACGGAGATTGGCCTTGGTCAATCGTCGGCTGTCGGTATCGGAGGTGATCCGATCAACGGCCTCAAGCATATCGATGTCATGAAGATGTTCAACGATGATCCGGATACCGACGCCGTGATCATGATCGGCGAAATTGGTGGTCCGGACGAAGCCGATGCGGCAGTGTGGTGCAAGGCAAACATGAAAAAGCCGATTGTTGGCTTCATTGCCGGCGTTACGGCCCCACCCGGCAAACGCATGGGTCATGCCGGCGCCTTGATTTCAGGCGGGGCCGACACCGCCGATGCAAAGCTTGCAATCATGGAAGAATGTGGTTTCAAGGTAACGCGCAATCCTTCCGAAATGGCCAAACTACTGAAGGCAATGCTCTAAGGGCCAACGCCTTGATTTGAAAGGCCGCACCAGTCACATTGACTTGTGCGGCCTTTTTATTTGAGAGAACCGTAAATGGATTTTGGCTCAGCGCATTTTTGGGCGGCTGTTCTACAGATCATATTGATTGATGTCGTGTTGTCG
>CANJXH010000059.1 GCA_947478755.1 Betaproteobacteria bacterium | reverse complement strand
CGACTTGAGGTAGGCGTAGTAACCGGCAACGCCCAGCAGACCGAGGCCAACCACCAGCATGCCGGTGATGGCACCGCCACGGAACGCAACGTTCAGCGCGGGGCCGATGCCATGACGCGCCGCTTCGGCAGTACGCACGTTGGCGCGCACCGAAACGTTCATGCCGATATAACCGGCAGCGCCCGAGAGCACGGCACCAATCACGAAGCCGATCGCCGTAGTCGCGCCGATGAAGATGGCGATGGCAATGGTCAGCACGACGCCAACAATGCCGATGGTCGTGTATTGACGGTTCAGGTAGGCTTGCGCGCCTTCCTGAATCGCGGCAGCAATCTGCTGCATGCGCTCGTTACCCGCAGGCTGGGCAACAATCCATCTGTAGGAAATGAATCCGTAGGCAATCGCTGCCACGGCACAAACCAGCGCGAACATCAATCCGGTGGCCATAAAGAACCCTCTTTGTTATGTGTAAAACGTGCGATTTTATCATGCGGGCACAGCCAAATGTCACCGATTCGGCTTTCCCGGCAACGGGGTCCGGGTTGTCGTATCCGGCCTCGCTTCCCCCACAAACTTTGCCTTGAATACGGTGCATCAGCGATTAATATGGGCGAAATGGTCGCAATGAGGAGAAACCTCGTGTCACAGGCAAAAGTATTGGTCGCCCAGGGCGGCGGCCCCACCGCAGTCATCAACCAGTCCTTGACGGGTGTGGTGCTGGAAGCGCGCAAGTTTCGCAATGTCGAACTGGTCTACGGCGCCTACCACGGCGTGTCGGGAATCATCAACGAGGATTTTCTCGATCTCACTCAGGAGACCAGCCATAACCTGGAGATGGTTGCCAATACCCCCTCCTCGGCACTGGGATCGACGCGAGACAAGCCTGACCTGAAGTATTGCCAGGAAATTTTCAAGGTACTCAAGGCGCACGACATCGGCTATTTTTTCTACATTGGCGGTAACGACTCATCCGACACCGTCCGCATTGTCAGCGAGGAAGCCGCCAAGGCCGGCTACCCGCTACGCTGCATCCATATCCCCAAGACCATCGACAACGACCTGGTCGGCAACGACCACACGCCGGGCTTCCCGTCGGCGGCGCGCTTTGTGGCACAGGCCTTCATGGGCGCCAATCTGGACAACGCTGCCCTGCCCGGCATATATCTGGCTGTGGTGATGGGCAGACATGCCGGCTTTCTGACGGCAGCGTCTGCCCTGGGCAAGAAGTTTCCTGAAGATGGCCCGCACCTGATCTACCTGCCGGAACGCACCTTCAACACTGAAAGGTTCGTCGCCGACGTCAAGGCGACCTACGATCGCTTTGGTCGCTGCGTCATCGCAGCATCGGAAGGCATCCACGATGAAAATGGCACCCCGATCATCACCACACTGGCGAACCGGATCGAAAAGGATGCGCATGGCAACGTGCAGCTGTCCGGCACCGGCGCGCTGGCTGATCTGCTTTGCGAAGAGATCAGGAACAAACTGGGCATCAAGCGCGTTCGCGGCGACACGCTGGGTTATCTGCAGCGCTCGTTCATGGGTTGCGTTTCAGACGTCGATCAGCGCGAATCACGCGAGGTCGGCGAGAAGGCAGTGCAATTCGCGATGTGGGGCAACCGTGACGGCTCGGTGGCGATCAAGCGCACCGGTTTCTACTCGGTCGATTACCTGCTGCTGCCGCTGGATGCCGTCGCCGGCAAGACCCGCGTCATGGAAGACGAATTCATCAGCACATCCGGGACCGACATTACCGATGCCTTCCGCCTCTATCTGCGCCCGCTGCTGGGTTCGGGCATGCCCGACGCCTACCGTCTGCGGCTCAACAAGGTGACCAGGATTCTCAATCCTTAGTCGGCCTTGGCTGCGGCCGGCTCAGTCGCCGAAACAGATACCTATATCACGCCCGGTCTGCAGGGTGTCGCCATCCAGCGGTACCGCTTTCATGCGACCTGCAACCTCTTCCAGCGCAACATAATTCACGTTGGGAAACGCCAGCGCGACCATCACGCCGGTCTGGCCTTCTTCCAGAGCACGCACGGCAGCCGTGCCAAAACGCAGCGAAGCAAGGCGATCAAATGCAGTCGGGCTGCCGCCGCGCAACAGATGACCCAGCACCGCTACGCGAACATCCTTTTCGATTCTTTTGCGCAGCTCGGCCGCCACGTGCTCGCCAATGCCGCCCAGCCTTTCCTCATGCCCGAGCTCGGCCGGTTCAATCACATCCCGCTGTCCATGCGCGGGCCATGCGCCCTCGGCAACCACGATGATGGAATGCTGGCGGCCTTCTTCATCACGTGTTTTGATCTTGTCCACGATCCGGCCGATATCGTAGGGAATTTCGGGGATCAGGATCGCATGCGCACCGCCGGCGATACCGGCGTGCAATGCAATCCATCCTGCGTAACGCCCCATCACTTCAACCACCATCACCCGCTGGTGGCTTTTGGCAGTGCTGTGCAGACGATCAATACACTCGGTGGCAAATGAAACGGCAGAATCGAAGCCAAACGTGGTGAAGGTCTTGTCGAGATCGTTGTCGATCGTCTTCGGCACGCTGACCACGCGTAGACCCCGTTGATGCAAGCTGTTGGCGATAGCCAGCGAACCATCGCCACCGATGGAGACCAGCGCATCAATCTGCTGGCGGGCGAAGAAGGCAAGAATTTCGTCGCAGCGATCAATCTCTCCGCTTGTCCCGTCTGCCATCCTGACCGGGAAATGCAGTGGATTGCCTTTGTTGGTCGTCCCCAGGATGGTGCCACCCAGATGCGCGATACCGCGCACCCTGTCGCGTGTCAGCTGAAATACGCCACCGTCAGGGTAGCGCTCAGGGAGCAATATGCCGTTGAAACCATCATGTATGCCAACGGTTTCCCAGCCACGGTTGGCGGCAGCCACCACCACTGCGCGAATGACCGCATTGAGGCCCGGCGCATCACCACCACCAGTGCTGATGGCAATACGGCGAATCGATGCAGTCAAGGCAATGGCCCAGGCGGAATGGCGTCAACCCGACAGCGCGGCGAAGGCCTTCTGCTTGATGGCGTCGACATCGCCGACGCCGGCAATCATTCGGTATTTCGGCGCGGCCGCGTCGCCCCGTGCAGCCCACGCGGAGTAGTAGTCAACCAGGGGCTTAGTCTGCGAGTGATAGACGTCGAGACGTTTCTTGACCGTTTCTTCCTTGTCGTCTTCCCGCTGGATCAACGGTTCACCGGTGACGTCATCCTTGCCTTCTACCTTGGGCGGGTTGAACTTGACGTGATAGGTCCGGCCCGAGGCAAGATGGACACGGCGACCGCTCATGCGGGCGACGATCTCGCCATCGGGGACATCTATTTCGAGAACGTAATCGATTTTCACGCCCGCATCCTTCATGGCGTCGGCCTGAGGAATGGTGCGCGGGAAGCCGTCGAACATGTAACCGGAAGCGCAATCCGCTTCCTTCAACCGATCCTTGACCAGTCCGATGATCAGGTCATCCGACACCAGGCCGCCGGCATCCATGACTTTTTTCGCTGCAACGCCCAAAGGCGTGCCGGCCTTGACCGCAGCGCGCAGCATGTCGCCAGTGGAAATCTGCGGTATGCCAAACTTCTCCTTGATGAAGGTCGCCTGCGTGCCTTTGCCTGCGCCCGGTGGGCCTAACAAAATCAGTCTCATGGATTTGGTCTCATTAAGATGCTGCTTGCAAAAACAGCATCAGCATGTTGCCGATGCTGCCGTTATTGACTGGATCGCATTATCCGCGATTATCCCATGTGATCAAAGTGACGCCGAACCGCTTCAAGGTCGGCAGGCGTATCAACGCCACCAGCAGGTTCGGTGGCACATTTGACCACCACGATTTTTTCGCCATGCCAGAGTGCACGCAGCTGCTCCAGCGACTCACACATTTCGATCGGTGCCGGTTTCATATGGCCGAATCGACGGAGGAAGGAAACGCGGTAGGCATAAAGACCGACATGGCGCCACGGTGCGTAATCGGCAGGCAGGGTATCGCGCGATGCGGAAAAACCATCGCGATGCCACGGGATCGGTGCACGTGAAAAATACAGCGCGCGACCTTTTGCATCCGTGACGACCTTGACAACGGCGGGATTGAACACCTCTCTGGCATCGCTGATCGGATACCCTGCTGTCGCCATTGCAGCCTCACCGTCGCCAGCCAGCGCTTCGGCTACCTGCGCTACCAGCGCCGGATCGATGAGTGGCTCATCACCCTGCACGTTGACGACAATATCGTCGTCCCGCCATCCCAGTTGGTCAGCGACTTCGGCAATGCGGTCAGTGCCACTCAAGTGATCAGCACGCGTCATGACCGCTCCGCCACCATGAGTCATCACGGCCTCGATCACGCGATCATCGTCGGTGGCAACCCACACCTCGCTGGCACCACTGCGACCGGCTGCCTCGAGTACGCGCACCACCATCGGCTTGCCACAGATATCGGCCAGCGGCTTGCCCGGCAAACGCGTGGAAGCGTAGCGGGCAGGAATGACTGCCTTGAACTCCATCAACCGGCAGCTTCGTCGGCCGTGAGCTTGCGCGCCTCGTCTTCGAGCATGATCGGAATGTCGTCCTTCACCTGATAGGCGAGCCGGCAGGGGCGACATACCAATTCCATGGCCGGCTTGCGATAGTCGAGCGGCCCCTTGCAGATCGGGCAAACCAGGATTTCAAGCAGGCGCGGATCCATTAATCTTCTCCAAAATAAACCGGGCAAGGTCAGGTTCCACCACGGCATCCACAGGCAGCACCCAGATCGGGAGCGTTGTCAGGCCGGCACATTTTACTGCATCCTTCTCCGTGGTCAGGATGGCATCGGCATCGACATCGAAGTCACCAACAGTGTAGCGATGATGGTCGGCGAATGCATGCGCAGAAAACACCAGCCCCAGCGCGCGCAGATGATCGAAGAAGCGTTGCGGTTCGCCAATACCGGCAACGGCATGCAGTCGCAAGCCTGCCAATGCTGCCGAGCTGGCCGTCTGTGCCGGATCACCCAGTAGCAAAAAACGATTACCTTCCAGCCGCATGCGAAACGTCGCTACCTCTGCCCGAATAGCAACACTGGTCTCGTTGAGTACGCAGGCATCCACTTCAGCAAGGCGGGAAACCGGTTCGCGCAAGGGGCCGGCAGGAAGCATCCAGCCGTTCATCAGCCCACGTCGGTCGAGCACGGCGATTTCGACATCACGCCACAAGCGGTAATGCTGCAATCCGTCATCACAGAGAATGAGTTGGCAGTGCGGATAGGCAGCGAGCAAGGCGCTGCCCGCCGCAAAGCGATCATGGCCGACGAACACGGGAAGCCCGCAGCGCCGTTTCAGCAAGAGTGCTTCGTCGCCAACCCGGGATGCGTCGCTGTTGGCAAATACCTCCCTTGCATCAGCCTCGTCCGAGCCATATCCGCGACTCACTATCCCGGCCAGATAGCCGGATTGCGACAAGGACTGCGCCAGATGGAGGATCAACGGCGTCTTGCCCGAACCGCCAACCGTGATGTTGCCGATCACCACCACCGGAACCGGCAATCGCCGGGACTTGAAAATGCCTAGCCGGTACAGGGTGCGCCGTGCCGCACTCAGCAGCGTGAAACAAAGAGCGATCGGCAGGAGCAGCGCTGCTGCCCCGCGCTGCCGCCAGATGCGACGCAGGAAACTCTCAGTGCTGGTTCTGCTGAGTGGCAAAGGAAATATGCGAGAGGCCGGCCTGCTGTGCAGCCTGCATTACATCAACCACACGCTGATGGGTGGTCTTGGCATCGGCGTTGATGATCACTACCGGCTCCTTGGCAGCATCCGCCGGGGCCAGCCGCTTCAGCGTCGCAGAAATCTGGGCGACATCCCGACCGGCTACGGGGACCTTGTTCACCAGCACATCACCCGCTGCCGTCACGACAACATTGATTTCGGTCGGCTGGTCCTTGACCGCTGCTGCGTCCGCCGTCGGCAGGTTGATTTCCAGCCCCGAGAACTTCGAATAGGTGGTCGTGATCATCAGGAAGATCAGGATGACGAGCAGCACGTCAATCATCGGAATCAAGTTGATTTCCGGTTCCTCGCGCTGATGGCCTCTGTGGAAATTCATCTAGTTGCGCTCGCCGTGAATCATCTCGACCAACTTGACCGCCTGCATCTCCATTTCCACCAGCAGACTATCCACCTGGGCACGGAAGTGACGGTAGAAGATCATGCTGGGGATGGCGATGATAAGACCGAAGCCGGTGTTGTAGAGTGCAACGGAAATACCGTGGGCCAATGCCTGCGGGTTGTTGCCTGAAGCCGTGGGCGAACCGAAAATTTCAATCATGCCGACGACCGTACCAAACAGCCCCATGAGCGGGCTGATGGAAGCAATGGTGCCCAGCGTGGTAAGGAAACGCTCCAGATCATGCGCAACCCCGCGTCCCGCTTCCTCAATTGATTCTTTCATCACATCACGGGGGTTCCTGGCATTGCGGACACCGGCAGCCAGAATGCGGCCGAGCGGTGAATGCACTTCCAGCATCTTGAGGCGCTCTTCATTGGCACCACTCTGGCGATATTCATTGACCACGCCGGTGAGCAAACCCGGCGGCACGATTTTGATGCGGCGCAACGCAACCGAGCGTTCAATGATCAACGCAACAGCAATGATGGATGCCAGCAACAGGAACCAGATCGGCCAACCGGCAGCTTCTAGGATGGAGAACACGCGCTACTCCTGACAACAAACGAAGTGCGCACTTTAACGTCATGCGGACAGATGAGCAATGTCGAATAGACTTTGCTCCTGCGCCCAACTCGTGAAATCGTTTTTTCGAACCGCCGTGCCCTTATCCACAAAATCTGTGGATAACCGTGTGAATAGCATTGCCGGGAGTCGTTAAATCCAGCCTAAAGTACGCGTATTCATTGGTCCGGTGAAAAAAGTGGCGTTACTTTAATCTCAATATATTTCAGTTGTTTAACAGAAACGCCGCTTAACGGCGCTGTTCCACGAGGCGATGGCCTTGCTGTTGCGACAATCGACTTCGCATAAACTCCGCCTCCATGGAAACCATTTCCGTCACAGAACTCAATCGCAGAGCGCGTCAGGCGCTGGAGCGAGCACTACCTTTGCTATGGATCACCGGCGAAATTTCCAATCTGGTCCGCGCCGCTTCGGGCCATGTCTACTTCACACTCAAGGATGAGCAGGCGCAGGTTCGTTGTGTGATGTTCCGCAATCGCGCCAACCTGGTTCCCTGGCAAATCGCCAACGGCCAGCAGATCGATGTGCAGGCACTGGCATCCATCTACGAAGCGCGGGGAGACTTTCAACTCAACATTGAGTCAATGCGACGTGGTGGCCTCGGGCGCCTGTTTGAATCCTTTGCCCGATTGAAGGAAAAACTCGATGCCGAGGGCTTGTTCTCGGCTGAGCGAAAGCGCCCCCTGCCGCCATTTCCCCAAGCACTGGGCATCGTCACCTCCTTGCAGGCAGCGGCGCTGCGCGATGTGCTCGCAGCCTGCCGAAGACGTGCCCCGCACCTGTCCCTGATCATCTTCCCGACACAGGTACAGGGCGAAGGGTCGACGGAGCAGATTGTGCAGGCGATCAATGCAGCCGGCGCGAGTGGCCGGTGTGACGCTCTGATTGTGGCTCGCGGTGGTGGCAGCATTGAAGACCTCTGGTCATTCAACGACGAGAGCGTGGCACGCGCCATCGCCTCATGCAGCATCCCGGTCGTCAGCGGCATCGGACACGAAACGGATTTCACCATCGCCGACTTTGTTGCCGATCATCGCGCTGCCACGCCAACTGCGGCGGCAGAATTGGCGACCGGCGGCTGGTTCTCGGCCAATGCAGAACTCCAATTGCTGCGCAACGATCTTCAACAGCGTATGCGCCTACATCTGGATAGCGCAATGCAGCGGGTGGACCAACTGGCAGGCCAGCTTGTCCACCCTCGCCAGCGCCTTGAAAACGTTGGCATGAAAGCAAATCATCTGCGCATGCAGCTTGACGCGGCGATGCGCAGCGCGCTGAACCGCCCGTCAAGCAGGGTCGCAAAGCTTCAATTGCGTTTGCAGCGGCAACGACCCAATCTGGCACTGACTCGGTCCTTATTGCTGGCGACGGCAAGGCGTTTCACTTGGGCAACGAGCGATTCGATCAGTCGTCAGTATCATCAGCTTGACAATCTTGCCGATGCACTCAAATTACTCGACCCCAATGCCACCTTGGCACGCGGTTACAGCATTGCCCGCGACGCCCACGGCCTCGTTATCCGAAGCAGTGACGCACTGAATCGGGGCGATAGCGTGAATCTGTATTTCGCCAAAGGCTGGGCCAATACCAAGGTCGTGGACAAGGACTAATCCCCTCTGCCTGCAACGCTTGCAGCGTTGTTGATTGGATTGAAGTGGTCTAAAATCCGGCGCAGTATTTTCTGAATCACCCCACCGATGGAGACTCTACAATGAAAAACCCACTAGACAGCCTTTGGGGCACCGTCATCAGCGGCCTTGTCATCACACTGGCTCTGTATCTGATTGTTCAATCCACTTTGCCGCACTGAGGAGATCACACAATGGAATTCATCACACTCGGTTTGGGTCGCTGGCTGCACGTTATGGCAGGCGTTTTGTGGATCGGCCTGCTTTATTACTTCAACTTTGTTCAGGTTCCCGCTCTGGCTGCCGCCAACAAGGACACACCGCCAACCAGCGCCGGCATCACCAAACATGTCGCGCCACGTGCCCTGCTCTACTTCCGTTGGGCAGCAGTCGTCACCTGGCTGGCTGGCGCCATGATTCTTGGCCAGGCCCTACTTGCAGTATTTACCTTTTCCGGCGGCCCCGGCCTTTACCCGATTGGTATCGGCGCATGGTTGGGCACGGTGATGCTGTTCAACGTATGGGTATTGATCTGGCCCAACCAGAAAAAAATTCTCGGTTTCGTCAGCGCCACCGATGAAGAAAAGGCCAAGGCCCGTCGCGTCGCCTTTCTTGCCTCGCGCACCAACACCATGCTCTCCATCCCCATGCTGTTCATGATGGTTGCCAGCCACGGTGTATTCCGCGGCCCGGGCATCTTCGGCTGATTCCGTTCGCCGCCTGCTCTGTCATCGATAGGCCCTTGCCGATCGGCAAGGGCCTTTTTGTTTTGCGCGTTGTGTTTTATCCCTAATCCGTGACCGAAAACTACACCGTCACGCCCGTTGACTCGATTCTTCACATTGACGCCGAGCGCTTTCGCACCTTGATGCCCGCGCATGATCCCTTTCTGTCGCATGCGTTTCTTGCCGCGCTGGAGCGTCACGGCGCAGCCGGTCCGCGACTGGGGTGGACCGCGCAGCACCTCGTGGCACGAAACACCCGGAGTGAAATTGTCGGTGTGCTGCCTCTGTACATCAAGACCAATTCTTTCGGCGAATTCATCTACGACTGGTCGTGGGCACGCGCTTTCGAACAATCGGGCCTCCCCTACTACCCCAAACTGTTCAGCGGCATCCCCTACACGCCGGCAACCGGGCCAAGGTTGTGGGTGATTGACGAAGATGCAGACAGTATTCGCGCGGTGCTGATCAATGCCGCAATCAGCCTGGCGCAGCAATATCAAATGTCTTCATGGCATGTCGCCTTTCCTGCTAAAGAAGACCATGCTGCGTTGGCTGCGGCAGGTTTTATGACTCGGCATGATGTGCAGTACCACTGGCAGCAGCGCAAGGACAATGGGTATGTCGACTTCGACGACTATCTCGCCAGCTTTTCCTCGGACAAACGTCGAAAGGTTCGCGCGGAAAGACGCAAGGTGAAGGAAGCCTGCATCGCCGTCGAAGCGCTGGCAGGCGATGTCATTGCCGCAGACCTGTGGGCGAATCTGCATGCGCTCTATTCGGCCACCTTCGACAAGTACGGCAACTATCCCGCGCTATCAGAAGAATGTCTCGCCGAGATCGGGCAGGCGCTTGGCGATCGCATGGTGGTCTTTGTCGCACGGCGGGGTAACACGCCGGTAGCCGTCTCGATCTGCTTTCGCAACAACCATACCCTGTACGGTCGCTATTGGGGTGCGTCAGAGCGCATTGACGGATTGCACTTTGAACTCTGCTATTACCAAGGCATTGAATATTGCCTGCGCCATGGCCTGCAGCGCTTCGAACCGGGCGCAGGCGGCGAACACAAAATTGCACGTGGCTTCGAACCAGTACAGGTAACGACCCTCCACTGGATCGCGGACCTCAATATGCGCGAGGTTTTGCGCAGGCACTTGCTCCGCAGCGCGGACGCTGTCGATCAATACGCGGCCGAGGCCAGCGAGCACTTGCCTTTCAAGCACTCAGCCGACAAGGACTAGCTGCCGAACCGACGTAGCCAACTCAATGCTGGTGGGATTGGTTCCGCTTTACGTTAACTACATCTCCGGATGGAGAAGCAGTCGACGACTTGCGCTTGGTTGCCGGCATCTCGCCCTTCCATTGAGAGGCGACGCTGCCTTTGGGAGCCTTGTACCAGCCGGGATCCTTGTAGTCGTTGCGCGCCAGTCCTTCACGCACCTTGACGATGCTGAACATGCCACCCATTTCCACGCCTCCATACGGACCCTGCCCGGTCATCATCGGCAAGGTATTTTCGGGTAATGGCATCTCCATGCCACCCATTGATCCACCGGTGTCGCCCATCACCATATAGTCGGGAATCAGTCCGGTAATCTTTTCGACCACCTCGCTTTGATCAACCCCCACCATGTTCGGCACCTTGTGGCCCATTGCATTCATCGTGTGATGTGACTTGTGACAATGAATCGCCCAGTCGCCGGGCTCGCTGGCATCAAACTCGATATTGCGCATTTGTCCGACACCGATGTCGGTCGTCACCTCAGGCCACCGCGCCGTTTCCGGTATCCAGCCACCATCGGTCCCCGTCACTTCAAAACTGTGGCCGTGCAAATGAATGGGATGATTGGTCATGGTCAGGTTGCCGACGCGAATGCGCACGCGGTCGCCCTTGCGGACTACCAGTGGGTCGATGCCAGGGAAAGACCGGCTGTTCCAGGTCCACATGCTGAACTCGAGCATGGTGCTGACCTTCGGCGTATAGCTGCCTGGATCGATATCGTAGGCACTCAGCAGAAAGACAAAGTCCCTGTCCACGCGGTGCAAGGACGGATCTTTGGGATGCGTGACCCAGAAGCCCATCATCCCCATCGCCATCTGCATCATTTCGTCGGCGTGGGGGTGATACATGAAGGTACCGGGGCGTTGCGCCACGAACTCATAGACGTAGGTCTGGCCGGGCTTGATACCAGGTTGGGTGAGGCCGGTCACACCATCCATGCCGTTGGGCAGTCGCTGCCCGTGCCAGTGGATGCTGGTGTGTTCGGGCAGCTTGTTGGTGACAAAAATGCGCACCTTGTCACCTTCCACCACTTCAATCGTCGGACCGGGGCTCTGCCCGTTGTAACCCCAGAGATTCGCCTTCATGCCCGGGGCGATCTCACGAACTACGGGCTCGGCAACCAGATGAAACTCCTTCCAGCCACTTTTCATTCGCCAAGGTAGTGACCAACCATTCAATGTCACCACCGGGTTGTAATCGGGGCCGGCTGTCGGCACGAGCGGCGGCTGCGTCGTGGCATGCGCCTGAGAGGGCGCCTCCGGGATGGCAGCAGCCTGCGCCTTCGTGACGAGTGCTGCGCCCAGCAGTGCGCCGGTGGAAGACAAAAAACTTCTGCGGGATGAGGTCATGGCATGCTTCCTTTGTTCTCAGTGCCGGCAGTCGGCAACTGTCCACCCATTGCGGCTGCGAGTTCGGTTTCGGCAATCCAGTAATCCCGAAGCGCGTCGATGTAAGCCGAAACACTGCTCACCTGCTCGCGCGAATCGGCCAGCAGTTCAAAAACGCCAATCAACATGCCGTTGTAGCGCAGCAGGTTTTCCTCCGATATTTTCTTGCGCAGAGGAACGATGTGATCACGATAGTGACGAGCCAGCTTGTAATCAGCGTGATACGCGGCATAACGTTCACGTACTTCGGAACGCGCATTGATCGAGGTCTCGGCCAGTCGATTCACCGATTGCATATAGATGGCCTCGGTCTTGGCGACTCTCGCCTCGCCCCAGTCAAAGAGCGGTATCTCAACCGAAATCTCGTAGCCTCTTGCCGCCGGTCGGCCTGTTTCCGTGTTGCGTACCACACCCAAATCCAGCGCATTGACAAAGCGCGTTGTGCGAGACAGCCCCAGTGATGCGGCAACGCTGGCACTTTGCTGCTTCGCTGCCTGGATGTCGAGCCTGTGCGCCATCGCAAAGGTTTCTGCATCCCCCATATCCAGCGCCTCCGCAGGAAGATCAGGTAAACGATCGGGAAGCTGGAAATCGAGTTCATTTCCGGCGAGCCCCATCAACCGAACCAGTTTTTCGCGTGAAGACACTCCGGCCTTGTTCGCTCGTGCCAAAGCAGCCGTGGCCTCGGCATGGAAAGTCTGCTCACGCGCCTGCTCCAGGCTGCTCCAATTGCCGGCGTGTGCCATGCGGGCGGCGAGATCGGCGCCGGCCTCGGCGGCAGCGTTCACCTGCGCAGCGTATTTGACGCTCTGCTGCGCGGCCACGGCTTGAAAATATGCCCGCCTGGTATCGCTGGCGACGCCAAGCACCTGATCAGCGACCAGCAGCTTCGCGACCTCGAACTGACGGGCCTCGCTTCGCGCGGCGATCGGCATCGTGATGAGTTCGATCAGGTTGAAGGTCAGGGTACGCTCGGCGATCACGTCACCCGCCTGGCGGGTTCGCTTGAAACTGAAGCCTGGATTGTGCAAGCGCCCTGCCTGCACCAGGTCGGCTTCGGCAATGCCAAGCTCTGCATAGGTCGCCTGCAAGCCAGGATTTCTGAGCAACGCGATTTGCACCGCATCATCTACGCCAAGCGGTATTGACAGCAAGTTCGCTACCGTCGCAGCAATCGCGCGAGCATCGTCTTCCGTCCGCGCCGGACGGATCTCCTTGCCGAGCCGATCCCCCGCGATCCGGGCCGAATCCCCCAGCCCTCCATCATTTGAAAAAGTGGCACAGCCACCGAGGAGCATCAGTGAAGCCAGTGCCCCATTCAATATTCCGTTGTGTTTCATGAAATCCCCGACATCCGGATGGTTGATACCGCATCACGATCGTATCGCGACAACCTGGCAAACAAGGAGCGCAGCATGCGGCTACCCGATCGGGTGACCGTACCGCAGTTCCTCGGTTACCGACTAGACAATGGGGGTTCGAGGGGGTCGTTCCAGCGCGTCAGGAACAAAACCGGGAATGGTGACAGCCAAAAAAGGAATCGCCGACGCATGATCAAAGCGCTGCGCAAGCGATAGCGGCATCGGTGCGGTCATCGCAAGCGGCAAACTGCAGGCTGAACAGCTGTTGCATTTACCGCTGCCAGCGTGACTTCCATGACCATGTTGGTCATGGCAATGCCCCGCTGTCACGAGTCTCGCGTCATCTGCCATTGCAGTTTGATGCGAGTGCTGATGCCTTGCCACGGCATGCTCATAAGAGGCGGTCGAAATGGTTTTCTGGTGGGCCTGACCACAGGGCAACATGACTGCCGCCGCAATACCCTGCATCGGCAACGCACAGATGGCCAGCCAGACGAATATTTTCTTGAATGCCGCTTCCATGGAATTCACTGTATCACGCCTGCACGCCTTGCAACCCAAGACCCTGTTGACTCAGATCAATGACAGACGGCTTCAATCATCTCGGCAAGGGCGCGCGCTCCAGCCCCAGCAGGCGCGAACCGGCAGCGAAGCCCCGCTGCCTGAACCAGCCTGCATTCATCTCCAGCGCAAATCTTATCGGACCAAGGGAGCAGTGATTGTTCAGCGTCTTTGCCTTCATTTCCTCGATATTGACAATCACGCCATGGTCATCAAGAAAGGCCACCGAAAGTGGCATCAGCGTGTTTTTCATCCACATGCATTCACGTCGTGCATCGGGGAACACGAACAGCATGCCGTGATTGGCTGCCATTTTTTCACGGAACATCAAGCCCTGTTCCCTTGTCTCCTCGGTAGCAGCGACTTCCGCTTCGATCCGATACATGCCCATCGACAGATCCATTTCCGGGAACGGCTCGGCACGCGCACCTATACCTGCGATCGTCAATGCCAGCAACAGGAATGCTTTCAGCATCTTCACAGGAATCTGTCCAGTATGCGGCGACTGTGGGTATCGAGTGACATCAGGTCACGGATCAGGAACTGGATGCCGTGACTGTCGGCAACCAGCAGGGCATTGCTGCCCATGCGGCGGATATCTTCCTCACCGCGCAGGACAAAGCTTGTTTCGCCACGATTGGTTTTCACTGTCCAGGTACTCGGGGTGGCGAAGCTCGATACCTTGAGGATGCGGCTGACTTCCGGCATGAACTCCCGTGAGGCGAGCTCCGCTTTTATTAAGTCAGCAATGTCCGCTGGCAGATTGTCGACGCTGTCGATCCAGGCCAGTTCGCGCCCATCATGCGCCACCAGCGCGACGCCGCTGGCCGGAGCGGTAATCGGAAATGCCGTCACCGGCACGACCCCCTCGAATGTTTCGCCAGTGGCAGTGGCGAAGACGAGGCGCCCGTAGGCGTTGCGACTCAAGGCCCAATCAATGACGGCACTCATTGCAGCCCTCCGTCCATTTCGCTGCCGTCGTTCGGTTCTGTGTCCACATTGCGGGCCTGCGCCTGGTAAAGCCGGTAGTAATGCCCTTCTCGCGTCAGCAGCTCTTCATGGCCGCCAATTTCGACGATCTGGCCGCGATCCATCACGACCAGCCGGTCGGCCTGGCGCAACGTCGACAAGCGGTGGGCGATTGCAATCGTGGTGCGGCCATAGACCAGATTGTCGAGCGCCTTCTGGATTTCCTTTTCCGTTTCGGTATCAACCGACGAAGTCGCTTCGTCAAGAATCAGGATACGTGGATCAATCAGCAGGGCGCGTGCTATCGAAATACGCTGGCGTTCACCACCGGACAGGCCTTGCCCGCGTTCCCCCACCTGTGAGTCATAACCCTGAGGCAGACGCAGAATGAATTCATGCGCGTGGGCGGCTCGTGCTGCGGCGACAATTTCTTCACGCGTCGCACCCGGTTTGCCGTAGGAGATGTTCTCCGCAATCGAACCGAAGAACAAAAACGGCTCCTGCAACACGAGACCGATATTGCGCCGATATTCGGCTACCGGAATCGAGCGTATATCCGTGCCGTCTATGCGTATGGCCCCCTCTGACACGTCGTAGAAGCGACAGATCAGATT
>CANJXH010000058.1 GCA_947478755.1 Betaproteobacteria bacterium | reverse complement strand
TTACCTTTACCGGCACCGAGGCGGCGCGCAAGGTGTACGACTTTTGCGGCATGGCGTTTTCAGAGCAGGCAGCCGATGCCATCAGGGCTTGGGAGCACGCCAACGACCGCGACAAATACGGCAAGCGTGAATATTCGGCGGAGGCAATGGGGACGACTGACGCAGAAATCCGCCGCGTCTTCCAGCCCTACATCGATCGCTTTCCCGGATTCATGGCGCCGGAAAGCACTTCCTGAAACCTTCGCGCGTCAGGAAAAACTGCCCTTGAGATAGGCCACGATCACGCGGGAAAGATGCGTCAGGAACTCGCTTCTCGACACATTGGGCGGCGGATCGGTCACGTAGCGGGTCAGGTTGCTCACCACCAGGTTTTCGAGAAAGAACATGTGACGCGGCGTGTCCTTGATGCGGAATTCCGGGTGCTGCTGAAGGTAGAGGCGGATCGTGCTGCCGATCATCTTCTCGAAGGGAACCACGCGTGTCGCACGCCGCAATTCAGGTACCTCGTGCAACATCCGCAGCAGGATCGCCGAATGCTCTTCGTAATGCGTGAGCAGCAGCTTGATGATTTTCGGCACCACGGTTTCCAGCTCGTCATGGACGATCTTCATCGCCAGGCTGTTGAGTTTGTGCGCACCCTGATTCGCCGCTTCTTCATAGAGGCTGAAGAGAATGGTTTCGCGGTTGGGAAAGTATTGGTACAGCGACGCGATGTTCACGCCGGCACGCGCCGCTATCTCGCCGGTGCCGATGCTCGAAAAACCTTTTTCGCGGATCAGGTCGTTGGCTGCGTCGAGGATACTGTCGACGGTGGCCTTGGCGCGCTGCTGTCGTGGCAGCTTGCGCCGTTCCATCGATGATTTGCTGCTGGCTGCGGGTTTGTTGGCTGGCACATTCGTCTCCAAGGGTCGTCCGGCTGGCACCAATAGTAACGCTTAAAAAAGTTGAAAGTAAGGAATGCTTACTATAACTTTGCCGTCGATTTGCTCCCTGCCGCGACTGCGCGTGCCGGTTGAAGAACGATAAAGACCGACCCGTTGTCCGGGGAGGTTGCAACAGGAGATCAATTTGACTACTACGACTAATGACGTGATCGTGATTGGTGGCGGCCACAACGGCATGATTGCCGCCTGCTACCTGGCAAAGGCCGGGAGGAGTGTGACCGTCGTCGAGGCACTGCCCACCATCGGCGGCATGAGTGCCACCAACACCATATTTCCCGAGGCACCGGACCATCTCATCAACGAGGGCGGCCTCGATGTCACCCTGCTGCGATGCTCGAATATCGTCAAGGAACTGGCGCTGGAAAAATATGGCTTCGGCCAGATCGTGCCGGATCCGCCCTACGCCTACCTGAACCAGGATGGCTCCTCGCTGTGCATCTGGCGCGACCCGGTGAAGACGGCGGACGAGATCAAGTATTTTTCGCCGAAGGACGCCAAGGCCTACATAGAGTTCGTCAACTCCATCAGCATCATGATGGATGGTGTGCTGCGCTTCATGCGCACGCACCCGACGCGCCCCAACCTTATCGACCTCGCGATTGGCGGAGCCAAGATGCTCGCGCACCCAAGCAAGCTGTGGGGCCTGACGCGTTATCTGTCGTCCTCGCATGCCGAGTTCATTGAAGAGACTTTCGAGCACGACATGGTCAGGGGGCCGCTGGCTTCCATGGTGCCCTTCCTCCCGATCGAGGCGGAGTCGACGGGATGGGCGTTGATCTACTTTGCCGTGATCCATGGCGTCGGTGTCAGCCGCATCATCGGCGGCTCGGGTGGTCTGACCGATGCGCTGGCACGTTGCCTCGCGGCGCATGGCGGCACCGTTCGCACCAGTGCGAAGGTCGACCAGATCATTGTCGACAACAATCGCGTTCGCGGCGTCGAGCTCGTCGGCGGCGAGCGGCTGTATGCCGATACCGTCATCTCGGCCGCCAACGCCAAGGTCACCCTGCTCAATATGGTTCCGAAAGGAACGCTGCCACACAAGGAGCAGATACAGGCGAACCACATCCCCATCGCCACCGGCCGCGCGTCTTCGTTCAAGATTGATATCGCGCTGCGCGAGCAGGTGCGGATGACCAGGCATCAGGCCTGGCGCAAGCAGCACATGGGTGACGACACCGACTTGCGCATCCCGGGCCACTGCTCGCTGCCCTACGAGAATCACATCAAGTCCTGGAATGACTGCATGGCCGGCCGGTTGCCCAGCCCCCTGCACAACTTCACCATCTTCCCGGCCCATGCCGACCCCACCCAGGTACCCAAGGGGCAGGACAGCGTGTGGTACTGGTGCGGCGTCGCGCCGACGCAGCCGACAGAACCGTGGGCGACGTTGAAGGAACGTGCGACCCGCGAGGCTTACCAATACATGAGCCAGTTTTACGACGACATCGAGGGGATCGAAATCGCCCGGCGTGTCATGACGCCGGACGATCTGGCCGAGCATTTCAACGTGCCCTTCGGCTACGTCTATCACGTGGACACCACCGTCTCGCGCTTCGGCCCATTCCGGCCCTCGCCGGCCTATGCCGACTTCACGACGCCGGTAGAAGGATTGTTCCTCAGCGGGGCCAGCATGCACCCCTGTGCGGGTATCGCGGGCATACCGGGCCAGCTTGCAGCCAGGGTGGCGTTGCGGAAAACAGCAGGGGGCAAATAACGATGACAACCGAGGCAACATCGCAAGCAAAAGCCCGCCACGCCAATTACAAGCGCTGGGTCTGGCTGGCGAGCATCTGGTCCTGGCCGGTCTGCCTGATTGGCGTGGCACTGACCTTCATCCTGATCGGTGGCTTCGTGCCGCCGCCCAAACCGTCATGGACTGCGCAGGAGGTTGCTACTTTCTTCACGGCTGATCCGATACATGTTCGCATCGGCGCCATGGGCTTCCTGTACTTTTCCGGACTCACGATCCTCTTCTATTCCGTGATTTCGGAAGAGATCAAGAAGATCGAAGGGCAGCCTTCGCTGCTGGCGCGCATACAGCTCGGCAGTGCCGTGATCCTCGTGACGATATTTCAATTGCTCGGACTCGCGTGGTTGTTGTGCACTTATCGCACGGACGTAAGCCCGGACATCATCCGCATGCTCAACGACTATTGCTGGTTTGCCTGGTCGATGTTCATCCCGACTTACATCATCCAGTACGTATGCGTGGCAATTGCCGGCTTCATGGACATGCGCGAACAGCCGACCTGGCCGCGCTGGGCCGCCTGGATGAACCTGTGGATCGCCTTCGGCGGTGCCGGCGGCATCGCCGCCGTGTTCTTCAAGGAGGGGCCGTTTGCGTGGAACGGGCTGATCGGCTTCTGGATTCCGGTCATCATTTTCGCGCTGGGCAATTGCGTCAATACCTGGCTGATGCATCGTCGTTACAAGATCGAACAGGGATAGGGCAAAGGAGGAAATACCATGAATCAAAAAATTTTTGAGAAGGTCTGCGCCTGGAGCGGCGTCATTTGCGTGACGCTGTTTTTCGTCGCCTTTGCGTTTGCCGGCTTCATTCTTCCCTTGTCGCCATCGCTCTCGGTCGATGAGGTGGTGGCACATTACCAACAGCATGCGACCGGTATCCGCATTGGAATGGGACTGATGCTCATCAGCAGCGCGTTCTACGCGATGTTCACCGCTGCGATTTCGGGACAGATGCGCCGCATTCCAGGTCTTTCGCTAACGGTGACATACACACAGCTTGCCTGCGGCGCCTTTGCGTCACTGACTTTCCTGATGCCGGCCATTTTTTTCATCGTCACCTCGTTCCGCCCCGAACGCTCACCGGAACTGACCTACATGCTTAACGACCTCTCCTGGATCATGCTGGTGATTCCGTGGATGCCTTTCATGCCGCAGAACTTTGCGTTCGCCTTCGCGATCTTCAGCGACAAAAGGGAAAAGCCATTGTTCCCTCGCTGGCTTGCCTTCCTCAATATATGGGCGCCGATTTCCTTCACGCCGGCAATCCTGCTGCCCTTCTTCAAGTCGGGTCCGTTTGCGTGGAGCGGCCTGTTCGTGCTCTGGATTCCCGCCTTCATATTCATCATCTGGTTTGTACTGACTTCGTTGATGTTGTCGAAAGCCATCGATCAGGAGCAAGGTCAGGCGATTGCCTGAAACGAAAGAGAACATCTCGCAGATTGCCTGGCGCATTCGGACAACGCATAATCCGGCACCCGGTTGCTTGTCCGAGTGACCATCCCTAATCCGAACCACGTCTTTCTGATTGCACTGCAGGCAATCACCGGCGATCAAGGCAGGCATTGTTTGCATGAGTTCTCTCTGGATGTTGAGTGCAGGGCTGGCGTTTGCCCTGCTCGCCGTTTGCGTCAAGCTCGGCGCCATGCACGGCATTTCGGCCGGGCTGCTGGTGTTCAGCCGCTCCTTCGTCTCGTTCCTGATTCTCTACGTCTGGATGCGTTTTCGCGGCATGCAGATCGAGACGCGGCAGTGGAAGCTGCACATCGCCTCTGCTGCCGTCGGTCTGGTCTCGCTGGCAAGCTACTTTTACGCCCTGCAGCAGCTCTCGCTGGCGACGGCGGTGACGCTCAACAATGCCTCGCCGATTTTTCTCGGCCTGCTGCTCATGGTGCGCAGGCAGCAGCCGGTGCGGGCTGCTTCGCTGCTGGCGCTTGCCCTGGGCTTTGTCGGCGTGGCCTTTCTGCTCCAGCCATCGTTCGACGCGACGGAATGGCTCGGTTACGCGATGGCCCTGTTCTCGGCCATCACCGCGGCGTTCTACATCTCCAACATCCGGCGCCTGGCCGAGGCGGGTGAATCGACGGCGCGGACGGTGCTGTATTTTTCGCTGTTCTCTTCCATCGGCGTGCTGCCCTGGGCGACCGCCACCGTGGATGAGCGCGTCTTTTCGTGGGTCGCGATCGGCCTGCTGCTGGGCGTGGGTGTGTTCGCGGTGATCGGGCAGATGCTGATGACCCACGCCTTCCAGAAGGGCAACCCGCTGGTCACCGCCAGCCTCGCCTATTCGCAGGTCGCCTTCTCCATCGCACTTGGCATCGTGCTGTGGCAAGACGCGATTCCGGCCCATGTCGGGATCGGCATCTTCCTCATCATCGCCAGTGGCGTGCTCACCTCGGCGCTGGGCCGGCGCACGGCTTGAGTCGGCGAACATTCGTCGGGCCGTGAATGTCCGCGCGGTGCGGTGCTATGCTAGGCACCTCGCGCACGCTGAAGTCCAAAACAAAACGAGGAGGGGTCGCGTGATAGTTCGCACCATGCATGCCCGCCATGCCGCTGAGCATTACCGAGGCAGACATCCAATGAGCTTCGCCACGCTTGCTGTCGCAGCAGGCGTCGACCCCGTGTACTCACACAATTACTGAAAACAAAAATGGGAGACGCACATGTCTGAAAATGAAATCGACCACCGCAAGCAATGGCAGCCGCCGCCGCGGCCGGAGTGGATGGCGCGCATCATCGAAGAGGGCTACTGCATGGATATCAGCGGCGTCGTGCCGCTGGATGAAAGATCATTGCTCGACACGGCGAAGCGCAATACCGGGTTGTCGGATTTCGGCTCCGAGGACTGGTACGAGCCCTTCAAGGTGTTGATCAAGTCGATGGAGGAGGACGCCGAGCTGCACCTCATGGGCCGGTTGATGGCGCGTCAGGAGATATTGCAGCTGCTCGAAGCGCGGCTGCGCATCGAGGACACCTACAAACAACATCCGGAGATTGATGAGCAACAGATCGTCGAGCCGATCATCGTGGTCGGCCAGGGACGTTCGGGCACTTCGTTCATGATCAACATGCTGATGGCCAACTCCGACAACGGCGCGCTGCTGGAGTGGGAAACGGCCTTTCCCTGCCCGCCACCGGAAGCCGCCACCTATCGCACCGACCCGCGTATCGAAATTGCACACAAGCGTGTCGGCCAATGGGAGCGCCTGACGCCGACGGTGGCGTCGATGCACGAATTTTCCGGCTATTTGCCGTTCGAGTGCATGCAGGCGCTGGCGCTCAGCTTCCGTTCGCCTTCATGGTTTGTCGGCATGGGACAGGCCACCACCTACGAGGCCTGGATGCAAACGCAGGACATGAAGCCTGCGCTGCAATATCACAAGCGTTTGCTGAAACTGCTGCAATGGAAGAACCCGCGCAAGCACTGGGCGCTGAAAGACCCGCTGCATTTGTATCGGCTGCCGTTGATGATGGAGACCTATCCCGATGCGCGCTTCATCTGGCCGCATCGCGACCCGGTACGCGCACTGGCATCGACGGTCAGCATCATCGGCACGCTGCAGTGGGGACGATCTGATCATCCGATGAAGGGCGCGTCCTTCGAGGCGATGCTAGACCCGAATCTTTCAGGTGCCGCCTTCAACCACATCATTGATCAGCTGGAAGCGGGTGTTGTGCCGAAGAACCAGATTTACCACATGCAATATCTGGATCTGGTCAAGGACACGATGGGCGAGATTGAAAAGGCCTACCGCCATCTTGGCCTGGAACTGAGCGAACGTGGCCGGCACGGCATGGAGAAATACCTCGCCGACAACCCACGCGACGCCCGGCCAAAGCACCAGTTCAATCAGGGCAGCCCCGAAATCGTCGCCAAGGCCCGCGAAGCGTACAAGCGCTATCAGGCCTATTTCGGCGTGAAGACCGAATAGCCGCCGATTGAAAATATAGAAAAGGGATTTTCCGTGACCACCAGAGAAGCCATTTCCTCCTGCCGCATCTGCTCGGGTGTTTGCGGATTGCGTTTGACCATTGATGAGAACGACAAGATTGTTTCTGCCCGTGGCGACAAAGGTAATCCGGTCACGCGTGGTTTTGCCTGCATCAAGGGCTTGCATGTTCACGAAACGCATTACCATCCGGATCGCATCCTGCATCCACTCAAACTTCAGGCCGATGGATCGTTCAAGCAGATCAGACTTGAAACGGCCCTCGACGAGATTGCCGAAAAACTGCAGGACATTGCACAGCGTCATGGGCATGAGGCCATCGCCGGCTTTCGCGGGACGGCTAACTACCTGAACCTGGCGGCGAATCACATGCTGCCCGACTGGCTCGCGTCAATCGGTTCAAATTCATTTTTTTCGACCATGACGATTGATCAGTCGGCGAAATGGGTGGCGTTCGAGCGTCTCGGCATGTGGGGTGCAGGCCTAGACCCCTTTGACAGTGCCGAGGTGTTGATGATGGTGGGGACCAACCCCTTGGTATCGATGGGAACCTGGAACTATCCGATGCAGGATCCGGTGAAGGTGATGAAGGAAGCTCGGCAGCGTGGACTCAAGCTGGTGATCATTGACCCGCGGCGCACGGAGACCGGGCACTATGCCGATGTCCTGCTGCAACCGTTGCCTGGCGAGGACGTGACGGTGGTGGCCGGGCTGCTCAATATCATTTTCCGCGAGGGCTGGCACGATGCCGGGTTCTGCTCACGCTATGTAAACAATGTCGAAGGCTTGATGCAGGCTGTCGAAGCCTACACGCCGGAATACGTGGCGCGTCGTGCCGATGTCTCCGCCAGCGATCTGTACGCTGCCGCAAAAATGTTCGCCGAACCGGTGAACGGACCTGAGGGTATGCGCCGCAAGCGCGGCAGTGCGGCATCCGGTACGGCGACCAATATGGGACCGCATTCGAATCTTGCAGAACATCTGGTGCAATGCCTCAATGTCATCTGCGGTCGGTTTGCCGAAGCCGGCTCGCCGGTCAGCAATCCCGGCGTCGTCAGCCCGAAGTTCCCTCGAGTCGCGGCGGTGATGCCACCCAATCGCTCATGGGAGAAGGGATGGCGCAGTCGGGTAGATGGCCTGGGCACGATTTACGGCCAGAAGATGAGCGGCGTGCTTGCCGAGGAAATCACGACGCCCGGCGCGGGACAGTTGCGTGCCCTGTTTGTCGTGGGCGGCAACCCGGTCAACGCCATGCCGGATCAGCGAAAAGTTGTCGACGCATTGCGTGATCTCGAACTGCTTGTCACGATTGACCCGTTCATGACCAATACGGGAAGACTGTCGCACTACGTCATCCCGCCGAAAATGATGTTTGAACGGGCCGATCTGCCGTCACGCGATTTCGAACCGTTCACCACACTTGTGCCCTATGCTCAATACACGCCGCCGGTCATCCCCGTTCCTGCCGGCTCCGAACTGGTTGATGACTGGTACGTGTTCTGGTCGTTGGCAAAGCGCATGGGTAAGAAAGTTGTCTTCGACGGCGTCGAACTCGACATGACGTCGTCGCCAACCACGGATGAATTGCTGGCGATCATCACGCGCAACAGCGTGGTGCCGTTTGAGGAAGTGAAACGCTATCCCGAAGGCAAGTTGTTTGATTCCGACCCCATGGTCGTGCAGCCGGCGCCCGCGGGTGAATTGGCAAGATTCGAAGTGATCCCGGATGATGTGAAGCATGAACTTGCGGCGGTCTTCAGGGAAACCGGTCACAACGAAAAATATTCCTTCCGTCTCTCCGTAAGGCGGCTGCGTGAAGTTCACAACACGTCGTTTCACAACAATGTGCCCGCCATCAAGAGGGCGATGCCCTACAACGCCGCGTACCTGAACCCCGACGACATTGCCGATCTAGGCATTGCATCGGGCGACCGGGTTTCCATCACATCCGCGCATGGCAATATCACGGCGATTGCAGAAGCCGACAAGGATCTTCGGCGCGGCGTGGTGTCAATGTCGCACGGTTGGGGCGGTTTGCCCGATGATCCGGCCGCTCCGGAGAAAGGCACCTGCGTCAATTTGCTGATCAGCTCCGGCCAGCGTGACCCGATCAATGGCATGTCGGTGATGACCGGCGTGCCGATCAACGTCGAACGACACTGACAACAGTTACGGCGGGTGCTGCGCTCAGCCCTTGCTGCGGGCTGAAAACTCGCGCAGCGCGTCGCCGACCTTGTCGTTCTGCCACTCGTTCAACATCACCACCAGCAATTGCAGTTGGGCGCGGGCGAGAAAGCAGTCCTTGAGCTTGGGATCAAAGCGATCCTTCACGGTTGCCACGTCCGGCAGGTTGGCTTCGATGATGGACGGTGCATCAAGTATCCAGGCAATGCCGAGTACCGCTACCGACAGCCGGATCATGAAGGCGAGATCATCGGCATCGACCAAGGGGCCGCCGTGCGCATGGTATTCACGCACGAACAGCTCGACCAGATCACGGCGATGCGCGTTCATGAAATCGGCTTCGGCTGCACAGGTCATGCCGTAGAAGGCTTGCGCCACGTTCATCTGCGCGACGCTGCCCCAGTCAAGCAGGCCGGCCTGCAGTTCGCCCTTCGCGTCGCGCCAGAACCAGGCGTTGTCGAGGTTCATGTTCCAGTGGCAGAGCGTGATGAAGTCGGGCTTGTGGTTGAGATAGGCACGGATGGCATCCTCATGCTTCAGGACCAGTGGTGCTTCATCCGCCATCTTCGCAAGAAACTCGGGATTGGCAACGCCATTGGGGAAAAGCTGTGGATGCGCTGCGGCGAATGAGCGCAACTTTTCCAGCTTGGCTTGCAACTGTTCGGGGGTGTAGGGAATGCGGGCACCCATGTCGACCTTGTCGGCATCGAATGGAAACTCCTGCTCGATACCGGGTCCGAACTTGCCGGACTTGTGATGGGCTGCCAGTTTGGCGGTGGTGGTCGCCAGCGCCTGATAGTGACTGAGCGGGTCGCTCATTTCGTAGTCGGCACACTTGGTATGGCAAGGCTCGATGTTGCCGGCACCGTAATGGATGCGCTCGGTGATGAGGATGCCGGTCGTGGTTTCCTTGTGGTAGTCCGCGAAGTAGCACTTGGGCACGGCGATCGGAAAGCCATCGCGGCGCGACAGCAGCGCAAAGCGCACCTCCGGTTCCATTAGCGGGCTGAACAGCGGCCGCAGCGGGTCACCGAATTCGAGGACGAACTTGGCGAACAGGTCATTGTGCAGACCCGGCTCGTCCTTTTCATACTCGACGGTCAACCACAGCTTGCGGCCCATGCCGCCACCGAAAAATTCCTTTGTCGATTTTATCGCGGTGACGCGATTGCCTTTCGACAGCGCGCCGCTGGCGTGGAAAGCTGCGGTCAGGAAGTCGGCGCCCATGGCGAGAAAGGGATCGACGGACACGGGAAAGTGGATGCCGAGATGATCGCCGGCGACTGAGGTGGGGTGAGTCATTGCAGGGAGTTCCTCCGGGTTTTGCAAGTTATGCGTTGGTTTGATTCGAATTTACCAGAACAACCGCGGGGACATCCGCCCGCCGTGTTGTTGCACTGCCTGGTTCAGCGCAGAACAACCTGCTCCAGATGTTCCGGTACGCGGGCGTCCCATTTCAGGCGCTCCTCGATGTGCAGCCGCATTGCGTCGGCAGCATCGGCCTCGCCGTGGGTGACGAAGACTTGGCGTGGCGGGTTGCCTGCCTGCTGCAGCCAGTCAAGTATTTCCGTGTAATCGGCATGGCCGGAGATGTTGTCGATGCTGGCAACTTCGGCACGCACCGGCACATATTCGCCATGGATTTTGATTTCCTTCGCCCCTGCAACCATTGCCGCACCGCGGGTGCCACCGGCCTGGTAGCCAACGAACAGCACGGTGTTGCGGGCGTCGGGAATGAAGGCCTTGAGATGATGCACGACCCGGCCACCGGTCGCCATGCCGCTACCGGCGATGATGATCATCGGTCCCTTCTTCTGGTTGAGTCGTTTCGATTCCTCGGGCGTCGTGACGATTTTGGCCACCGCGCGCATCGCGTCACACTCCGCCTTGGAAAGGCGATGCTCGCCGGCGTGATCGAGAAAAACCCGCGTTGCGTCGGTCGCCATCGGGCTGTTGAGGAATACTGGCACATCGGGAATCCGGCGTTCGCGCTTGAGTTGATGGATCAGGTACATCACGGTCTGCGCGCGGCCGACGGCAAAAGACGGTATCACCACGACACCGTTGCGGTCGAAGGTGCGGTTCAGCACCTGTTCCAGAATCTGTCGGGGGTCGCCGGGGTCGTGGCGACGGTTGCCGTAGGTGGACTCGACAACCAGCCAGTCGGCTTGGGGAATCGGTGCTGGCGGCACCATCAGCAGGTCGTTCGGGCGACCGAGGTCACCCGAAAAAACCAGCGATTTCCCCTTGTGAGCCAGCCTGACCGAGGCCGCCCCGAGCATGTGGCCGGCGGGGGAAAGCTGCACGCTTACGCCATCGCCCAGATCCACATCGACACCGAAAGCGATGGGCGAAAAGTGTTGCAAGGACTGCAATGCCTGCTGCTCGGTGTACAGCGCCAATGCAGGTTTGTGTTTGGACAATCCATGGCGGTTGGCGAAGCTGGCTTCTTCTTCCTGCAGGCGTCCGCTGTCGGGCAAGAGGATTCCACACAGGTCACGGGTCGCCGCCGTGCACAGTATTTTCCCGGCAAAGCCATCGCGCACGAGCACGGGCAGATAGCCGGTGTGGTCAAGGTGGGCGTGGGTCAGTACCACAACGTCGATATCGGCCGGGTTGAAATTCACTGCCGACCAGTTGCGCAGCCGTAACTGTTTGAAGCCCTGGAACAGGCCGCAGTCAACCAGAATCTTTTTGTCGCCGGCGCGCACCAGATATTTGGAACCGGTAACCGTGCCCGCTGCACCGAGGAATTCGATTTCCATGTCTTTCGCCTATTCCGTGAGTACAAGCTGGCGCGCAGAACAGAACACGTCACAGTAAAGATGTGTTTCCGGCAAACCGCGCTTGACGAAATCGCGCCGCGCCGCAATGGTCATTTGTTCGGAGCCGCAGAGATAGACGTCGCTGCCCGAGAGATCGGCAAAGTCATCAAGGACAGCCTGGTGCACCATGCCGGTCCGGCCCCGCCAGTCATCGCCCGCACCCGGTTCGGACACGACGGGGATGTAACGGATGTTTTCGTGCTCGGCTGCCCAGTCCAGCGCCAGGTCGTGCATGTAGAGGCCGTCGGCGTTGCGCGCCCCCCAATAGATGGTGATCGAGCGCTGCAGCTTGCGATGGATCGCGTGCTCGACCATCGATTTCACCGGCGCAAAACCGGTACCGCCCGCGATCATGATGATCGGCTGGTCGGGCTTTGCCTCGGAGGTTTCGCGCAAATAGAAATTGCCGAAAGGCCCTTCGATCTTGAGCGAATCGCGCACGCGAAGTTCTTCGAAAACATGGCCGGTGAATTGGCCGCCGGGCATGCGCCGGATATGCAACTCGAGAATTTCGTCGTCGTGCGGTGCCGTGGCCAGCGAGAAGGCACGCCGCTGGCCATCGTCCAGCAGGATGTCGACGTATTGGCCGGCGAGGAATTGCAGACGTTTGCTGGCAGCAAGTTCCAGTTGCACCACCATCACATCGGGCGCAGCAACATACATGCGCTTGACCTTGCTCAGCAACTGCTTGACCTTGATCTCGCCCGGTGCCTCGAACTCGCGGCATTCGATGGTGAGGTCGGAAAGCGGCGTGGCACAACAGAAAAGCGCTTCGCCTGCCTCGCGTTCGGATGGTAGCAACACCGAGTCCATGGCCCGACCCGGATCGATTTTCCCGCTCAGCACCTTGCCCTTGCAGGCGCCGCAGGTGCCATTGCGGCAGTTGTACGGCAAAAGAAAGCCGGCATTCAATGCCGCTTCCAGCACGGTTTCGCCGTCTTGCGACTGGCAGTGGTGACCGCTTGGCGAAATCTTGATGTCAAAAGCCATGGCGCGATTGTGCGTCAATGCCGGCAAAATAAGAAGCAGAACGCCAAGTCGTCATGCCGACGACTTGGCGTTCGCTGGAACTGCCGGTCAGTGAATATCAGCTGGCCAGATACTTGTCGATCTCGGCCAGGTAATGACGCAAGCGGCTTTCCGATTCGCACAGGCGATGCCCGTCATAGGCCTGCGAACGCACGCCACGATGGACCTTGGGTACGCGATACATGTCCTGCGACAGCACGGTACCCCAGTCTTCAAGCTTTTGCGGAATGAGGCGTTGCGGACGCGGCCCCGTACCATCCCAGCCCTTGGCGGCAGACACGGCGTAGGACATCGGATCCATCACGTGCTGGTTCTGATCCTTGAGCGGCAGATGCAGCGTCATGGCGCGATAGACATGCTTTTCCGGATCGCCGGAAGAATGCGGGGTCCAGGACTGGATCAGCACGCCCCAGGCAAACACGTTGAGGGTGATGGTCGGGAACAGGTGGTAGTTCCAGTCATCGGTCAGTTGGCTGTGATTCATCTTCGAGAACATGTCGGTGTAGCCGTTGCGTTCTGCCCACTTCATCAGCGTCGCGGCATAGGCCTCCTGATATTCCTGGCCCTTCAGGTTCTTGAATTCATCCGGGTTGCCACCGAAGAAGGAGACAAAGCCCTTGAGGCCATCGGACACTTCGTCGGGATTGTCCGAGCGGTCGCCGTTGCGGCCCTGCGGAATGATCATCCGGCTCATGCCGTTCTTGTAGAGGTCGTACTGGGTCTTCAAGGTTGCCGAGATCGGCAGCACCTGCGGGTGCGTGTCGTCGGAATGGTAGAACTCGATGAAGGCTTCGATGCCGACCTTCCAGTTGGCTTCGACGTCGCCCATGATCTCGGAGTAGACGCGCATCTTGTCGAACGGCGAATACTTCAGATGCTCGGGAACGACATCGAGGTATTCTTCAAGCGGCTGCGCGCGCGGATCCATGTTGATGAACACCAGGCTGTTCCATACTTCGCAACGGACTTCCTTGAGTTCTTTCAGGTCGGCGATGGTTTCCTTGCGGAACAGTTCTTCATCCTTGATCAGTTTCAGCGAGCCATCGATGTTGAAGCGCCAGCCGTGAAAGTTGCAGTAGAAAGAATCACCCTTGGCAATCGAACCGTAGTCGTCATAGACCAGCCAGTTGCCGCGGTGAGGACAGATGTTGTAGAAGGCCTGGATCTTGTCGGGGGCAGAACGCACGATGATGAAGGACTCGCGGCCTACCTCCATGCGGAAATAGTCGCCGACTTTCTTCAGGTCCTGGGTCACGCCGACCCAGCACCAGACCTTGGTCCACATCTTGTTCCATTCCAGTTCCGCGTGTTCCTTGCTGTAATAGATTCCCGGGGAAATCAGCTTGGCGCCGTGGTCAACGTAGGGGGCCTTGGCGCCCTGGGCAGCAGTCGTGGCTTCGGGAATGGCGAGGAAGCCCGTCTTGTAATCAAATCTAGCGTTCATTGCATCTCTCCTTGTCGAGTTGTTGGTTGCTTCCGCTTTCGTTTCGTTGGGTATGCCCTGTCGACATCCCGACTTCTTGCTAGGATGAATGATCTAGATTGTTGAATTGGCCCGCCTTGACGTGGATCAAAGGATTAGGTTGCGATAATCACGATCGTGTAGCCCCGTTTCGGATACCCCAAGACGTCAACGCCAAGACAACATGAAATCACCCTGCTACCACTGCGGTTTGCCGATCGCTCCCGGCATCGACCTGAGCCTCGAGATTGCCGGCCAGCGCCAGCCCATGTGCTGCAATGGTTGCCTGGCGGTGGCCGAGTCGATTGTGGGGAACGGCCTTGGCGACTACTACCGCCATCGTGATGCGATGCCGGAGTCGCCCAGGGAAGCGATGCCGGCGTTACTGAAGGATCTGGCGCTGTTTGACCACCCCGAAGTGCAGAAGCCCTTTGTGCGACAAGCGGGCGAGCACGAGCGCGAAGCCGCGCTGATTCTGGAAGGCATTACTTGCGCCGCCTGTGTCTGGCTCAATGAGTCGTACATCGCACGTCAACCAGGCGTGATCTCGGTCAACATCAACTACGCGACGCGGCGCGCACAGGTACGGTGGGACGAGCGGCAGATTCATCTGTCGCAGATTCTCGAAGCGGTGGCATCCATCGGCTATCGCGCCCATCCGTATGATGTTGCCCGGTCGGAGCAACTGGCACAGAAGGAGCGCCGCGCGGCATTGTGGCGTGTATTCGTTGCCGGCTTCGGCATGATGCAGGTGATGATGTACGCGCTGCCAGCCTATATCGCGACCGAAGGATCGATGACGCTCGATATCGTGCAATTGATGCGCTGGGCCAGCCTTGCACTGACCCTGCCTGTCGTCACCTATTCGGCGGCACCATTTTTCGTCAATGCCTGGCGCGACATACGCCTGTCCAGGGTTGGCATGGATGTTCCCGTGGCCATCGGCGTGGGGGCGGCCTTTCTTGCCAGCCTGTGGGCCACGTTTACTGCCAGTGGCGCTGTCTATTACGACTCGGTGACGATGTTCATCTTCCTGCTGCTCGGTGGCCGTTACTTTGAAATGATGGCGCGGCAGCAGGCGGTGCGCAATGTCGAGACCCTTGCACGTGCAGTGCCTGCCGTTGCCGAACGGCTCAGTCGCTATCCTGCGTCGGAGACGGAGACCGTTGCCGCTGCCGAGCTGCTGAGCGGCGACGTGATTATGGTTCGGCCCGGCGCGGCGATACCGGCGGATGGCAAGGTCATCAATGGCGAGAGCCATGCCGACGAATCCCTGTTGACTGGCGAAAGTCGCCCGGTGGCCAAGCACATCGGCAGCGAAGTGATTGGCGGCAGCAACAATATGGACG
>CANJXH010000057.1 GCA_947478755.1 Betaproteobacteria bacterium | reverse complement strand
GTTGGCGCGAGTGACGCTGCTCGCGGCCACGGCAGCATTATCGGTCTCTGTTCAGGCCGCGACGCCACTCAAGATTGGTTACAGCGACTGGCCGGGCTGGGTCGCGTGGCAAGTCGCATGCGACTCGCTGGCTTTTCCACATAGCGATGCAGCAGGTAGGCGGCGGCGATGCTGAGCAGCCAGGTCAGCATCAGCCCGGCCAGCGCGCTCCACGGCTGCATGTCCAAGCCATGCCGCGCGAACACGGCGCTGACCAGCATGTAGATCGGGAAGTGAACAAGGAACAGCGCGTAGGACATGTGCGCCAGCGCATGCACCGCGTGCGGCAGCCGGCCCTTCAGGCCATGGTGGGCCATGAGGTGCAGCGCAAGGGCAGTGCACAGGGCCACCAGCAATCGCGAACGGAAGTCGAACAGCAAGGCGATCACCGCCGCTGCCAGCAGCAGCCTAAATGCCAGCAGCACATGGCGACGCCCCTTCTCCGCCCAGTAGGCCAGCGCGCCGAGGCCATAGGCGGCAAAGAAATAGATGGCCCAGATGTCGTAGTCCGGCTGCCGGCTGAACCACAGCAGTGAGGCCAGGCTGAGCAGCAGCACGCCGCCCACGCCGAGCGCATGCGCCGCAGCGGATTGCCGCGCCAGCCGCGCGCTCAGCCAGAGCAATGACGCCAGCAGGACGAAGAGCTGGAAATCGATGGCGACGTACCAGACACCGGCAGAGAGCGAATCGAAATCAAACAGGTCATGCACGAGGAAGACATGCGCCAGTGATTGCCAGATGTCTGGCGCGGCGGGGATGAATTCTTCATCGTTGATCCAGTGCCTTGCAAAGACGGCACAGGCGGTGGCCAGCAGCAGCGCGACGATGTAGGGCGGCGTGAGGCGCAGGTAACGGTTGATCACGGTGGGCAGCAGCCTGCCCTTGAAGGCTTCGCCATGCGGCGACAGCACGCGTGCCGCGAGATAACCGCCAATGACAAGAAACAGTTGCACGGCAACGCGCCCGTGGTCGTAAAGCCAGATCACCAGATCGGGGCACAGCACGCGCGCCGCCGTGGCCAGCGGACCGTACGAGACGAGGTGGTGCCAGACGATGATCTGCATCGCGACGACCTTGCCTGCGTCGATAAAGGCGATGCGGGTTTGCAGCGACTTCTGGTTCAAGGCCTACAACCCTTCCAGCGCTTCCTGCGTTTGCAGCCAGTTGGCTTCGACGGTCTCGATCGATGCCGACAGCTCGGCCTGCCGTTTCAGCAACTGGTCGAGCAGGGTGCGGTCGGGATTGGCATACAGCGCCGGGTCGCCGACGCGACCATCGAGCAGGGCTTTTTCGGCGTGCAGGCTGGCGAGTTGCTTTTCAAGCTTTTCGGCTTCCTTGATCAGGGGGCGGCGCTTTTCCAATGTGGCCTTGTCTTCGGCTTTTGCCACGGGGGCCGGGGCTGGAGTGGCTGCCGGCGTGCGGGCGGCCTTCTTGTTCTCGTCGCGCTGGGCGGCCTTCTGGTCGCTTTTTTGTTGCGCCAGCAAGGAGGCGTATTCGTCGAGGTCGCCGTCGTAGATCTGTGCCCGGCCGTCACCAACCAGATACAGGGTGTCGGCCGTGGTGCGCAGCAGGTGGCGGTCGTGCGAGACGATGATTACGCCGGCATCTGTCTCTTGCAGCGCGAGCGTCAAGGCTTCGCGCATTTCGAGATCAAGGTGGTTGGTGGGTTCGTCGAGCAGCAGCAGGTTGGGTCGTTGCCAGATCAGCAGGGCCAGTGCAAGGCGTGACTTTTCGCCGCCGGAAAAACGGCCGCAGGCCGCCAAGGCACCGGCTCCACGGAAATCGAAGCCACCAAGAAAGTCGAGCAGGTCCTGTTCGCGCGCGCGGCCGCAGGTGTCGCGCTCAAGGCGGATCATGTGCGCCAGCGGTGATTCGTCCGGGCGCAACTGCTCCAGCTGGTGCTGCGCGAAGTAACCGATGGCGAGGCCTTTGCCTTCGAGCCGCTCGCCGCTGAGCGGCTTCAGCTCACCAGCGAGGAACTTGATCAGCGTGGACTTGCCGGCGCCATTGGCGCCGAGCAGTGCGATGCGTTCGCCGGGGCGCACGGTGATTTTGATACCGCTGACGATGGGCTTGTCGGTGTAGCCGATCGACGCCTGGTGCACGGTGAGCAACGGGTCCGGCGCGGACTTGGGGTCGCGAAAGCGGAAGGTGAATTGCGTGTCGACGTGGGCAGCGGCGACATCTTGCATGCGTGCCAGCGCCTTGATGCGGCTTTGGGCCTGCCGCGCCTTGGTGGCCTGCGCCGAAAAGCGGGCGATGTAGCTTTGCAGGTGGGCGCGCTCGCGCTGCTGCTTTTCGTACATGTTCTGCTGCAGGGCCAGCCGCTCGGCACGGGTGCGCTCGAAGGTGGTGTAGTTGCCGCTGAAGAGCTTGAGTTCCTGCTGCTCAAGGTTGAGCACGTGGTCGACCACCGCATCGAGAAAATCGCGATCGTGCGAGATCAGCACCAGGGTGCCCTTGTAGCGCTTGAGCCAGCCTTCGAGCCAGAGCACGGCATCGAGGTCGAGGTGATTGGTCGGCTCGTCGAGCAGCAGCAGGTCGGAACGGCACATCAGCGCGCGGGCCAGATTGAGCCGGACGCGCCAGCCGCCGGAGAACTCGGCCACCGCACGCTTGAAATCGTCATCGCTGAAGCCGAGGCCGGACATCAACTCGGCAGCGCGCGCCTTGGACGAGTAGCCGTCGATTTCGCCATAGCGCATGTACAGCGAACCGATCAGGTCGCCATCGTCACCCGCGTTTTCAATCGCGCGCTCGATTTCGCGCAGCTCGACGTCGCCATCGAGGACGAATTCCAGCGCCGCGTCCGGCAGCGCCGGTGTGTCCTGCGCGACATGGGCGACGGCCCACACGGCGGGGATTTCGAGATCGCCCACCTCGGGCTGCATCTCGCGCCGCAGCAGCGCGAAGAACGACGACTTGCCGGAGCCATTGGCGCCGGTAAGGCCGATCTTCCAGCCGGGGTGAAGCTGCAGGCTGGCGCCCGTGGCCAGCATCCGGCTACCGCGGCCGAATGAGAGGTTGCGCAGGAGGATCATGCGCTATTCAATGCCCTGGCTGGCCAGGTATTCCTCATACGTGCCACGGTAATCGACGATGGTGTGGTCCTGGCGGATTTCGATGATGCGTGTCGCCAGTGACGACACGAACTCGCGATCGTGCGAAACGAAGACCAGCGTTCCGGCAAATTTTTCGAGGCCGGTGTTGAGCGACTCGATCGATTCCATGTCGAGGTGGTTGGTCGGTTCGTCCATCAGCAGCACGTTGCGACGCAGCAGCATGAGCTTGCCGAAGAGCATGCGGCCTTGCTCACCACCGGAGATGACCTTCACCGATTTCTTGACGTCATCGCCGCCGAACAAAAGTCGGCCGAGCGTGCCGCGAATCAGGGTCTCGACATCGCCGCCTTCATAGCCGCCCTGCCGCACCCATTGCACGATCCAGTCGGTGAGCGTTTCGCCACTGGCGAAGTCGTCGGCGTGGTCCTGCGCGAAGTAACCGATCTTCGCCTTTTCGGCCCATTTCACGGTGCCGTACTGCGGGGCCAGGCCGCCCAGGTCCGTGCCCGCGAGCAAGCGCAGAAGCGTGGTCTTGCCGACACCGTTTTCGCCGATGATGGCAACCTTGTCGCCTGCATCGATGGTGATGTTGAAGTTCTTGATGATCGGCGACTTCTCTTCGTAACCGAAGGTGAGCTTCTCGATTTCAACTGCCTGGCGGTGAAGTTTTTCCTTTTCGTCGTAGTCGAAACGGATCCACGGATACTGGCGCGACGAGGGCTTCATGTCCTCGACCTTGATCTTCTCAATCTGCTTGGCGCGGCTGGTGGCCTGGCGCGCCTTGGACTTGTTGGCGGAGAAGCGGCGCACGAACTCCTGCAGCTCGGCGACCTTTTCCTTGGCCTTGGCGTTGTCCTTGGCCAGCTGCGCGCGCGCTTGCGTCGACGCTTCCATGTAGTCGTCGTAGTTGCCGGGATAGATCTGGATGCGTCCATAGTCCAGATCGGCCATGTGCGTACACACCTGGTTCAGGAAGTGACGATCATGGGAAATGATGATCATGGTGCTGTTGCGCTCGTTGAGGATGTCTTCGAGCCAGCGGATAGTGTTGATGTCGAGGTTGTTGGTCGGTTCGTCGAGCAGCAGGATATCGGGGTTGGCGAACAAGGCCTGGCACAGCAGCACCCGCAGCTTCCAGCCCGGTGCCACTTCGCGCATCGGGCCGGTGTGCTGTTCGGTGAGGATGCCCACGCCGAGCAGCAGCTCGCCGGCGCGCGCCTCGGCGGTGTAGCCGTCGTACTCGGCGAACTTCGCTTCGAGCTCGGCGGCGTGCATGTAGTCGTCTTCGGTCGCTTCCGGGTTGGCGTAGATCGCGTCCTTCTCCTGCATGCAGGCCCACATCTCGGCGTGGCCCATCAGGATGACGTCGAGCACGCGGATGTCTTCGTAGCCAAACTGGTCCTGCTTCAGGAAGGCCATGCGCTCGCCGCTGTCGAGCGCGACATTGCCGGCCGAGGACTCGAGCGTGCCGGCGAGGATTTTCATGAACGTGGTTTTGCCCGCGCCATTGGCCCCGATCAGGCCATAGCGATTGCCGTCGCCGAACTTGACGGAGACGTTTTCGAACAGGGGCTTGGCCCCGAACTGCATGGTAATATTTGACGCGACCAGCATTGATTCAACCCCTCGGGTGGCAACGGACCAATAACAACAAGCAACAACAAGCTGCCGTGCCTGAAAAACCCGCAATTCTACCTTCTAACACTATGCTCCCCGCCCTTGATGTCACCCATCGCGGCCAAGTATTTACCCCGCCCGAGGTGGTATCGCGCATGCTCGCCCTGCGCCGCAACCGGGGCCGGGTGCTGGAACCCGCCTGTGGCGACGGGGCCTTCTCGTCACAGCTGCCGGGCTGCGTGGCCATTGAGATCGACCCGGCGATCTGCCCGCCCGGGGCGCAGGCGCTCGACTTCTTTGCCTACCCGGAAACCGAAAAATTCGACACCATCGTCGGCAACCCGCCCTATGTGAAGTCGCGCGATATCCGCCCGGACACTGGAAAACGCCTGACCTCACAGCTGCTGAACGGCCACGCCAGCCTTTACCTGCACTTCATCGAAAAGTGCGTGCGCCACCTCAGCCCCGGCGGCGAGCTGATTTTCATTACGCCGCGCGACTTCCTCAAATCCACCGGTTCGGCGCAACTGAATACCTGGTTGTATGAACAGGGAACCATCACCGACATCGAAGACATGGGCGACGCCCGCATCTTTGCCGACGCAGCACCGAACTGCGTGATCTGGCGTTTCGAGAAGGGCAACCTGTCGCACCGCACCCATGACGACCGGCGCATGACCTTGAGCGGCGGCCAGCTGCTGTTTGCACGCGGCATCTACAGCGTGCCGCTGGCTAGCGTGTTTGCGGTGCGGGTTGGCGGCGTGTCGGGCGCCGATGAAATATTCACCAACATTGATCTCGGCAATGCCGATTTCGTCTGTTCGAAGACCGCCGCCACCGGCGAGCTGCGGCGAATGATCTTCGACCAGCCGCTGCCCTGGCTGGAGCAGCACAAGGAACGCCTGCTGGCGCGCCGCGTGGCCAAGTTCGACGAGAACAACTGGTGGCGCTGGGGCCGACGCCACCATGTCTCGGATGCGCCGCGCATCTACGTCAATCACAAGACGCGCAACGCGAAACCCTTTTTCCTCAACGATTGCAAGAATTACGATGGCGCCATCCTCGCGCTGTTCCCGCATGACAAGAAATTGAATGATGCGCAGATGCAGGAACTGACCGGCCTGCTCAACGACGTTGACTGGTCGGAGCTGGGCTTCATCTGCGACGGACGCCACTTGTTTACACAACGCAGCCTTGAACAGGCGCCGCTGCCGGAAAGCTTCGCGCCTTTTGCGGTCAGTGGTCTGGTGTAACATCGTTTCCGGTTTCACTCAGGTAGCCCTTCCTCATGGTTCCTCATCTCACTACCGCCTTGACCGGCCCGCTGCTGGATCTGGAAAAGCGCTTCATCGACAACGGCTCGACCATCGAACAATGGCTGCGCCGCCAATGGCAGGATCATTCGCCGCCTTTCTATGCCTCGGTTGACCTGCGCAATTCGGGTTTCAAGCTGGCACCGGTCGATACCAACCTGTTCCCTGGCGGGTTCAACAACCTGAACCCCGAGTTCCTGCCGCTATGCGTGCAGGCGACGATGGTGGCGATCGAGAAGATATGTCCCGACGCGAAAAACCTGTTGCTGATTCCCGAGAACCACACCCGCAACCAGTTCTACCTGCAAAACGTATCCCGGCTGGCGTCGATACTGCGCCACACGGGCCTCAACGTACGCATCGGTTCGCTGCTGCCTGACATCACCAGCCCGACCACGATCGATCTCGACG
Organism: Betaproteobacteria bacterium; assembly: GCA_947478755.1. Classification (GTDB taxonomy): domain Bacteria; phylum Pseudomonadota; class Gammaproteobacteria; order Burkholderiales; family Rhodocyclaceae; genus Georgfuchsia. The sequence goes on along the minus strand of CANJXH010000057.1, from coordinate 9,226 downwards.
ATGGCCAGTCACTGACGCTTGAGCCACTCAAGCGCATCGGTGTTGATGGCCGCCGCCTCGGCCTTGACGGCTTCGACCCTTGTGTCGTGCTGCTCAACAACGATCTTTCTGCCGGTGTGCCGGCCCTGCTGCAAGGCGTGAATGAGCAGTTCCTGCTGCCACCGATCCATGCCGGCTGGCATGTGCGGCGCAAGTCGAGCCACTTTCAGGCCTACAGCGAAGTGGCTGCCGCATTCGGCGCGCATCTCGGCATCGACCCCTGGCTGATCGACCCGATGTTTGGCGTCTGTGGCGAAATAAATTTTCAGGAACGCACGGGCGAGGAATGTCTTGCCTCGAATGTCGATGCGTTGCTGACACGCATCCGCACCAAGTACCTCGAATACGGCGTCAAGGAAAAACCCTTCGTCATCGTCAAGGCCGATGCCGGCACCTATGGCATGGGCATCATGACCGTGCACGATGCCAGCGAGGTGAAGGGACTGAATCGCCGCCAGCGCAACAAGATGGCCGTGGTGAAGGAAGGCATGGCAGTGACCGAGGTGATCATCCAGGAAGGCGTGCCCACCTTCGAAACGGTCGACGAAGGCGTGGCGGAGCCGGTGATCTACATGATCGATCGCTATGTTGTCGGCGGTTTCTACCGCGTCAATGCCGCACGTGGCCGCGACGAAAACCTCAATGCGCCGGGCATGCATTTCAAGCCGCTGGCATTCGAGACCGGCTGCCTGCTGCCCGACACCTGCCAGGCACCTGATGCGCCGCCGAACCGCTTCTATGCGTATGGCGTGGTGGGGCGGCTGGCCCTGGTCGCCGCCGCACTAGAACTCGAGCGCAGTGCTCCGGCGGCATAGCCTGATGCTGCGGTCGGCGCTGCTGCTGGCGGCGCTATTTCTGCTGGCCGGCTGCAGCCGCGACCCGCTGGTCACCCGCGAATCGTTTGTCTTTGGCACGCGCGTCGAAATCCTGATCTATGGCGCGCCGCGTGATCAGGCCGCTGCCGCGGCGGCCGAGGTACTGGCGGAATTTGATCGGCTGCATCGCGAGTTCCACGCCTGGCAGCCTTCGCAGCTCACTGCCCTGAACGACGACATCGCGGCAGGCAAGCCGCACATTGTTTCTGCCGAGCTGGCCGAATTGCTGAACAACGCACAAGCCATTGCGAGACAAAGCGACTATCTTTTCGACCCCGGCATCGGGGCGGAAGTGAAGCTCTGGGGCTTCCACGACGACACCTTCAAGCCGCAACTGCCGGATGCAACGGCGCTGGCGACACTGAAGACGGCAAAGCCGTCGATCTCCGACATCGTCATGGATGGCATGTGCTCCGGCCGCGCACGCGACAAGGCCGGCAGCGGCTGCCAGGTGGTGACACTCAACCGATCGGTGGCGCTCGACTTTGGCGGCTATCTCAAGGGCGTTGCCCTCGATCGCGCCGCCGCGCTGCTGCGCGCCCGCGGCATCAACAATGCGCGGGTGAATATTGGCGGCAACATCATCGCGCTGGGCATGAAGGGCACACAGCCATGGAGGGTCGGCATCCAGCATCCGCGCAGCACCGGGCCGATGGCCTCGGTCGAGTTGCAGGATGGTGAAGCGATCGGTACCTCCGGCGACTACCAGCGGTATTTCGAGTTTGGGGGCAAGCGCTACTGCCATCTGATCGACCCGCGCACGGCCTCGCCGTCGCAAAACTCGCAATCGGTGACGATCCTGATCCCGGCCAACCACCCGATGCCGGGCATGATGTCCGACGCGGACAGCAAACCCTTGTTCATCGCCGGCGATGAATGGCCCGCAGTGGCGCGAAAACTGGGATTGCCCAATGTGCTGCGCGTTGATGCGCAAGGTAAACTGCAGCTCACGCCGGGCATGAAGGCGCGCATAAAATTCGAATCTGCCGCACAACAGGCCACCGTCGTTCCCTGACCCATACTCGCCACTGAAAGCCAGTCATGATCGGATTGTTTCTTGTTACCCACACCACCTACGGCGAATCGCTGATCCAGTGTGCATGCCATGTGCTCAACAAGCGTCCGCAGCAAATGGTCCAGCTTGGCGTGGCACTGCAGGACGATCCGCTTGACCTGCTGCCGCTGGCCAAGGACATGATCAAGATGGTCGACTCCGGTGCTGGCGTATTGATCATGACCGATGTCTACGGCGCGACGCCGTCGAACATGGCGATGAAGCTGCTTGAACCGGGACGCGTCGAAGGATTGGCGGGCGTCAACCTGCCGATGCTGCTGCGCGCGCTAACCTATCGCGACAAGGACATGGAAACACTCATCTCGCGCGCCACCAGTGGCGGGCGCGACGGCATCGTCAACATGCTGAAGCACTAGCCCTGGCCAGCCATCGATTCACCGAACACATCAAAAACCAACAGGAGGAAACACCATGAACGCCGCTGCCACCCAAACCGCCGAAAGCAAATGCATCGTCGAAGAAATGTACGCCGCCGGCGCCCGCAACGATTTTGAGGGTGTCATGAAGTGCATGGACAAGGATGTGGTGGTCATTGAACCGCCCTACCTTCCTTACGGCGGCACCTACAAGGGCATCGGCGAATTCCAGCGCCTGCTCGGCATCATCACTGCCTACGCCGACCTGTCAACCGTGCGGCTGCAGTACGCCGTGGCCGAAGGCGACCGCGTCATGGCCGTGCTCAACATTCTCGACAAGGGAACCGGCAAGGACCTGCACCTTGCAGAACAATCGACCGTGCGCAACGGCAAGGTGGTCGAGATGAAGATCTTCTATTTCGATGCCGGATCAATGATTGCCGCCGGGCTGAAATCAAAGTCCTGAGCATGGCTGTTTCGAATCCGCTCCCGCCCGGGCAGAGGGAACTCGACCACTACCCGCGTTACGGCCTGTGGCAGTTCGCACATCGTTTCGAACAGGGCCCGCTCCCGATACGGCTCGACATTGGTGGCGACCTGCAAAACCCGCTGCAACTGGATGGCAAGGTGCTGGAACTGATGCCAAGGGTTGAACAGGATGCCGACATTCATTGCGTCACGACGTGGTCGTGGCGTGGCCTGCATTGGTCGGGGGTACGACTGAAGGATCTGTACGAGCAGGTGGTCATTCCCGAGGGCAAGCCGGCGGCAGAAATCCGCTATGTGGTGTTTCGCTCGCGCGACAACTACCGCACCTACCTGCCCATCGAGGATGCGCTCGCCGACGATGTGCTGCTGGTCGACCGCCTCGACCACAAGCCGCTGGAATGGGACCATGGCGCACCACTGCGCTTGCTGGCCCCGGCGCATTACGCGTTCAAGAACGCCAAGCATGTCTGTGCGATAGAGTTTCGCCACAGCATGAAAGGCTATCGACCGCCGGCCTTCCACTGGACCGAACACCCGCGTGCCCGCACGGCTTTTGAGGAACGCGGCATTGTCCTGCCGGGTTTGCTCTATCGCTATCTGCTGCGACTGGCCATTCCCACTGTGTTGTGGACCTTTCGTCGCGCCGCGAAAAAACGCGGCGAAAACTGAACGGATTATTTGCCCGAATAACGTTCGCGCAGGACGTTTTTCTGCACCTTGCCCATGGCATTGCGCGGCAGATCGTCGACCAGGTGAATGGTTTTCGGCAGTTTGAAATTGGCCAGCTCGCCACGCAGGGCGGCGATGATGCCGGCCTCGCTGAGCGCGGCGCCCCTGTCGTTTTTGGCCCGGACCACGACGGCGGTGACCGCCTCGCCGAAATCCGGGTGCGGCAGTCCGATGATCGCGGACTCCGCCACCCCGGGCAAGGCGTCGATCATTCCCTCGATTTCCTTCGGATACACATTGAGGCCGCCGGTGATCACCAGATCCTTTGAACGGCCGATGATACTGACGTAACCATCGGCATCCAGCATGCCCATGTCGCCGGTCTTGAACCAGCCATCGGCAGTGAATTCTTCCTTCGTCTTTTCCGGCATCTGCCAGTAACCGACGAATACGTTGCCGCCACGTACCTGAATGTTGCCGATCGCGCCCGTTTTACAAGGTGCGCCTTGGTCGTCAATGATTCTGACCTTCGTGCAAGGCAGCGGGAAGCCAACCGTGCCGCCACGGCGTTCGCCATCGTAGGGGTTGGAAGTGAACATGCCGCCTTCGGTCATGCCGTAGCGCTCGAGGATGACGTGGCCGCTGCGCTTGACGAATTCGTCGAAGGTTTCCTTCAGCAGCGGCGCGGAACCCGAAATGAACAGCCGCATGTCGGCGCAATGTTCACGCGAAAAACCCTGCTCGGCCAGCAATCTCACATAGTAGGTCGGTACGCCCATGAACACGGTGGATTGCGGCAGCAGCTTGAGTGCGCGTGCAATGTCGAACTTGTTCTCGAAGAACATCGCCGAGCCATTCAGCAAGGCGCAGTGGCTGGCAATGAACAAGCCATGCACGTGAAACGTCGGCAGCATGTGCAGCAATACATCGCCCGGCGTGAACTGCCAGTATTCATGCAGTGTCAATGCATTCACGGCGAGATTGCGGTGCGTCAGCATCGCGCCCTTTGAGCGTCCGGTGGTGCCGGAGGTATAGAGGATCGCGGCAAGGTCATCGCCCTTGCGCTTCAGCGTGTCAAACGTATCGGGATGCGGCGTTGCCGCGTCGATCAGCGAGCCGCGCCCGTCGTCGCCGAGTTCCAGCACGTTTGCCACACCGGCCTTTGCGGCGAGTTCATTCGCCAGCGCCCGCGTTTGCGGCCGACAGACAAACAGTCCGGGCTTCGCGTCGCCGAGGAAGTAGTCGATTTCCTGCCGTTGGTAGGCCGGGTTCAGCGGCAGGAAGACCATGCCGGCACGAATCGCGGCCAAATAGAGCACCAGGGCTTCGGGCGTTTTTTCCACTTGTGCGGCAACGCGGTCGCCGGGGCGCAGGCCAAGCGAGAACATCAGGTTGGCCATGCGGGCCGACGCACACTCGACATCCTGATAGGTCCACACCCGGCCATCGGCCAGGATCATGCAGGGCGCGTCAGGTCTTTTGGGAAAGCGCGAAGCCAGCAGGGCGTAGAGATTTTCGTTATGCATGGGAGTTGTCGAACCTCGCTTCCACGGTTGCCACGTACTGCTTACTTGCTCTTTTTCAGTTCCGACAGTGCGGCGCGGCCCGAGAGCAGATGATCATGCATGGCGCGCGCGGCTTCATTTGGATCACGGCGCTTGATCGCCGCCATCACCTGTCGATGCTCGGCAAGCGACTGGTCGACGCGGCCATCCACTTCCAGCGACTGGCGCCGCGTCAGCTTGATCACCTTGCGCGCATCGCCGATCAGCTGCTTCAACCAGCGGTTATCGGCAATCTCCTGCAATGCGGTATGGAATGCGTCATTGGCTTCGAAGAAGTGGTTGGCATCATTGCCGGCTGCGTGGCGTTCCAGATCGGCATGGATGCGGTCCAGTTCGGCCAGGTCTGAGGTGTTGGCCTTCTGCGCGGCTTCGAACGCGGCGCGCCCTTCGAGCAGAGCGATCACAGGGAATATCTGGTCGAGATCGGTATCCGACAATTCGGTGACATAGCAGCCACGACGCGGCTTCAGGATTACCAGCCCTTCCGAGGCCAGCACCTTGAGCGCTTCGCGCATCGGTGTGCGCGAAATGCCGAACCTGTCGGCCAACATCTGCTCGTCGATCCAGCTGCCGGGTGCGAGCTCATGGGCAAAAATACTGATGCGCAGGCGTTCCGCCACTTCCTCATAGAGGGCAGTGCGGGAAATGGCATGCGAACCCGGAGCGGTATTTCTTGCATTCATAATTATGAATACAGTATTATTATCACCCTCGGCTGTCAATAGGTTTCAATCTGGCTGCCCACAAACCGTCATTTCGCGTTAGCTTTCCGCCATGAGCAAATATCCTGAATCCAAAATCCCCTCCCTCGACACTTGGGCCAAGGCTGCCGCCAAATCCGCACCCGATGGCAATGTCGGCAAGCTTGACTGGGTGACGCCGGAGGGCATCAGCGTCAAGCCGCTATATACAAAGGCGGATACCGACAACCTGCCCTACGCCGATACGTTGCCGGGCTTTGAGCCCTTTCTGCGCGGGCCGCAGGCCACCATGTACGCAGTGCGGCCGTGGACCATCCGCCAGTACGCCGGCTTCTCCACTGCTGAAGAATCCAACGCGTTCTACCGCAAGGCGCTTGCCGCCGGCGGCCAAGGGGTCTCCGTCGCCTTTGACCTCGCCACGCACCGTGGCTATGACTCGGACCATCCGCGCGTCGTCGGCGATGTCGGCAAGGCCGGCGTGGCGATCGACTCCGTGGAAGACATGAAGATCCTGTTCGACAGCATTCCGCTCGACAAGGTGTCGGTCTCGATGACCATGAACGGCGCGGTGCTGCCGATCCTTGCCGGTTATGTGGTGGCGGCCGAAGAACAGGGCGTCACGCAGGACAAGCTGGCGGGCACGATCCAGAACGACATCCTCAAGGAGTTCATGGTCCGCAACACCTACATCTATCCGCCCGAGCCGTCGATGCGCATCATCGCCGACATCATCGGCTACACGGCGAAGAATATGCCGAAGTTCAACTCGATCTCGATTTCCGGCTATCACATGCAGGAAGCGGGCGCGACGCAAGCGCTGGAACTCGCCTTCACCCTGGCCGACGGCCGCGAATACGTGAAGACCGCCATCGCCAGCGGCATGGACGTCGACGACTTCGCCGGCCGCCTGTCGTTCTTCTGGGCGATCGGCATGAACTTCTATCTCGAAATCGCCAAGATGCGTGCCGCGCGCCTGCTATGGTGGCGCATCATGAAGGAGTTCGACGCGAAGAATCCGAAGTCGCTGATGCTGCGCACGCACTGCCAGACCTCCGGCTGGTCACTGACCGAGCAGGACCCGTACAACAACGTGGTGCGCACCACCATCGAAGCGATGGCGGCGGTGTTCGGCGGCACGCAAAGCTTGCACACCAACGCGCTCGACGAAGCCATTGCGCTGCCGACCGAGTTCTCATCGCGTATCGCGCGCAACACCCAGCTCATCATCCAGGAAGAAACCCACATCACCAATGTGATCGACCCCTGGGCCGGCTCCTACATGATGGAAAAGCTGACGCAGGACATCGCCGATGCGGCCTGGGCCATCATCGAGGAAGTGGAGAAGATGGGCGGCATGACGCACGCCGTCGAATCGGGCTGGGCCAAGCTGCAGATCGAGAAGTGCGCAGCGGAGAAACAGGCGCGCATCGACTCGGCGCAGGACGTGATCGTCGGCGTGAACAAATACAAGCTGAAGGAAGAAGCGCCGATCGACATCCTCGATGTCGACAACGTTGCCGTACGCGAATCGCAGGTGGCGCGCCTGAAGAAGATTCGCGCCGCGCGCGATGGTGCCGCAGTGCAAAAGGCGCTGGATGCGCTGACCGACGCGGCACAAACCAAAACCGGCAACCTGCTCGACCTGGCGATCACGGCTTCGCGCCTGCGCGCAACGGTGGGTGAAATCTCCGATGCGCTGGAAAAAGTCTTTGGTCGCCATCGCGCCGTGAACCAGACCGTCTCCGGCGTCTACTCCGCAGCCTTCGGCGAGGACAGCAACATGAACGCACTCAAGCAGGACATTGACTCATTCGTGACCGAAGAAGGCCGGCGCCCGCGCATCATGGTCGCCAAGCTCGGCCAGGACGGCCACGACCGCGGTGCCAAGGTTGTCGCGACTGCCTTTGCCGATCTCGGCTTTGACGTCGATGTCGGCCCGCTGTTCCAGACGCCGGAAGAAGCCGCGCGCCAGGCAGTGGAAAACGATGTGCATGCGATCGGCGTTTCGACGCTGGCGGCCGGTCACAAGACACTGGTGCCGGCATTGGTGAAGGCACTGAATGATCAGGGCGCCACCGACATCATCGTCTTCGTTGGCGGCGTGATCCCGGCGCAGGACTACGACATGCTGTTCAAGGCCGGCGCCAAGGGCGTGTTCGGCCCCGGTACGCCGATCCCGGTATCGGCGGCTGAAGTGCTGAAACAGATTCGTCTCGCGCGCAAGGCCTGATGACGTCGACTGCACTCACCGCAGAAGACAGCGCGCTGGTGCAGGGCGTGCTCGCCCGCGAACGGCGTGCATTGGCCAAGACCATCACCCTGCTGGAGAGCACCCGCCCTGACCACCGCGGTCGCGGTGAGTTGGTGCTGGACGCCTTGCTGCCGCACAGCGGAAAATCGATCCGTGTCGGCATCTCCGGCGTGCCCGGTGTCGGCAAATCGACCTTCATCGAAATGCTGGGCATGCTGCTGATCGGCCAGGGACATCGTGTCGCGGTGCTCGCCATCGATCCTTCATCATCGGTATCGGGTGGCTCCATCCTTGGCGACAAGACGCGCATGGAAATGCTGTCGATGCGGGAGGAAGCCTTCATCCGCCCATCGCCTTCATCCGGTTCGCTGGGCGGCGTCGCCGACAAGACGCGCGAAGCCATGCTGGTGTGCGAAGCGGCAGGGTTCGATATCGTCATTGTCGAAACCGTCGGTGTCGGCCAGTCGGAAACGGCCGTTGCCGGCATGACCGACGTGTTTGTGCTGCTGCAATTGCCCAATGCCGGCGACGACTTGCAGGCGATCAAGAAGGGCATTGTCGAACTCGCCGACGTCGTCGTCTACAACAAAGCCGACCTCGACATTCGCGCCACCGAAATGGCCATGGCGCAAATGCAGTCTGCACTCGCCATGCTGCGTCCGGCCTCGGAATACTGGAAAGTACCGGTACTGAAAACCAGTGCCGCGAAGAACCAGGGCATCGAGGAATTCTGGAACATAATCAACACGCATCACCAGACCATGGAACTGCATGGCGCGATTTCATCGCGGCGTCAACAGCAATCAATGGCGTGGATGTGGCATCTGATCGAAAGCGGATTGCAACAGCGCTTCAACGAAAATCCGGAAGTCAAAAAAAACCTGCCGTCACTGACCCAGGCCGTCACGGCCGGCACCATCACACCCTCGGCAGCTGCGCGGCAGCTGCTGGGACTGCATTAGCAATTTTGGGAGGATTCACATGCACGACATCATTCATCAACTTGACGTCAAGCGCGAGAAAGCCCGCCTCGGTGGCGGCCAGAAGCGCATCGACGCACAACACAGCAAGGGCAAGCTGACCGCGCGCGAGCGTATCGGCATCCTGCTTGACGAAGGCAGCTTCGAAGAGTGGGACATGTTCAAGGAACATCGCTGTGTCGACTTCGGCATGGCCGAGCAGCAGATTCCCGGTGATGGCGTCGTG